>PMXB01000235.1 GCA_003165935.1 Acidobacteriaceae bacterium | reverse complement strand
ATTTGCAGGGGCTGAAGCCCAATTCTTTGGTGGCCTTTTTTGGCACGACTGAAGTCATGCCCTGATACAAAGCTCTTTTGCACTTTTCGCGAGCCTTCATCGGAGATTGATTGCAGGCAGCGATACTGAAAGGCGCCGATGTTCCCCTTCGACGTGATCCTCTTCGATGTAGGCGGAGTTCTGCTCACCAATGGGTGGGATCGCGACGAGCGCGCGCGAGCAGCCAAACAGTTCGATCTGGATTTGACGGGCCTGGAGGCGCGTCATGCCGAGGTCGATGCGGCGTGGGAGCGTGGCGCGATTACGGGCAAGGAATATCTGACACACGTGATCTTCAACGAGCAGCGCAGCTTTTCGCGAGGAGCATTTTTCTCGTTCATGCTGAGCCAGTCGAGCCTGTTGCCGGGCGGGGCAATGGGAATCCTGCAGGAAGTTGCGGCATCGAAGAAGTGCATGGTGGGCGTACTGAACAACGAGGCGCGCGAGACGAATGAGTATCGGTTCAGGGAGTTTGGGATTCGCGAGCATATAAGCGTGGCGCTGAGCTCGTGCTACCTGGGACTGCGGAAGCCGGATGCGGCGATCTATCACCGGGCGCTCGACATTCTGGGGCGGCCTGCGGGGCGGATTCTTTTTGTCGATGATCGGGAACAGAATGTGGCGGCAGCGATTGCGGTGGGGATGAAGGGGATTGTGTTCAAGGGCGCGGGGAGTTTGAGAGAAGAACTGAGGGTTTTGGGAGTGTTGTAAGAGGCTAAGGGACTGAGGGACTAGGCAATAGGGACTAGGCAATAGGCAATAGGAAAACAACTGGAGGCGTTATGCAACTTGGAATGATTGGGCTGGGCAAGATGGGCGGGAACATGGCCGAGCGGCTGCGGCTGGCGGGGCACCAGGTGGTGGGCTTCGACTTCAGTGCGGACGCGGTGGCGAAGTTGACGGCTACGGGGAACGTGGGAGTGTCTTCGCTGGAAGATTTGGCGGAGCAACTGAAGGGGCGGAAGGCCATCTGGATCATGGTTCCGCAAGGTAAACCGGTGGACGACACGATTGCGAAGCTGGAGGCGCTGATCGGTCCGGGGGACATCCTGATCGATGGGGGAAACTCGAATTACAAGGACTCGCAGCGGAGGCACACGGAAGTTACGGCGAAGGGGTTTCAGTTTGTGGATGTGGGGACCTCGGGCGGGGTGTGGGGGCTGAAGGAGGGCTACAGCATGATGATCGGCGGGGACAAGGATCCGGTGGATTATCTGCAGCCGATTTTTGAAGCATTGGCACCGGCGAAGGACTTGGGCTGGGGGCATGTTGGACCGGCGGGGGCAGGGCACTTTGTGAAGATGGTGCATAACGGCATTGAGTACGGGATGATGCAGGCCTATGCCGAGGGCTTCACGATCATGGAGACGAAGAAGGAGCTGGGGCTTGACCTTCCGCAGATCTCGCAGATCTGGCGCTATGGGAGCGTGGTTCGGAGCTGGCTGCTGGATTTGACGGCGGATGCACTGGCGAAGAATCCGACGCTGGATGGGCTGGAGGCGTTTGTGGAGGACTCTGGCGAGGGACGGTGGACGGTGATTGAGGCGATTGACCTGAACGTTTCCGCGCCGATTATTACGGAGTCGCTGATGCGGCGGATCCGGTCGCGGGAGCAGAACAACTTTACCGACAGGATGCTGGCGATCATGCGGAACGAGTTTGGCGGACATGCGGTGAAGAAGGACTGAAAAGGCAGTTCACAGTCCTTAGTTCGCAGTTCACAGTTCCTGCCGACGATGTCTGGATCACAGAGCTGTATTGGAGACGCGAAAGGAAACCAGGGACCGCGAGCGGCTGCGCTTAAGACTGAGAGTTTAGACATGGGAATTGTGGACCGAGAACAGTGAACTATGAACTGTGAACTATGAACTACGAACTNNGGAGACGAGATGGCGACAGGGCAAATGAGCGTGAGGCCGGAAGATCTATCGCAGGTGCAGCGAGGGCAAGAGAGGATTCCCGATCCAGGGATCATGGTGATCTTTGGGGCGTCGGGGGATTTGACGAAGCGGAAGCTGCTGCCGGCGCTGTTTCATCTGCGGCAGAACGACCTGCTGCCGAAGGAGTTTGCGATTGTAGGCGTGGCGCGTCGGCCGCTGGGAGATGAGTTTGCCGCGGATATGAAGGCAGGGATCATTGAGTTTGGCGGCGTTGATGCAGCCGACCCAAAGTTGGAAGAGTTTGTGAAGCACATCAGCTACTTTCCGCTGCGGTTCGACGAACCTGATGATTACGCGGGGCTGAAGGTGGAGCTGGAGCGGGTTGCGAAGGAGAAGGGAATCGAGGGTGACCGTCTGTTTTATCTGGCGACGGCGCCGGAGTTTTTTGCGGGGATTGTGGAGAACCTGGGGCGGCAGGGGATGGCGCAGCCGGAGCAAGGGAAGACGGCCGTGGTGATTGAAAAGCCGTTTGGGCATGATCTAGAGTCGGCGAGGCTGCTGAACAGCCAGGTGAACGCGGTGTTCCACGAGAGCCAGGTGTTCCGCATCGACCACTACCTGGGCAAAGAGACGGTGCAGAACATTTTGGTGTTCCGGTTCGCGAACGGGATGTTCGAGCCGGTGTGGAACAGGAATTACATCGACCATGTGCAGATTACGGCGGCGGAGACGCTGGGCGTGGAAGGGCGCGGGCCATTCTACGAGAAGGCCGGCGCGCTGCGGGACGTGGTGCAGAACCACATGATGGAGCTGCTGAGCTTTGTGGCGATGGAGCCGCCGTCGAGCTTTGACGCGGAGGCAGTGCGGCGNNTGGGCGGGGGTTCCGTTCTTTCTGCGCGCGGGCAAGCGGATGAGGAAACGGGCGACGGAGATTTCGATTCAGTTCAAGCAGCCGCCGTTGTTGATCTTCAACCGGATGGCGGGGAGCGGGCCATGCCAGGAGATTCAGCCGAACCTGCTGACTATCAGGATTCAGCCGGACGAGGGCATTGCGCTGCGGTTCGGGGCGAAGGTGCCGACGTCGCCGAACATGGACGTTTGCCCGGTGAATATGGACTTCGACTACGCGGCGGCGTTTGGGAAGTCAAGCGCGAACGGGTATGAACGGCTGCTTCTGGACTCGATGCTGGGCGACCAGACGCTGTTCTCGCACAGGGACGGTGTGGAGACGACGTGGGCTCTGTACACGCCGGTACTACAGGCATGGGCGGCGAAGACGCCGGAGGCGTTTCCGAATTACTTTGCGGGGACGTGGGGACCGGAGTGCTCAGATCGGCTGCTGGAGAAGAGTGGGCACGTGTGGAGGAACGATTTGGGGAAGAGGACGTAAGGCAGGGAGGAGGGAAGAGGGAGAAGGGAACAGGGCGCGAGTGCGAGAGCTACGTTATAATATTGTTATAACGAAGGTGAGACGATGCAGGTAACGATCCGGCGCATGGGCAACTCGCAGGGAGTGCTGATCCCGAAGCCGCTATTGAAGCAGTTGGGGCTGGAGGGTCAGGCCGAGATGATGGTCGAGGGCGACGCGCTGGTTCTGCGTCCGGCGAGGCCTCAGGTGCGCAGCGGATGGGCCGA
>PMXB01000203.1 GCA_003165935.1 Acidobacteriaceae bacterium | reverse complement strand
CGGCGTGGCGCATTTCGCTGTGGGCGACGCTTGCATTTGCCGTTGGGACGCTCCTGGCGTTTATGCTGCTGAACCGATTTGTTGCGAACGATATTCAGCGGCGTACCGATACATGGATAACAGGGGAACTGGGGACACTCGGGGACGTAGCGGAACACACGCCAAAGGACGCTCTCTACAACCTCTTTGTTGGCGAGGTGGCAGAGCTGGCAGAGCATGAGGTGCCGAATCGACCTGAAGACGCAAGCGGATCGAGCGATTCTGTGTTCTTTCTTCAGGAGGGAGCGGATGGCAAATTGAGCTTGTGGGTCGGCAGCGGCAGCGGCGACGCCGCCCTGCGGGCAATTCATTCCTCCAAGATCTTGCCAGGCCATCCGACGGACGTGCAGGTTCAGGGGTTCGAAGTTCCATTTCGAGTAGCATCGGTCGGTTTCAAAGACGGGAGCCGCATCTATCTCGGGCTATCAGTGCGAGACGAGCTGAGGGTGCTGAAGAATCTGCGCTTCCGGTTCATTTTGATCTGGCTGCTGCTGGTGTTGCTGGGTTTTGCGGTGGTGTTTATTACGACGAGGCGCATGCTAAGCCATGTGCGGAAAATTACCGAGTCTGCTTCGCGGATCGGTCATTCCGACTTGACTGAACGAGTACCAACAACTGAGCGCAACGACGAGGTGAGTCAGCTCGCGCTGACGTTGAATGGGATGCTCGACCGGATTGAGAACTCCGTGCACCAGTTGCACACGATCACAGGCTCGCTCGCACACGATCTGCAAAGCCCGCTGACGGCAATTCGCGGAAAACTGGAGATGTCGCTATCTGAGACCACGGATGGAGAACACGCCGAGCCAATCGTCTCGGCGATCGAAGAACTCGACCGGCTAACGGATTTCCTGAACATGTCACTGGATGTTGCGGAAGCCAAAGCGGACGCGCTTCGCCTGACGCGGACCGAGATCGATCTGACTGAATTGATGCGCACAATGACTGACCTCTATGAGCCATCGATGTCGGAAAAGGGGATCAAGGTTCAACTTCGCGACGACGGCCCGGTGCGGGTTGAGGCGGACGCCTCATTGATTCATCGCATGGTTGCGAACCTGCTCGACAATGAGCTGAAGCACCTGCCAGATCACAGCACCGTTACCGTCAGTCTTCGCGCGAGAGACGATACTGCCGTCATGCGTCTTGAAGACAACGGGCCTGGATTCGATGATGAGGTTCTGCGGCATTTGTTTGAGCGCCGCGTGAAGGGCCGCGCATCGAGAGGGCACGGACTGGGAATGGCATTCGTGGATGCGGTGGCCCGGGCGCACGGGGGCAGCGTGACAGCCGGCAATCGCAACTCGGGCGGAGCCTGGATTGCAGTCACTCTTCCACTGGAACCTGCGTATGAGCCTGCTTCCCTGCGGGGCCTCTAAGCGATGGCGGCGAAGGTGTTTCATCGACTCCGAGGAGCTTGAGGATTGAGCCACGCAACGATTGCCCGGTGGTTGCTTTCGGCGCTTTGCGGGGCGCAGGGCATGGGCACGCTCGCGATTGATCTGAATCGCACCCATGCGAGCAATCCGTTATGGCTCAGGCATGCACGCTTCCATCTGGTCTGGCAGGCGATCAGCTATGCGATGTTGTCTGCTGTGGAAGTGGCGATGATTCTGACGCCGGGCTCCTATCAGGAGCAGCGCTTTTACCTCGCGGCCATCCTTGCGTCGATCCCGATGCTGAGTTGCGTTGTTGCATTCGTCGCACGAGATCTCTACGGCGGCGGACTCCACGACCCCAACGGGATTCCACCGCTGAGGGTTGTGATTTTCGGTTCTGAGCGACTGATCGACCTGAATCTCGCCGCAGAGGCTGCTGCTCTCTTGATACTTGCGAGCATTGTTGTGCTTTACCGGCTGAGGTAGGCGGGACGAGAGTGCCATTGCAGCGGGGACCGGTAGCTGGAATCGAGCACGACTGCGAAGTGCATCGATGCTGTCGAATGTTGCACCTAGGGTCGCATATAATCGTCTCCGCGCAACTCTCGCGAAGGTGGGCAGGATCCATGGGGGAAGCATCTTTTGAACGGCGGTCCGGATTGACGAAGATGTACCCGGGCGCGCGTGAAGCACTGAAAGGAATCGTGCGAGACGGGATGCTGCTGGCGATCGGCGGCTTCGGCTTGTGCGGCATTCCCGAGGCGCTGATTGTTGCGCTGCGCGATACGGGCGTGCGCAACCTGACCATCGCGAGCAATAACGCGGGAGTGGACGGGTGGGGGCTTGGGTTGCTGCTTGAGACGCGCCAGGTGAAGAAGATGATCTCAAGCTATGTGGGCGAGAACAACGAGTTTGAGCGGCAATATCTAAGCGGAGAGCTCGAGGTTGAGTTTGCTCCGCAAGGCACGCTGGCCGAGCGCATGAGAGCGGGCGGGGCTGGAATTCCGGGCTTTTACACGCGAACGGGTGTGGGCACACTGGTGGCCGAAGGAAAAGAACACAAGGAATTCGATGGACACACCTACATTCTGGAGCGCGGCATTCAGGCCGACCTGGCACTGGTGAAGGCGTGGAAGGCCGATCGTTACGGCAACCTGATTTACAGGCGCACGGCGCGAAACTTCAACCCCAACGCCGCCACCTGCGGCAAGATCACAGTGGCAGAAGCAGAGATCATCGTCGAGCCGGGCAAATTGGATCCGGACGAGATTCATACGCCGGGAATCTTTGTTCATCGGCTGGTGCACAATCCAAACCCGGAAAAACGGATAGAGAAGAGAACGACGCGAGAGGGATAAGCCATGGCATGGTGTCGTGAGCAGATGGCAGAACGCGCCGCAAGAGAGCTGAGAGATGGGTTCTATGTGAACCTGGGAATCGGGATTCCTACGCTGGTGGCGAATTTCATTCCCAAGGAGATGACGGTGACCCTTCAGTCAGAAAACGGACTGCTGGGGATGGGGCCATTCCCGACCGAAGATGAAGTGGACGCCGACCTGATCAACGCGGGCAAACAGACCGTCACTTTCGTTGCGGGCGCATCGACGTTTTCATCCGCGGACTCATTCGCCATGATTCGAGGCGGGCACATCGACCTTGCGATTCTGGGGGCAATGCAGGTGTCTGAGCGCGGCGACCTGGCGAACTGGATGATTCCCGGCAAACGGGTGAAGGGCATGGGCGGGGCGATGGATCTTGTGTCAGGCGTGCAGCGGGTGATTGTGGTGATGGAACACACTGCCCAGGATGGCAGCGCCAAGATTCTACAAGAATGCACACTGCCGCTCACGGGCAAGCGCGTGGTGAACCGCGTGATTACAGACCTGTGCGTGATGGATACTGCGCCCAAGGGCTTTGAAGTGGTCGAGTTGGCAGCGGGCGTTACGCGCGAGGAAGTGGAGCGCAGTACCGGCGCGCCGGTGCACTTTGCGGATGCAATCGCTTAAGGAAGATCAGGGCTCTCTTGTCCAGCGCGGTTTTCTCTTTTCGAGAAACGCTGCAATTCCCTCGCGAAAATCGGCTGTTTCACGGGAGCGTGCGTTCGCGTCAAGTGCCGTCTCGATGGCCGCATCGAGCCAGGGCTTGTTTTGCGCGGCCATCAGGCGCTTGGTGGCCGCGAGCGACTCCGGACTGTTTGCGGCCAGCATGTGAGCAAGGGCACGCACGCGCTCTGCAAGGACTTCGGGAGGGACAACTTCATTGACAAGGCCGAGTCGGTGGGCTTCCGCGGCGTCGAAGAAGCGGGCGGTCAGCAGCAGGTCGCGTGCCTGCTTGTCGCCGATCTGAAGAGCGAGATAAGCCGAAACGATTGCGGGCACAAAGCCGATGCGCACCTCGGTGTAGCCGAACTTTGCGGCAGGCACAGCCAGGGTGAAGTCGCATAAGGTGGCCAGGGCGGTACCGCCGGCAATTGCAGCTCCGTGGACTGCGGCGATGGTGGGCTTGGGGAGTTCGTAGAGCGTGCGGAACATTTTGGCGATGCGCTCGGCATCGGCTCGATGATCGGCCGCGGTCTTATCCTGCATGTTCTGGAGTACTGCGAGATCTAGGCCAGCGCAAAACGACTCGCCCGCGCCTTTGAGCACCACAAGACGGCAAGTGGCCGCAGCGGCGTCTTCGAAGGCTGCGATTAAATCCGTCTGCATCTCCGGAGTGATGGCGTTGCGGCGCTCTGGGCGATTGAGCGTGATGGTTCGAGTATTGCCATCATCCGCAATCAGGATGGTTGGATCAGCCACGCTGTACCTCTCCATAACTGTGCGCCATCTCTGTGTTGGTGTCGATCAATTCATCGAGGGGTTCGAGCCTGGGCAATTCCGCTCCCAGATTTCGGAGTTCCTCAATCAGGGTTTCGGTGGCGAGATTTCCGACGAGAGCATCCTGCGCGAAGGGGCATCCGCCCAGGCCGTCGATGGCGGAATCGAAACGCCGGCATCCAGCCAGGTAGGCTGAGCGAATCTTTGCCGCTGCGCCGTGAGGCCGCGCATGCAGATGAGCGCCGATCTCGGGTGCGCCGGGCTTCGAGAAGATACAGCCCAGAGCATCTTCAACCTGGCCGGGTTCAGCGAGACCCACCGTGTCAGCCAAGGAGATCGCCTGAGCACCCGCGTCGGTCAACCTGTCGCACGCTTCTGAAACCTGGGAAATCCGCCATTCATCCCCATAGGGATTCCCGAAAGCCATCGAGACGTAGGCCACGAGTGACATGCCCGCATCGCGCGCCATTGCGCCGATCTCCTGCAGCGTATCGAGGGCTTCACGTTGGGTTTGATTCTGATTGCGCTTTAGGAATTGCGGCGAAATGGAAAAAGGAAATCCAAGCGTTCGGACTGCGCCGGTTTTGATTGCCCGCTCGGCTCCCCTCTGATTCACAACGATGCCGATCACTTCGACATCCTTGGGAGGATCCATGAGCTCGAGCACTTTTTCGGCGTCGGCCATCTGGGGAACTGCAGTGGGCGAGACGAAGCTGACCGCATCGATGTGCCTGAATCCCGCCGACACGAGGCGGCGCAGATAGCTGGCCTTCAATTCAGTCGGGATCATGGCGGGCAAGCCCTGCCAGGCATCTCGGGGACACTCGACGATCTTGACGGAGCTTCCCATTCCAATTCCTCAATGGCCCGGTTGATTCAGACAGTGGGGCTGTTCATGACGGTCGGGGCCGGCTATCCGCGGGAAGGATGAACCTTGAGAATCTCCCGCGCGATCACCATTCGCTGAATCTCGCTCGTGCCTTCGCCGATGGTGCAGAGCTTGACGTCGCGGTAGAACTTTTCAACCGGGTAATCCTTGATGAAACCATAGCCGCCGAAGAGTTGCACGGCCTCATCGCAGATGCGGACGGCAACCTCGCTGGCGAAGAGCTTGGCCATTGACGACTCGCGCGTCACCTTTCTGCCTGCATCCTTGAGCACGGCCGCTCGCTGGGTGAGAAGCCGGGCGGCGTCCAGTTCGGTCGCCATGTCGGCCAGCTTCCACTGTATTCCCTGGAACTCCGCAATGGCCTTACCGAACTGGCGGCGCTCCTTGACATACTTCAATGCGGCATCGAGCGCGCCGCGGCCGATGCCGAGCGCCAGGGCTGCGATCGAAATCCTGCCGCCGTCGAGGACTCGCATTGCGTCGATGAACCCTTCGCCTTCGTTGCCGAGCAGGTTTTCCGCCGGGATTATGCAGTCCTCAAAGATGAGTTCGCTGGTATCGCTGGCTCGGAGGCCGAGCTTGTTTTCCTTCTTGCCGGGCCGGAAGCCGGGAGTTCCCTTCTCCACGACAAATGCCGAGAGCCCGTGTGTTCCCTGGTTCTTGTCAGTGACCGCGATAACTACAGCCACATCGGCGTAATGCCCGTTGGTGATGAAGGTCTTGTTTCCGTTGAGGACATACCTGTCGCCCTTCCTGACTGCGGTGGTGCGGGCGCTGCCTGCGTCGGAGCCCGAGCCCGGCTCAGTGAGACCCCATGCAGCGAGCCACTCACCGGCTGCGAGGCGCGGGACATACTTTCGCTTCTGCTTTTCGTTCCCCGCAAGAAAGATATGATTCGTTCCCAGGGAGTTGTGGGCGGCCACCGTGATTCCGAGTGATCCATCGACGGCAGAGAGCTCTTCGATGGCCAGCGCGTAATCGACATAGCCCAGGCCCGCGCCACCGTACTCTGGCGGAAAGATGATGCCCAGAAGGCCCATTGCACCCAACTTCTTCACGACCTCGATGGGGAATTCACTGGCCTCGTCCCATCGCATGACGTTGGGCGCAACTTCGCGTGCGGCAAACTCGCGAATCTCCCGCCGCATTTGCTCCTGATCCTCAGTGAGCACAAACGGGTAAAGACTTTGCGTGGTTTCTAGCTCAAGGCTCATGATCGCGCTCCTTTGCATCTGGCGTGCGATGCGTTAACTGTCTCTGACCGGCCCTGCGTCAGGTTTGCAAGACTCCGGGATTGAATCGGGGAACCTCGGGGTTCAATGCGCAGGCCTTCAATGCCGTGATTAATATTTCCCGCGTCTTTGCCGGGTCGATGATGGCGTCAATCCAGAGCCGGGCGGCGCCATACCGCGGATCGGCCTGTGCATCATAGGATGCCTTTATTTCGTCGTGGAGCGCCTTCTTATCTGCATCGGACAGCACTTTTCCGATGCGCTCCATCTGCCTGGCGCGGACTTCGGCCAATGTATTGGCTGCAGAGGCTCCGCTCATTACCGCGTAGCGCGCGGTGGGCCAGGCGAACAAGAACCGCGGCTCATAGGCTTTACCGCACATGGCGTAGTGCCCTGCACCGAAGCTTCCGCCTACGATTACGGTGATCTTGGGAACAACGCTGGTGCTGACGGCCGAGACCATTTTGGCCCCGGCGCGAATGATGCCCGACCACTCAGCATCTTTGCCGACCATGAAGCCGTTGACGTCGTGGAGAAAGATGAGGGGGACAAGGCTTTGATTGCAGTCCATGATGAAGCGGGCCGCCTTTTGCGCGCCCTCGGTGTAGATGACACCGCCGACCTCGATGCGGTGCGAGCCGGCAGAAGGGCCCATGGCCACGGTCTGGCTCTGGTTGGTCTTTTGATTGGCGACGATTCCCACGGCCCGGCCGCCAATCCGCGCGTAGCCGCACAGAACGGTCCTGCCGAAGTCCGTCTTGTATTCATCGAATTCGCTGCGATCGACGAGGCGCGCAATCACTTCGCGCATGTCGTAGACATTGCTCGCGCCGGGTTCTGGATTCAAGAGGCCGTAGATCTCGCCCGCTGAGAACCTGGGCGCATCGTGCTCCGGGTCAAAGGGAATCGCATTGAATACTTCGCGGGCGGCTGTGGTTGTGGCGGGATTGGCAGACAGTCCGGTTCGCTCGCCGATCTTGCCGACCAGCGAGCGCAGGCGCGCTATGCATAGATGATCGTTCGGCTCTTTGAAGTCGACAGTCCCCGAGATCTCGGCGTGCATCGACGCGCCGCCCAACTCTTCCGCTTCTGTCTTCTGCCCAATTGCCGCCTGCACGAGGGAGGGCCCAGCCAGAAACAAGCCCGAGCCCTCGGTCATCAAAACCGTGTCGGTCATTACCGGCAGGTAGGCGCCTCCGGCCACGCACATGCCCATGATGGCGGTAATCTGGGGGATTCCGAGCGAGCTCATCACGGCATTGTTGCGGAAGACTCTGCCGAAATCGTCGGTGTCGGGAAAGACATCCTCCTGCAACGGTAGGAAGACTCCGGAGGAGTCGACAAGATAGAGCGTGGGGATTCGGTTTTCGAGGGCGATGGTCTGGGCGCGGATCACCTTCTTTGCGGTCATGGGAAAGAACGCACCAGCCTTCACCGTGGCGTCGTTGGCGATGATCATGCACAGCCGGCCGGTTACGCTCCCAAGTCCCGTGACCACGCCCGCACCAGGAGCACCACCGTATTCGGTGTACATTTCATGGGCAGCCCAGAGCCCAAGTTCGAGCAGCTCCGTGCCCTCGTCGAGCAGCACTGCCAGCCGTTCCCTGACGGTCAGGCGCCCTTTGGCATGCTGAGCTTCAGCCGCTTTGGCTCCCCCGCCCAGGCGGATGGTGTCCTCCTGAGCGCGCAGAGCCGCCAGCAACGCAACCAGCGCGTCGCGGTTGGCCTGCGCCCGCGGGGTCTTCGAATCCAGCTTCGAACCAATGGTGTTTTCGAACTTCAAATCATCCGCCATCTTAACGCCCACTCAAACTCCTCGATTCCAACATATTCTCTTTCATTGACGCGGTAAGCCCAAGTTGGAACGGTGCAAAGCGGAAGAGCCTGGTTGTTAGATGGCGGATTGCATTCTGATCGTTTTCTGGATTTGAAACAATTCGAGAACGGCAGTCACTTCAATTCGACGGTCATTTTTTGCGACGGGGACGCTCCACACGCTAGTCGTCCAACCGCGATCCCTGATTTATGCGAGCTTCCAGCGTGTGCATGGCCTCGTATATCTCATCGAAGCTTTCAATGGCAAAGAGCAGATGGTGCATCTCGTCGACTTTCACGGGGGTGCGTAGAACTTCGTCGAGCACGAAGGGCCGGACCTCGCAGCCGCAGTGGAGTACGCTGGAACATTCGCCATTGGAGCTGATCAATCCGCTGCCGTAGACCTTCACCTTGCCGCCCTGTCGAATGAGTCCAAATTCGACCGTGTACCAGAAGACGCGCCCGAGACGCTCCAGGATTGCTTCGTCCTCGATTCGGGAGCAGAGCTGCCCGTAGTGAGCCAGGAAGTCAGCAAAGACGGGGTGCGCGTGCATGGGGACGTGTCCGAAGACATCGTGAAAGATGTCCGGCTCGGGTGTGTATTCGAGGGATTCTCGGCTGCGCAGCCAAGTGGTGGTGGGAAAGCGGCGCGCTGTGAGCATTTCAAAGAAGGCCGGGCCGGGCATGAACCCGCTCACCGGCGTTGCGTTCCAGCCGGTGCGGCGCTCCAGCCTTTTTGAAACTCTGGCCAGAATGGGCAAGCGGTCAAAAGGCAGGCCAAGAGAATCGTATCCATCCAGATACTCCTGAGCGGCATGCTGCTCAATCTGGGGCATGCGGCGGCGTACCAACTCGGCCCACACCGCGTGCTGCTCGTCGGTGTATGCCTCGTAGTCCTGCTCGATCAGGAAGGGCGAGGCTGCGGGCAATTCGAGCAAGGCGGACTTCACAGGTTGCCTCGGAGCGCCTGCTCGCGCTCGATTGCCTCAAACAGGGCCTTGAAGTTGCCCTTGCCAAAGCTGCGGCTGCCCTTGCGCTGGATGATCTCGTAGAAGAGCGTGGGCCTGTCTTCTACAGGCCGCGTGAAAATCTGCAGCATGTAGCCTTCGTCGTCGCGATCGACCAGAATTCCGAGACGCTCGAGTTCCTCGATCGGCTCGTCGATGGGGCCAACGCGGGCGGCCAGTTCGGTGTAGTAGGTGTGCGGCACAGTGAGGAACTCGACGCCTTGTGCCTGCATTTGCGCGACGGTGGAGAGGATGTCGTCCGTGGCGAGCGCGATATGCTGCACGCCCGGCCCCTGGTAGAAGTCGAGGTACTCCTCGATCTGCGATTTCTTGCGTCCCTCGGCCGGCTCGTTGATGGGAAACTTCACATAACCATTGCCGTTGGCCATCACCTTGGACATAAGCGCCGAGTACTCGGTGGAGATGTCGTTGTCGTCGAAGTGCTGGTAGAGTTGAAAGCCCATCACACTGGAGTAGAAGTTGACCCACTCGTCCATGGCGTGCCAGCCTACGTTGCCCACCATGTGATCGACGTGCTTGATGCCGGTGGGTCGGGCGACGGTGTCAGCCTTCTCGGCGCGGAAGCTGGGAAGGAACGCACCGTTATAGTGGCCGCGCTCAACAAAGGTGTGAATGGTATCGCCATAAGCGGCGATCGACGAAGTTGTTACGCGGCCAAACTCATCGGCAGTCTCTGCCGGTTCGGCAACTGAGCGCGCCCCACGGGATGTGGTTTCAAGCCATGCCTGCCGGGCGTCCTCAACCTCAAGTGCGATCACCCGAACCCCATCGCCGTGCCGAGCCACATGGTCGGCGATTGGGGAGCCGGGGCGGAGAGATGTGGTGAGCACGAATCTAACCTTGCCCTGCTGCACGACGAAGGATGCACGATCGCGCAGGCCGGTTTCAGGACCCGCATAGGCCACCAGGCTCATGCCAAAGGCGGTTCGATAGTAGTAGGAAGCCTGGCGCGCATTGCCCACGTAGAACTCCACGTGGTCAGTGCCCTTGAGGGGAAGAAAGTCTTTTCGCCTGGTGGCGGGGATTGCCACAGTCGATGCCATGAGGGACCTCCGGATGGCTTGCGGCGGGACAGGGACGAAGGGGATGGCCCGTGACCCATCTGCTCAAGAGCATAGGCCCAGCATCGAACGACCTTGAATACGATTTTGAAGGAAGAA
Source organism: Acidobacteriaceae bacterium (assembly GCA_003165935.1). Classification (GTDB taxonomy): domain Bacteria; phylum Acidobacteriota; class Terriglobia; order Terriglobales; family Acidobacteriaceae; genus Telmatobacter. The sequence goes on along the minus strand of PMXB01000203.1, from coordinate 21,892 downwards.
TGGGCGATCTGTTTAAGATTTATCTGGTAAGTATCCTGATTGGCTTATAAATCGAAAGTCAGGTCAATTTGCAGCGAGGATAAGGCCACGGCACTCCCCAAGCGAGATCACGGGGAACCCCGGGCGGAAGCAAGAGCCTCGCAGGATGACCTCGTCGCCGTCCTCGAGTGCGGTGCGGGTCTCTCCGTTGGCAAGCTGGATGGACATCGTCTTTCCGGCGGTGAGCTCAAGCAGGCAGCCTGCCTCGTCTGGCTCCGAGCCGGAGACGGTACCTGTGGCCAAAAGGTCGCCTGGCAGCAGATTGCACCCATTGCTGGTGTGATGTGCGATCAACTGGGCCGGCGTCCAGTAGAGATGGCGAAGATTGGCTCGGCTCAGACGCTGGGGTGAGAGGCCTGCGGCTCGCATTTTGGGAGTCACGAGGAACGCTTCAAGCGTGAGATCAATGGCGCCGCTGGCCTGATCTTCGGCGTTTCGAAGGTAGTCAAGGGGGGCGGGGTCTCCGGAAGGCCGCAATGCAGCCGGGACACGGAATGGCTCGAACGTCGCCATTGGCACAACCCATGGTGAGACGCTGGTGGCAAAACTCTTGGCCAGAAAGGGACCGAGCGGTTGGTACTCCCACGATTGCATGTCGCGCGCCGACCAGTCATTGAGGAGAGATAGTCCAAAGATATGGTTTGCGGCGTGGCCGATTGGGACCGGTTGTCCGAGGGGATTTCCATGCGCAATGTAGAGGGCGACCTCCACTTCGTAGTCGAGGAATCGGGTTGGGGCGAAGGATGGGGCGCTGCCGGCAGCGGGCTTTGTTTGCCCACGTGGACGGCGGACTGGCGTGCCGCTGACAATCAGCGACGAGGCTCGTCCGTGATAGCCGATTGGGACGAATTTGTAGTTTGGCAGCAGCGGCTGGTCAGGACGGAACAAGCGGCCAACGTTGGTGGCGTGGTGGATGGAGGCATAAAAGTCGGTGTAGTTGGCGGACCCCACCGGCTTGAGCAGTTTGGCTGTGTCACTGGGTGTGAGGGCCTGGCTGACGGAACTGCGCGTGGCTTCGTCTGCCGATGCATCGAGCAGATCCATAATGCGCGAGCGCAAGGCGGCTTGATCCGCTACGGCACAGGCCATGAGCGAATTGAGCGTTTCCGCCTGGCATGCTTTCTGAATGGGATCGCTCAGGCCGTCAAGCAGTCCAGCGCGGCTACAGGCATGGAGGTCGAGTATTGCTTGTCCGATGCCGACGCCAATGCTCGGTCGGCCGTCGTCCCCTGAAAAGACGCAATAAGGGAGGCTTTGCAGGGGAAATCCGTTGGCCGGATTATTTGCCGCATCGACCCAACTCCGGCGCTTCCACTGGGCCGCTGAAAACCGATCAGTCGAATCAGCCAATTCGTTCTCCCGGGCGTTCTCCCATGTGGCAATTCGTTCTCTTGCTGGCGTGGCTCGACCGTTGTCGCGATGATCAAGCTCCGGTGAAGTTCTTCTTCAAGCTCTGCCAGCACTCATAGTACTCATGCTGAAGGATCTTCGACTCCATGGCGAATCGTGTGGGGCGGACCGGCAGGCGCGTCTCAAACATGAAAGCCAAGGTGCCGCCAATGTAGTGGGGTTTGAGATCGGCTATGCTGGCGCGCTCAAAGGTCTCGGCATCCGGACCATGGCCTGACATGCAATTGTGCAGGCTGGCGCCGCCGGGCAAGAAGCCCTCCGCCTTAGCGTCGTACTGGCCCATGATCAGCCCCATGAATTCGTTCATCATGTTGCGGTGGAACCAGGGGGGGCGGAAGGTGTGCTCCGCAACCAACCACCGCGGCGGGAAGATGGCAAAGTCTACATTGGCAGTTCCCGCAAGGCCTGAGGGTGCCGTCAAGACCGTGAAAATCGACGGATCGGGATGATCGAAGCTGACGGTGTTGATGCAGTTGAAGCGCGCCATATCGTATTTGCAGGGCGCGTAATTGCCATGCCAGGCGACGACGTCGAGCGGGGAGTGGTCGATCTCTGCCCGCCATAGGCGACCGAGAAACTTGGACACCACTTCAAATGCGCCTTCACGATCTTCATAGGCCGCGACGGGGGTGAGAAAGTCGCGGGAGTTGGCGAGGCCGTTGGCGCCGATCGGCCCAAGCTCTGGGAGGCGGAAGCGTTGGCCGTAGTTCTCGCAAATGTAGCCGCGGGCGAGGCCGTCGGGCAGCTCTGCCCGGAACTTGATGCCGCGGGGGATGACCGCGAGCTCGCCGGGAGCAACTTGTATGACGCCCAACTCAGTGCGGAGCAGCAGGCTGCCCTGTTGCGGCAGGATCAGCATCTCCCCATCGGCGTTGTAGAAGAAGCGATCGGTCATTGAGGCGTTGGCTACATAGAGGTGGATTCCCACGCCGTCCTGCATTGCCGGGTCGCCGTTGCCACCGAGAGTGACGATGCCCTCGACAAAGTCTGTCTTCTGGTTCGGGACAGGGAGCGGATCCCAGCGCATCTGGTTGGGCGGAGTCGGCACTTCGTGGAATGGGCCGCTGCGGAGCAGGGTCTTTTTTGTGAATTCGGCGTATGGCTCGTGCATGACCGAAGGCCGAATTCGGTAGCTCCACGTTCGACGGTTGAGGGCGCGGGGAGTTGTGAAGGCGGTGCCGCTGATCTGCTCAGTGTAGAGGCCGAGCGGGGCGCGCTGCGGGGCGTTCTGTCCGTGCGGCAAAGCGCCGGGGTGGGCTTCCGACGCAAACTCGTTATCGAAACCGGACTGGTACGCAAGCTGATTCGGTTGATGAGCCATGGGGAAGCTCCGTGGTGCAGTAACGACGGGCAGTATCGCATTGCATTGCGGCAGATGACAATCGGGATCAAGCGTCGGCAGCCGCCTGGCAGTTTACTTTCTTAAGAATGAGATGCTAATGTCCTTTGAATCGAAAGGGGGCCTCGGCGAATATGCCCACCAATGGCAAACGTTATCCGTATGAGCCGGTTGAATTGGATCAAATCGGCTGGAAGATCCTGGAGGAACTGCAGCGGGATGCGCGCCTGTCGTGGGCCGAACTCGGCCGGCGCGTGGGGCTGACAACCCCGGCTGTCTCAGAGCGGGTGTTCCGGCTGGAGAAGCTCGGCGTCATCCGCGGCTTCCACGCGGACATCAGCCTGGAACGGCTTGGCATCCCCATCCAAATCTTCGTTCGCCTCTCAATGTCGGGACCTGAGGCCCTGGTGCGCACGTTTCAGCAACAGGTGAAGACCTGGGATGAGGTGCTGGAATGCCACCGCGTCACTGGTTCCGACTCCTTCATTGTGAAGGCCTGCGTCGTGTCGGTTGAGCACCTGGAACGATTTCTCGACAAGCTGGGACATTTTGGAACGACTTCAACGTCCACCGTGCTTTCTTCCCCGGTGCTGCACAGAACCTTCACGGAGAAGATCGTGGACACCTTTCATAACGAAAAGTGAAGGGTCCACGGCATACCTGTGATCGAACAACTGGTGGGTGAGACGGGGTTGGAATCTCCGACCCCTGGTCCCGAACTGGAACGGTCACAAATCCAGTTGCTTTCGCTGTTATCGCTCAGGGACTACAAAGGCCATTCCTAATTTCGCGCCATCGTGCCGAAGCTGTCGTGAATGCTCACCGCGAGATTGTGTGCTGCGATTTCAGGCATTCCTGTTTGAGAATACTTGCCTGAGACCCCGACACAATGATGGCTGAGAGAGCTTGCACGCGCACCCAAGTGTGGCCTTCCGGGCCTGGTCGATGTCCAGGTTCTTCAAGAAAGCAGCGGTCAATATCTATCGAGTAATGGAAATCCCGACCATGAAGAATCAGCGGGTGGAGAACTGAGGGCATGGCTCCAGTTTTCTCTTTTTTACCTGGATGGGATCAGGTCCACTTCCTGGGGACCCAGAACCACAACACCGTCGTATGTGCGATTGCTGATGATTCCTTTCCAGCTCCCCAAGATCGGGATGCGCTTCTCTTCTCCAGTCGTGTTCACATAGAGAGTCCGGCCATCCACTTCTCTTGCGAATACTCCTTCGGGCGTCATTGGGCCCGGATGAACGCCCGCCTGTTCGCAGAGATACTTCAGCAGCGGGCCAATCGCAGAAGCACGTGACTCCGTGGCCAGATAGATCGCATTTCCTTTGCCGAACTTGTTGATCGTGACCGCTGGCGTATGATCCGGTGTGGTGGTGAATCGCGCAAGAACCGTAGCGGTGGAAGGCTCGAGCACTTCGTAGCGATGTGCGCCGGATTCGATTGACATGCCGTTCAAATCGAAATTCAGCACACCCCAGTCGTAAAACGCGTTGGTCTTCAATCCAAATACATCGCTCAAGCGCCCGGGCAGCGGCGTGTCGAACCACTGCCCATGCTCGTTCTCTTTAGCTGAGTAGGCGGTCATCAAGACTGTACCGCCATTGGTCACGTAGTCCCGGAGAGCCTTGGCGCTGGAGGCGTCCATCACATAATCTGCCGGCACAACGACCAATTTGTAGGGCGCAAGGTTCTCATGCCCGACGTTGATGATGGCGGTGTCGATGTTGGTTCGAAACAGCGGCTCGAATGCGCCCTGCACCTGGTCAGCGTACGGAGTCTTGAAGTATTGCAGAGTCGTATTCGAGGGGCCGTTCGGGTGTGAGGCGATTGCAGAGTCAAAAGAATATGCGACAGCCACCTCGGGATGCGTGTAGCGCGGGAATCCGTACTTTTCGAGTTGCTTGAACTCCGAAGCGATACGCGCGAACTCGTCGACCTTCCACGAAGGCGTGCCATCGTGGTCGATCAGGCCAAAGAGCGCCTGCTCTTCGCCTCCCTGATGACTGTTAAAAGTCCACGCAAGTATCCCCTGCGCGCCCATCATGAGGCCCAGGTAAGCGTACATGCGACTCCGCCCCGGGGTGCCGTAGTAACCTCCACCGCCCGCGGTGAATTCGTTGAACCAGATTGGCGTGGCAAGAGTGCCCTTGGTCATGATTGCGCCGAAAGCGCCACTGATCGGATCACCTGGATAGAAGCCTTCTGCGCCGTACGAGACATAGGACTTGTATGTGGCGAGATAATTGAAGCCTCGCCGCGATGCATAATCCCACAGGTTGGAGATGGAGGGAAGATCGGGCATATTTCGCTGTCGAATCGCGTCAAGTTCCTCGAGTCGAGCGACTGAGACATCGGACCAATAGCGGTGGAGATCGAGATAACGCTCGGACGGTCCAGGTCCATCCGCAAGGGGCATGTCAACGTCGTCAAAGCTATTCAACCGGCGCGACCATCGTTGCGTCGCCCAGGCCTTGTTGAGTTCCTCGATGGTTCCGTATTTCTTTTTGAGCCAGACGATGAATCGCGCCCTGTCTGCCTTTGAATACGACATAAAGCCGTTGCCGATCTCGTTGTCGTAGCCAACAGCGATCACGGCCGGATGGTGAGCATAGCGTTTTGTGAGAGCGTCGGCCAAGATACCCACCTCACGCACGTAATCCGGATCACTGATGTTATCCATATAACGTTCGGCAGGAGGCAGGCGCGTACCGTTCTGGGCGACAATGTCGACGCCCGGGTAAGCACGATGCAGCCAGATGGGCGCCGGCGAGCCAGGAATGTCCAGGATCACCCGGATTCCGTTGGCCTGCATCTTGTCCATGATCTTGTCGAACCATTCGAATGTGAACTTGCCTTGCGAGGGCTCGAACGAATCCCACGACAAATCTCCCATGCGCACAACGTTGAACCCCGCGCGCTTCATGATCGCAATGTCGCGATCGATCTGCTCGGGTGAGCGGTCGATTGGCTGATAACATGCGCCAACAAAGAGCTGCCCAGGCCCAGGCCAGTTGGGATGGACGGGAGTATTCTGGGCGGTGGAAAATGTGTTGAAAGCCAACGTTAACGCGAGAATGAGAGCAAACTGCTTCACTGTTGCGCCCGAAGACTGGAAATCCCTCGACGACCTAATCCGTTTTCTCATAAAGCTCAACCTACGACCAAGCTGATTGTACGTTTTAAGTCTCTTCGAGACTAGGTTGAGTCGTTTGGCGCCTGCGTGGTGCTATGAGAGTTATGCCAGGCACGAATACGGCGTCACATCGATCACAAGCGGCAGCCCGTCGATACCGACATGGGTGAGCTTGCCTTGATGGATCTCCTGATCTCTTCCATGAACAATGGTTCATGCGTAAGGAATCGGGAGAGTATGGGCAGCTTGAAGGAGTGCAATCTTCCTGTGCAGATTCAAGGAACCAGGAGGATGGGCGCGCGCCAGTAGTTAGTCCTGTGATTGGATGGATCGAGCACGGTGACCTGGCAATCATAAGTTCCGGGCGTGAGGCGATCGAGCGCCACGCTGAAGTTGAGCGGAGTTATACCGAGCCGGCTTGCAGTATTGGGTTGTATTGCAACGGGTGGAGTCTCGAGAACCTTCTGGTCGGCAAGGTAGAGGGTTACAAAGGCAAATAGCGGTTGCGCCGGTGCGCCGGGTTTTGCGTCTGGTGTGGCAGGCGGCGGTTTGTAGGCCTGCAGGTAGACATACATGGGGCGAGCGGTGCTGAAAACGCGCGTCACGCTGGGGATGATCTTCCTCCCATCCTGCACGAGCGGGTTTACGCTGTCTTCCTTCTCCCTCTCTTTGGCCTTGGCAGCGTCAAAGAGCGTGTCTTTCTGCTCGACGCGCTGGCTGCTGAGTACCACAGAACTTATCGCAACCCGCTTGTCTTCCTTATTGAGGTTGGGAATGGTGAATGTAGTCTCGTAGGTTCCGATGCGGCCTGTTTCGTCGTCGCGGGCCAGGAATTTGATTCTGTACTTTCCGGGCAACAGCGTGAAGCCGGTGTCGTACTCGATGGGCCGGTGGGCAAGTTCGGCAGCTGTTGCGTCAGAGAGCTTGATGTTGACGCTATCGCGCAGGTTGCTTACAGTCGTGCCGCCGCTGAGGTCCTTAATCTCGCCGACAAAGTCGATGAGCGTGTGCTCAGCGCCGCCACGCTTGGCCAGCGCCAGCTCGCGGCCGGGAATCTTTACGATGATGGGGATGAAGTACTCAGCGCGATTGAGTTGAAAGTGGTCGATCTCCATGGCGATGGAAAGCTCGGTGATCGGATCCTCGAGCATGAGCGCGTCTTCAAGTTGGCGTTCCTTATCGACAGTGGTGAAGTGGCTGAACTCCTTGTCAGCGTAGTAGCCCTGGCGATAGTCCAGTTTGGCATCGAGGTTCTGGTTGAGCGTGATCTTGACGCGGCGGAAGTGGCCATTCTTGGCGGTGTTGGTGGCGTAGTAGCCGATCAGGTAGTAGTCGGAGATGGAGTCCTGCGCGAGCACCAGGCCATGGTCAAGGTCGTTGGTGTCGAAGAGCGCCTTGCCGCCTGTGTCTCCGGCTAGCGCGTAGAGCGTGTCCTGCGACTGCTGGAAGTTGCCTGTGGTTGCCTCGGCTGCGGCGCCCGTGTAGATGGCGGCGTTGCCCGGCGAGCCCTGGGTTGCGTCGCCCAGCGGAGCCTCGGCAACAAGGCCGCGCGCATCGATGGGCCAGAAGCTGACGCCGGCCTTGATGGCGGAATCGACCGTCGCGTGAAGCTGCGCCTGATTATCAACGCCATTGAGCCGAAGACCACTCGCAAAGTAAATGAGCGACTTCTTCTCGTTCAACTGTCCAAGCATCTTGGCCGCGGTCTCAAGCGCTGAGAGTTGACGATCGGTATTGAAGACATTGAACTCGCTGTCGTCCTGTCCGAAGGCTGCGCCCGTGTCGGCGCTACTTGAGTCGTCGGTGGTTTCGTTCTCGCCCTGGGCTTCTCCAACAACGAGCGTCTCAAGGATGCTGAGGATTTTGTTACGGTCGTCGGTGAAGTCTTGAAGGATGTCGACTGAGGCGCCCTGGTAACGGAGGATGGAGACGAGGTCGACGGATGTCATCTGCGTGCGGACGAATTGCCTGGCTGCTGAAAGCGCGCGGAACTGGTCGGCTGGGCGCATTGCCGACATGTCAAAGTAAAGAGCCAGCAGACGCCTATTCTTGTAGCGCTCGTTGTCTTCGGTTTCCGGTGCGATCTGCGTGCGTGCCAGATGCTTGTAAATCTTGATGTCTTCGGTGCCTGGCTTGATTACAGGCAAAGGAGCGGATTGTTCCGCGAGGTTCTGGCGCTCGCAGATGCGAACGGTCTGCGGCACACCATCCTCGGTGACGGTGAAGTCTTTCGCTGTAAGGCCGGGGATGGTCTTGCCGTCCTTGTCCTTGACGACAACCGCCTCGACCACCAGCTGCACTTTGAGCGAGAGCGTGAATCCCTGCGACCCGTCGGCTGGCTTGTTCTGGCCAATCTGCTGCGCGCCTGCGAGCGAGGCGGCCAGAGCAACGACGAGGTATGCAACGATGCGCATGGCTAGAACCTCAGCCTGATGGTAGTTTGCAGGCTGCGCATTTGGTTGGCGGCGGCGGGCAGACCAAACTGCTGGCTGTTGACGGTGGTGACCCAGCCACTGAAGACGGCATGATTCAGCGTGTTGGTGGAGTCGACGCGGAAGGTCAAGTTGAACTTTCCGCTGGGCCGGAAGGTGCGCTCGAGGGAACTATCGAGGTTTAACTGTCCGGGGCCGATGATCGAATCGCGGCCCGCGGTGCCCCACTGGCCAAGCGCAGGCGCTGAGTATGCGGCGGGATTGAGATGGAGATTGTTGGCTGTGGTAGCGGTGGGGTAGATGGAAGCGCCGGTGAGGCTGGGACGAATGGTTCCCGTGAATCCAGTGCCGGGAACAGCGGCCAGATAGGTGGGGGTCTCAGGCATTCCCGTTCCGAGGTTGAATTGGGTCACGAGCGTCCACTCTTTGAGCAGCCTGCCGCGCCAGCCAGTCATCAGGGTCCCTCCATCCCTGCCCTGCCCGCTGGTGTACTGCGCCTGGAGGTTGAGCAGGTGGCGCTGGTCGAAGCTGGAGAGCGCGCGCTCGGCGCGCAGGTCGCGCCAGTTCTGCGCGACGGCGAGAGAAGGCGATGCGGATTGAGCAGCGTCGCTGGCAGCCTGGCCCTGGGAGGCGGCGCCAGTGTGGCCCTGGCCACCGAGCGCGGCGTCGTTGTCGATTGATTTTGAATAGGTGTAAAGCGCTGAAGCAGTAAATCCGCCTTTGAGCCTGCGCCGCAGTTGCAACTGCCCGGACTGGCGGGTTGAGTTGCCGCCCGAGGTTCGATACTCGAAGTCCAGCGGACATGCAGGGCACGATGGTTCCGCGCCGATTGGATAAGTGTTGGGCAGAATCTCCTGCACGCCGTGTGTGCCCTTGACGCCGAGGTAAGTCGCGGTCATCTGCATCGCGAAGGGCAGGTCACGCTGAATGGCCAGATTCCAGGTTTGTGCATAGCCAACGCGAAAGTTGGGGTCGACCGCGTAGTTATCCTGATTACCCGAACCGCAGGATGCAAAGCCGCTGGCCAGCGTGAGCGGGCAGGCTGCGCTGTTTGAGGCGCTGAGGCTGGTGGAGAGCGGAGCCTGCTGCGCAAGCTGAAGCGCGGGCGCGAGATAAACGGAAGTGTCGTGGTAGATGCCGTAGCCGGCGCGCACCACAACGGTGGATGCAGGCAGAGGCCGCCAGGAGATGCCGATGCGCGGCTCAATGCCCGTGCGGTCTGGGCGGATGAGCGAACTGGGATAGTGCGTGCCAGTCAGCGGACCGACGGGATCGCTGCCCAAGACGGGCGCGGCCGCGGCAAAGCCCTGGGTCAGGTCAAGATTGACGAGGCGACCGTGGAGTTCAGTGATCGGCGAACCATACTCCCAGCGCGCACCGGCGTTGATGGTGAGGATGGACAGGATGCGCCAGTCATCGGTTGCGTAGGCATCGAAAACGGGCTGGCGAAAGTACTTGTCCGCGTTGCCGTAGGCGATGGTGCTGGTATCGGGCGTGCCGATGAGAAAATCGGCAAGGTCTGAGCCAGTACTCCCCGCGCCTGCCGTTGCCGCGCCTGTGAAGGTGAATGCGCCGCGGGGATTCTGCTGAAAGAAGTCGTTGTACTGCTGATAGCGAAAGTCCGCGCCTGCCGTAACGTTGTGTTTGCCGTGATAGATGCCCATCGACGCGGAGAAGGCGTCAGTGCGATCCCGGTCAAAGCGGCTGTTGGCATCGCTGAGGCCTGCGATGCCACTCGAAAACCCCAGCGCGGGCGGACCCCAGTCGGCGGGGTCCTGGTCGTTGCCGGAGATTCCGGCAACTCCCGATACATTTTCCTTCTTCTCAAAGTTCGGCCGCACCAGCGTTCTCAACCGGCTGAACTTATAGCTTGCAGAGAAGAAGACCTGCGGTTTGAGCCGACGTGTCCAGTTGATGTTGGAGTTGATGCCCAGGGTGTCAGTGGTGTCGACAAAGTCAAAGATATTGACATTGGCGGCACGCGTGCTTTGCACGTTGAAGCCGCCGTTGAGAAAGTCTCTGCGGCCCAGCGTCTTGTCCAGGCGCAGTTGAACGACATCCTGATGGCTGCTGTTGAGGACAGGCACCTGGAAGTTATAGCCTGTTGCGCCGCTGAGATTTGGCAGCGGGTAAAGCGCCAGCAACGCCTGCGCCTGGGAGCTGACCGGGACAACCCCTCCGGCATACGGCAGCCCCGTTGCCGGGTCGTAGATGGCGGTGGGTTGGCCAACCGGATTGAGCAAGCCGGAGAGATCTCCACCGCGCTCTGCCATGGTGGGCACCAGGCCGGGCTCGATCGCCTCGTTGTGATCCCGTGTCCATTGGTAGGCGGCAAAGAAGTTCGGTCCGTGCGGCAGGATGTGCGGAATCTTGATGGGGCCGCCGACGGTGACGACCGCAGTGACGCGATCATAGAGAGCCTTGGGCGCCTCAATGCCGGTGAGCGCATACGGCCGCGCATCGAGCGCGGAGTTGTTGAGGACGGCAGCAAATCCGCCGGTGTAGAGGCTCTTGCTGTTGGGCCTGCGATTGCCAAACGCACGATCAAGTGAGTATTGGCTGGTGGCCGCGTTGTTGACGCTGCCGTTCACGACGAAGCCGTCGTTGGACTGCTCACTCTGCTCATCGGGCAGCTTGGGAATCTCGGTAGGGCCAGCGGCTGTAGTATCGGGCTTCTTGCCGTCAGCGGGCGCGGCCGCGTGGACGGTTAGTGTTGGTGGCGCCTGCGTGAGTTTACTTTGCGCCATGAGCTTGTCGAGGGGAAGCAGCGTCAGCTCCCACTTGCCCGGAGGCATATTCGGAGCGACTGTCACTTGTGCACTGAGCTTCACAAACAACTGCATCTCGATCTCGATCTTCCACGGACCGTCGGCGAGATCGTCAAAGGAGTAGACTCCGCCCTGATCGGAGACGACGCTGATCTTCTTCGTCCCCTGGGTCGCCGTGACGGTAGCGCCGGGAACAGGAAAGCCGCCGAAGGTGACTTGTCCTCGATACGCAGAGGCCGACGCCAGGCTGGAGGCGCAGAGCAGCAGCAGAGCGAACAAGACCGAGATGTAGGCAGAGCGCAACCGCGCCATTCGATGACTCCAGCGAGGCTTCAGTTTTCCGAAGGCTGCTCTATGTGATCGATCACAAGAGTTTCCACCGGCGCTTTCGTTGATTCCAGTTTCAATCCGAGCTGCTCCTGAACCGCGGTAAAGATGGACGGGCCAGGAGAGGCTGCATCTTCATCCGGTAAGTCTGTCATTTCCGCCGACCGCTCGTCCTGCGACCACGCGAGGGTCAGGTCATACTTCCCTTCGAGGCCTGTCTTGTCGACCACGACTCGACCAAGCTGTCTGGCCAACGCCGTTGTCAAAGTCTGAACGAGCTTCTCCATGGTCACGCTCTTGGCCGTTAGGTTTCCGTTGCTTCGAGAGACGCTTGGGCTTGCTTCGGCATTCTTTGCCCGCTCGATCTTAGGCCCGTTCTTCGCGGTCACCAGTGCATAGACAGGAAACTCCCGCGTCTCCCAATGGAAGGTCAGCTTGAAGCGGTCCGCCAACAGTCGCTGGAGCATCTGTCGGCGCCACAGTGATCGCTCCTCCCTGCTGAGCTTCTTCATCTGTTCAGCGACCGCATCCTCCACTTTGGCGTCGATGTCGAACCGATCGGTGCTGAGCCACGCCGGGCCGCCCATGATCTGCGGCGCCGGTATTCCGAATGCGTCGTACTGCATCAGCGTCTTCAAGTCTGTGTTTGTTGCCATAAAGCGTCCGCCGTAAAAACCTGAATTAATGCCAGAGCCGCCGGACTTGCTTGGTTTGATCGACGCTACCTCAAAAGCAAGCCCGGGCGGCGGTGCATCATCCGAACCTTGTGCCGGTCCAAGCGCCGCCTCACTTGACTGCGCCGATGCAGCGAGTATGGGCATGGTGAAGATTGCGCCAGCGCAAAGCAAGAGAGCACCGCCAAAGGTTACGTTCAGCGCAGAGTAGGATTTCACCACCGGGACCAGGCCTCCAGGCTCGATGCAATGAGCTATGGATCAAGGGACGTGTGCGTCGGACCATTCGCTCGGGCCTAGTGTCCCGTGATTCAATTTCGTTGAAGGACGACCGAAAGGCAACCGCAGACCCTTCGACTTCGTATGGCTCGAAGAACGAGCCATACTCCGCTCAGGATGACAGCTCTGTTGTGGTGCCAACTTTAGACTCAGGACATTAATTTGCCGAAGGCTTCTCGGCGTGGTCGATCACGATTACGTCGACGGGAATCTTCGCCGGCCCCATCTTCAGGCCCAATTGCTCGGTAATCGCGGTGTAAAGACCCGGTGGCGCGGTGGCGCTGTCGGTCGGCGGGGGCACCACAGCACCGACGCTCCTAAATGCCGCGAATTGCGACTCGTCCGGGGTCCACTTCAACTGAAAATCGTAGCGGTCGGTGAGCCCGGTTTGATCCACCACCGGGCGGTCCATGACGCCGTTCTGCATCCACTGGGCGAAGTCGTTCATGTTCTGGTTTCTGACGGTGAGATCGCCAAGCGCACGGAAGAAGAAGGCTGGAGTATCGGTGGGGGCGGAGGTGGTCTTGGTCATTTTAGGTCCGCCGCTGGCCACGCTGATCACGTAGACGGGGAGCTCACGCTGTTCGTGATGGAACTTCAATGCGAATCGGTCCTCGAGCAGCTTTTGGGCCATCACGGCCATCTGCTTCATGCTCGGCCGGCCCTCTGCGTCGGGCTTGGCTTCGATATCGAACAGATCTGTGCCAAACCAGTCGGGAGCGCCGATGATCTGCTTGGGATGAAGACCATAGGCGAAGGCGATCATGTCATTCAGGTCGGTATTAAAGGTCATGAAATGACCTGCCCTGAAAGTAAACCCTTTGCCTTGCGCGCCGGGCTTGCTGGGCTTGATGGTCGCAACTTCGAAGCTCGGGTTGGCGTCGGCGGCCATGGGCGGAACGGGCGGCGGAGGCTTGGGGATGGACCACTCGGTTTCCGGCGTGGCACGCGTAAAGACCAGCGGCAGGACATTGGCGCCCTGGGTCGAGGTTCCCTCGATCGTCTTCCCGTCCGCGCTCAATTTGCCCTCGAACTTCAGGTCAAAGGCGGTGAGGCTGTATTTCACTTTGGAGCCGTCGAGCGTGATTTTGGTCAGTGGGAAGGGCTGCGGGGCCTGATCGATGCTGTAAAAGTCCCCCTTGTATCCGCCGCCATCTGCCTTGCTCACCTTGAGCACAGTTCGCAGGTCCTGGCCCACGTGGAGCGTGCCCTGCCAGGTGCCTTCGAGGCCTTGCGCCGTAGCTGGCGTCGCCGCCTGTGCGGGCGCAGCTGAAGCCTGTGGCGCTGCGGCAGGAGGAGTTTGCGCGGCGGCGGGCGGTGGGTTCATCAACCCAAGCAGAATCGGCGTGAGCCCCGCAAACCCAAGCGCCAGGCTAAGCAGAATTGTTCGTGTTCCGTGGGGTTTGCGAGCAGAGTAATTCGGCGTCATCGGGCGATTCCTTATCCCCGGTCGACATCTTTAAACTTCGCGACGCGAACCGGCGCTGATTCAATTCCTGTTGAGGATACATTGATAAGACGAAGGTACAGTTCGATTGGTTCCCCGGTTCCGATCCTTTTCTTGTCGGCCGTAAGGAAGTTCCGATTGAGCGGCGGCAAAGGCCGGCAGCCCATTGAGGCTCAGTGTTCCTGCGATTCAGCAGCACGCACGCCAAACTTATGAGGCGCTGCGGCGTCCGCATCGAGGCAACGTGCGACAGAATGGGCCACTCGGGTAGCGCTGGCGGCGTCCCTTTGGATGTCTATTCAAATGCCCGATAGAGCCAGGGGATGGAGGCCGGAAGCCGGATTCTCCAGGCTGTATTCGCTGAATCGGAGAAAGCGGAGAAGGCAATCAAGCCGGGGCAGGAATTCTCAGCGAAGGCGCCCGCGGCGAAAGGGAGCCCCTTTTCGGAACCCCCGGGCGGTTTTGCCTATTTGAAAATCGATGTAAGTTATTGACTTTGATGATTGTGGAGAGAGGGTTTGCACCTCCGCCCCCCAGGTCGCGAGCTGGAATGGTCACAGATCCAAGCGCTTTCTCTCGTGTGGCTCAGGTTCCACAACGGCGGTACTTTCTCTCACTCAACCCTCTCTCAATGGTACCGAGCGACCGAATTGAGGCGGCCGCGACTAATTCACATTTCCGGTCAGGTTGAGATCGATGCCGACCTCCTTGGCGACCTTGAACATCATGAAACTTGGATCCTTCAGGCCCCATTGGACATAAGGAATGCTGAAGTGTGTCCTGGTTGTGAGGGTGCTTCCGGCGAAATGAAGCTGCATCGGAACGGTGAGTTCGTGCTGCGTACCGTGCAGTGTGAAGGTCCCGGTGACCTGAATCGAGGAGTCACCGGTAGCTGCGATGGTGCCCTGATAGCTCCTGGGGACGAAGGAGATTTCGGCAAAGCTGGCGGCATCCAGAACGTCCTTGCTCATCTTACCGTCACGGCTTTTGTTGCCGCTGTTGCCGCTGCCCGCAGCCACGACGACAGAGCCGGAGATGGTTCCAGCCGTGCGATCAAAGTCAATGGAGCCGCCCTTGACATGGAAAGTGCCCTCGACGGTATGGTCAGAGGCGCTCAAGGTGAATGCAACCGTGCTGGCGTCCGGGTTGACCGTGAAAGTACGGTGTTGTGCCAGGGATGCAGTAGCGAACGAAAGCGGCAGGACAAGCAAGATGGCTTTGCCAAAGGTTTTCATAGGTCGTCTCCTGTGTGAATCGGTGTCTATTGTTGTTGAGTCGGCTGTGCGATGATTTGCGACAACCAAACGGCGACGGAAGTAATGTCGTGGTCAGACAGGTACTCGTGTCCGGGCATGTCGGTTCCGGGGATGCCGAACTTGGTGATCCGGGCAAGGCGCTGCAGACGAGCGCCGGCCGCATCCGCCGGGGAGAGCCGGAAATAGGGGCCGGTTGCAAGATCGGGGGGCAAGCGTTTGAAGCCGGATTCCCAGGCAAGGCGCGTCTGACCGTCGGAAGCGTGGCATGTGGCGCAACGCTGGTGGTAGATGCGCTCGCCGAGTGCGGCATCGGCGTGGGTCCATGCGTCTTGAGAAGGCTGCCAGTGAGAGATTTCTGCAATGTGCTGATCGGAGCCCTGGCCGTGAAGGCTTGCGAGGTAGGCGACAAGATCGTCGCCACGGCTGTCGTTAAACAAAAAGCAGAACGTCGGCATGATGGAGGAGCCACTGACTTCAGCAGGATTGCAGAAATGGGCTTTGAGCCAAAGGGGCGAACGGCGCAGGCCGACCTGCGTGAGATCCGGGCCCTGGCGGCGATTGCCAATGAGCGGTGGATGCTGCGCGCGCAGGTCGGCGATGGATTCAACCGGCCCCCACATAAGGACATCGGGCGAGTTGGGGCGCACATATTGCGAGTGGCAATGGATGCAGCCCTCGGAGATGTAAACCTTGCGTCCGCGCTCGACTTGGGAGAGAGCGGGGTGTGCTTTCACAGAGAGCGGTCCGCGATCAAGGTAGAGGGCCACGATGGCCAGGAGAACCGTGAGAACAACTTCGCGGCGGCGATGGCGGAATAACTGGATGAGCAGCGGTGAGAGGACGCCAAGCCCTGCGGCAACAATGAATGCGGCTGGAACGTGGCCGAGGTTCTGGCCCATGCCGATGCCCATGGCGGAGCCGATCCAGCCCGCGACAGCATATAGCCAACCGGCTCGGCGGCCACGCTCGCCGGCAGAGGCAGAAGGCGCAAGCAACGAAGGATAGGCGACGAGGGCTACAGAGTAAAGAGAGACACCGATGGGATAGAAGATCGAGGCCAGGAGGGAGGGTCTGGGATCGAGGAGCAGAAGGCAGGCTGCGGCGAGCGCACAGAAGGCTGCGGCGAGGGTGAATGAAAGTCCGCGACGCCGGAGCAGAAACGCGGCTGCGAGCGCTGCCCAGAGATGGAGTGTGCCGTTCATCCAGAGATGAAGCGAGCCCTGCCAGGTTACTGCTTTCAGCGCCGCGCTGTTTTGGATGATGAAGAACGCGGCCGAGTCGAGCCAGACGAGTGCGGTGAAGCCGATGAGAACGAGAACGAATGGAATCGGCTCGCGGGGCTCGGGTGTGGACTGTGCGCCTGGCTCGGGTGCCGGTGCAAGTGTGACGACGATTCCGACGAGACAGAGAACTCCAGCGGTAATTGCCTGCGCTTCAGGCGATGCGGTGAAGAGCGGGGGGAAGTTGCAGAGAAAGTAGCCGAGACCGGTTCCGAGGGCGACCTTGAAGAGCGAGTCGCGACCGCCAGTCCACACAGGGAGAAAGGTAACGATGGTGACGGTGACGACGGCGAGGCCGACGCCAATAACGAAGGCGACAACGAAGCTCGCGGCCAAGGTAAGGGGCAAGAGCGTGGAGAATGCAGCGACAGAAGAGACGAGCAGGCCCAGGCGCAGACAGGCGTGAGGCGAAACGCTCTTCCAAACGCGCGGGACGAGCAGGCTGAATAGGATTCCGCCAAAAGCCATGGCGGCCATGACCGCCTTGAGGTGAGCGTCTGCGATGCCTAGACTGGCCATCCGCTTGAGAAAAGCAAACTGGGCAAAGATGAGGAAGTGCACGTAGGTGATGGCGACGAGCACCGTGCCCTGCCAGCCGGAGAATGTACTTTTACCGCGCGGCATGGGCTAACCATCCCTTGTAAAGACCCACGCCCTGAAACACGACACAAGCTGCGTCTGACGCTGCAACAGTCAGCCAGCCAGCCTCAAGCGAGCCGGTCAGGACCTGAGAGAGCACAAAGATGGCCACGCTGGCACGCATGAATGCAGTGAGCAGCCATACGATCTCGAGTTGGTGGCGGCAGCCGCCGCGAAAGATGAGAATCGCGCCGTAGAGGCAGGACAAGCCCACGGCAAAGACAAAAGCTCCAATGAAGGAAATGAAGACCAGCGTGTCGGCAGGTGCGTGGAGGCGCATCAGGCTCAAGGTGAGCGCAGGGGCAACGACGAGCAATGCGCCGGTGAAGGTGTCGGAGATGGCGATGATCGACTGGTAGGCGAGGAGAATGGTCCGATTCATGCTGCCTTCTCCTGGGCTTGGTGTGTGAATTGCGAGGAGGGGCGACGAAGAACCGTCGAGGCGTCGACCAGCCAATCGAGCGAAGCAAGAAGCATCAGAATGCCTGTAACGAGGCGAAGCGAATAGAGCAGATTGCGCGCGGGTCCCGGAACGATGGTGAAGGCAGGATCGAAGCCTTCGCGCCAACCGGCCACAGTCATGATGAGGATGTAAGCTATGACGCTGAGATTCCACGCGTAGAAGGAGCGGGAGCGGTTGAAGATCCAGCCGTGCTGACCCAGGAGTTGAATGCTGACGAAGATGATAAGACTCGACGTGAAGCCTGCCATGGCAACGAAGGAGTGGCCGACAAGCCCGTCGGTGAATTTGAAGCGATCGAGCACGCCTGGGAGGAAGAAGATCCAGCCGGTAACGACAAGCGCCGACCACCACCAGAGGAATGCACCGCGCCAGCGACGCGTTTCTGGATGCCATGCAAAAGCGCAGTAATAAGCGGGCATGAGCGGGAGCCAGACTAGAAGCGTGCCGAGGCTCAGGTATTGAGCGGGAACTCGGTGGCTGATGTCGGAAGTGCCGAGCATGACGCAGAGAACAGACTCCGCGATCAATACAAACCACGCGGTAAGGAGGATTCGTCTGCTTGCGGGATTGCGGTGGGCGAGGCCGAAGGGCAGCACGAGCATGACGGCCACGATGCCGAGAGAGGACTCAAGCTGACTCGCCCCGGTGGGACCGCCCGTGTCAGGATTTACGGCCGGATAGAAGTCCGGGCCGGCTGAGTGGTAGAGCAGGAACGGAACCATCGCGAGGATGAACAACCCTGCAAGCTTGGCTGCCTTGGTGGCGAGGTGTGCATTGGAAGCGTGATTCCGGTTCCGGACCAGGGCGGCAAGCAGCAATAACCAGAGGGCCGCGAGAGCGACAGGGAAGAAGACGCGGGCGTAGCCGCTCCAGTCGAGGAAGAGCTTGCCGCTGGAATGGCCGGAGAGCCATGAGCAGACGCCGACAGCGAGTGCCGCGGACCAGACCCAGAGAATGGGGCGGCACCAGGGAGCAACCGCGCCGCGATCGGCACCGTAGACACGAAAGAGAAATCCAACAAGGGGAAGACTGGTCCAGCCGTAAAGCATGATGTTCATGTGGACCATGATCCAACGCCCATAGGTCCACTCTCCGAGTATTGGGTTGAGCGCAGGAACGAGAAGGAGAACAGCAAGCAAAGTGCCGACTCCATTGGCAAACACGAGCCAGAAAAGGCCATGCCACGCGGCGCTGACGACCGCGAGCGATTTGTCGCAAGGAGCGGCGATGTCATCGCGCGTAAGCAAGTTCCTCTATCCTTCCATCGTGCATTTCGACGATCCGGTTGCAGCGATCTGCGAGACCGCGATCGTGAGTGGCCATCAGGAGCGTGGAACCTTCATTGGCGACCAGGTCCATGAGCAGTTCGAAGACCATGGAACTGCTTTGCTCATCGAGAGAGCCTGTCGGCTCATCTGCCAGTAGAATTGCGGGCCTGTTCATGAGCGCTCGACAGAGGGCGGTGCGCTGACGCTCGCCGCCAGAGAGTTTTTGAATGCGATGGTTAAGGCGGTGACTGAGACCAGTGCGTTCGGCAAGATGGTGGAGCCGCGCAAGGGCAGCGCGGCGATCTGTGCCTGCGGCTACTGTTGGGATCAGGCAATTCTCCGCGAGCGTGAGATCTGGAATGAGGTTATGGAGCTGGAACACGAAGCCTACCTGATGACGGAGAAGGCGGAGGCGGTCGCTGTAGCTTTGCACCTGGACGCCATTCACCATGACGGTTCCATGATCAGGATTGTCGAGCGCGCCGAGCAGATGGAGCAACGTGCTCTTGCCGCATCCTGAAGGACCACAGAGCGCAACAGTCTCGCCCGCGAAGACCTCGAGGTCAACACCCTTGAGAACCGCGACCGTGCCTTCGTCGTAGCTCTTCCACACGCCGCGCGCACTAAGGACGATGGGGGAACCGGAATCGAAATGGCGGGCAGGCATCATTCGAATCGAAGCGCCTCCACCGCACGCACACGCATAGCGAAGAAAGCGGGATAGAGAGCGCCAAGAGCACCGGTAATGAGCGCCAGGAGGACGACGGCCAGCAGGACGGGGAGATGAACTGTGGCCTCGACGTAGCCGTGAAACGCCGGCACCAGCTTGAGTCCGAGAATGAGAGCTGCTCCAGCAAGCAGGCCTGTGAGTGCGCCCACAAGTGAGACAAGAGCAGACTCGCCAAAGACGACGCCGGCAATCTGGCCGTGGGAGAAGCCGTTGACGCGCAGGATGGCTATCTCTCGAATACGCGTGAAGACGGACATGATCATGGTGTTGGCGACGCCGAGCCCACCGAGCAGGAGCCCACAGCCGCCGACCGCCCAGGCTGTCGCCTTGATGATTCTGAACTGCGAATAGCTGCGATCGAATTCTTTGTCTTCAAGCGCGATGAGGTTGGGAAATTCGGTGTCCACGGCATGTTTGAATGCCCTGGCTTGATCCTTGTCGCGAAGCTTGACGGTAATTACGGAGGAAGCGCCCTCTTTGTGAAAGAAGGTTTGCGCCGCGCCCAGCGGCATGAAGACTCCACCGTCTTCAAAGCCGTTGGCGGTCTTGAGGATTCCGATCACACGAAAGCTGCCGTGGCCAATCTGGACGGTGCTTCCGTAACTGGCGGCGAGGAACTCAGCTGCACGTGAGCCGAGGACAACTGAGTCCGTCTGGCCGGCAAATGAATGAAGATCGCCTTGAACCCAGGTTGCATTTCTCAAGCGGGCGTCGGTTGGCGTGACGCCGAAGCAGGTGATGATGGGATGGCCCGGGCTGGAGACAACACCGAAGAGGACAGGGTTGGCGTGCTCGACCATCGGCCATTGGGCCATCTTCGACACTGCGTCTGCTGGCACACTGCTGAAGAAAAGATCAGAGACGTTGCGCTCGAAGACGATGATCTGGCTGTCGCTCGAGAGGATGCTGGAGAACATGCCGATTGCGCCTTGAAGGATGGAGACGACGGTGAGCATGGCGGCCACGCTGAACGCGATTCCCGCGACGCTGATAAGAGAGCGGATCCGATGGCGATAAAGATTCGTGAAGATGAGCTTGAAGAAGATCACGAGTGGACCACTTCCTCCGTAAGCGCATAGCAGTTTCGCGTGACCCTGGCCAGTTCCTGTTGCAACTCACTGCGCAGATTTCCAAGGAACTGAAGGCGTGGGCGAGATTCCACCAGGCGATGAAAGACCTTGTCGCCGAGGTCGATAAAACGCGTGAGACGCCTGACGGCGGGCCGAACCCCCAGGACGACCGCGACGTTGGGGTGCCCAAGCAGCGCGTCACGCGCAGGGGTCTTCCCGCTCTGACCTGCATCCTGGAGCACGTCCTTGAGGTCGTCGACCATCTGGTAGCCGAGTCCCCAGAAGAGCGACAGGCGCTCCAATTGTTGCAAGTCGCGGTCAGCGGCTCCGCCAAGCATGGCGGGGAGCACCAGCGTGAGCCGGATGAGAGAGACCGTCTTCTCGCGGGCAATGCGCTCGGTTGTTTCCCGGGTATGCGGCAGGGAGCTGTAGTTCAGATCGCGGCTTTGGCCGTTGAGAAGCCCGTGAACGCCGAGGCATCGTTCAATGTATGCGAGGGCGCGTTGTTGAATCGGAAGGGGGCAGCCCGCAACCGAGCTCCATGTAAGCGCATAGGCGCGATTGATGAGCGCAAGGGCAGCGAGAATAGCATCGGCCTGCCCGTACACATGATGGACACAGGGAGCACCGCGACGCTCGATCGCATCGTCCATGCAGGGAAGATCGTCGAATACCAGAGATGCAGTGTGGAAGTATTCGAGCGCAACTGCGAGATCCTGCGCCTGTTCCGTACTTAGGCCGTACGCAACCGCGGTTTGAAACACTAGCTTCGGTCTAACCAGGCTTCCAGGATTGCCAAGAATGTGGCGAAGCGCCCCGTGAAGCAGAGAATCAAGTGCGGGGGGCAGTGGCAGAGATGAGCCAAATGCGCTAGCGAATCGGCCATTTGTCATGTTTGAAATTCCGCAATCAGATTCCAATGTGATCCTCTGAGTTCTTATGAGCGCAGTTGGCTTAGACATTTGTACGAGGACAAATGCGTAGCAAACTTTTGTTGCGGTTCACAAGTAGGACGGGGTTTGATGGAGTTTGGAAAGCCATGAACCAAGGCAGACCCGATGAAGTTTCGTTCATGTTTCGTAACGAGCTGGCCTTGGCCCGAAAGTTGGGATGTTCACAATCAGAGCGAAAGCTCCGTTCGGTATCCCTGCTTACCGAACCCCTTCAGTCGAGAGGCCGGGGTTCTTACTTTCCAAGATATAGGGCGGAGATGACAGACAGTGAACACGAGGATGACACTCTGTTCATGTTGATCCAGTTAACATTGCCAAATCCAGCAAATCGATAGATTGTTAGCGTGGTCGAAAGGAACTAATATCGGACTATGCG
>PMXB01000129.1 GCA_003165935.1 Acidobacteriaceae bacterium | reverse complement strand
GAAGAGTCGATGGGCGAGGACCCTTACCTGGTTGGGACCCTGACGGTGGCTTTCGCGCGCGGGCTGCAGGGGCCCGATCCGAAGCATTGGCAGGCAGCTTCGCTGATGAAGCACTTCATGGCCAACGAGAATGAGGACGGCCGCACCCACACGTCTTCCGACTTCGATGAGCGGCTGTTTCGCGAGTACTACTCNNTCGTACAACGCGTGGAACGGCACGCCGATGACCGTGAACCCCGTACTCAAAGACGTAATGATCAAAGAGTGGGGCAACGACGGCCTGATCTGCACCGACGGTGGCGCGCTCGGCCTGCTCGTAACCAGTCATCATGCCTTTCCTGACAAAGAGCATGCCGCAGCCGCCAGCGTGAAGGCGGGCATCAACTACTTCCTCGACACGTATCAGCCTGACCTGAATAAGGCGCTCAAGGACGGCCTGGTGAGCGAAGCGGAACTCGACGGAGTGCTCGCGAACCTGTTGCGCATGTACCTGCGCCTGGGTGAGCTGGATGGGCCTGGCGCGGATCCCTACGCCAACATCGGAGTGAAAACGGACGGCGAGTTGCCGCCCTGGGAGCGTGAGTCGAGCAGAGCCCTGGCGCGCCTCGCAACCGACGAATCCATCGTGCTCTTGAAGAACGAAGGCGGGCTGCTGCCGCTGGACCGGACCAAAGTGAAGACCATCGCTGTCATCGGCGACTGGACCGACGAGGTGCTCCAGGATTGGTACAGCGGGACCTATCCGTACGGAGTGAGCATCCTCGAAGGCGTCTCCGAGGCCGCAGGCAAGGGGGTGAAGATCCTCTTCACGGATGGTTCGAACGTGGCCGAAACGGCCGAACTTGCAAAGAAGGCCGATGTGGCGATTGTCGTGGTCGGGAACCATCCGACATGCAATGCCGGCTGGGATCAGTGCCCGGTGAAGTCCAACGGCAAAGAGGACGTAGACCGCAAGACCATCGTTCTCGAGCAGGAAGAACTGGTGAAGCGCGTATTTGCCGCCAATCCAAAGACGGTCGAGGTTCTGCGCTCGAGCTTTCCCTACGCCATTGTCTGGAGCCAGGAACACGTGCCCGCCATCGTCCACATGACTCACAACAGCCAGGAGGAGGGCCACGGACTGGCCGACGTGCTCTTCGGCGCCTACTCGCCTGCCGGCCGCCTGACGCAAACCTGGCCCACGGGAGACGACCAGTTGCTGCCCATCCTGGACTACAACCTGCTGCACGGACGGACCTATCTTTACTCCAAAGACAAGCCGCTGTACCCATTCGGATTTGGCCTGAGCTACACGACGTTCAAGTATGAGGGGCTGGCCCTGAGTGCGCCGAGTGTGAAGGCGGAGGGTACAGTGCAGGCCACGGTTCGCGTGCGCAACGCAGGAAAGCGGGTGAGCGACGAAGTGGTGCAGCTCTACGTGCAGCATCTTGGGTCGGCGGTTCAGCGGCCCATTGAAGAGCTGAAAGGCTTCAAGCGCGTGCACATCGCTGCCGGAGCGGAACAGGCCGTAACCTTCGACCTGAAGCCGCACGACCTTGCCTATTGGGACGCCGCCGCTCACGACTGGAAGATCGAAAAAGAGCAGGTGCGCGTGCTGGCTGGCGGCTCGAGCGACAATCTGCCTGTGCAGGCCGTCGTGCAGGTAGAGAGCGCGGGCGAATACAAGCCATAAGCGCCGCGCTTGGCCAATGAACGATCTGGCCACAAACTGAAAAAGCCATCCGCAGCGGCGGATGGCTTTTCAATTCATTTCGTATCTTTATGGTGCGCCCGGAGAGATNNCAGCTGAGCTACGGGCGCACAAGGATTTCCCTCGAAACCTCAACCAGATTAACAGGGTTTCAACGCGGTTGCAATCCGCGCAACGCCAAGGAGCCGACCGAATCCCCGGCTCATTCTTCAGACGCCGACCCATGGGCAGCGTCTGTCCACGAATAAAGCCACACGAATAAAGCCAAATGCTCCAATGCTCAGGCTGCCGGCGCTGCTTCAGGCTCGGGCTGCGGAGGAATCAGCGACAGCTCGTCCTCCACGTCCAGGCCCGACTCGCGAACCAGCTTGGCGACCGCGGCCGGCGTAAGCCGCGTTGCGTCGTATTCGATGAGAAGAGTGCGTGCCTCGCGGTCAAAGCTCAACCGACGGATGCCGTAAACGTCCTTGGTGCTGGCCAGCGCAAAGACCGCAGCCTCTGAGGGAGGTGTGGCGTACTTGAACAGAATATCCACCGTGGTCATAGCTTGATGATACCAATATTCCAGCGGGTTCTGCCCGCCGGAGTCGTCACCATGACACTTGCCGGGCTTTCAAGTCCAGGCCTCTCTAGTGAAGATGCGTTCAACCTGCGCCGTTCGATTGAGCTGGCCGCGGAGGCCCGTGGGGCTGGCCGGCATCCATTTGGCGCGCTTATCGTCAACGCTGCCGGCGAAGTGATTGTCGAAGCCCGCAACAACGCCGTCCGGCCCGCGGGTGAGCCTACGCAACACGCCGAGATGCTGGCCTGCTCTGCTGCGGGGAAGCTGGTTTCAGAGCAGGAGCTTGCCGGAGCCACGCTCTACACCAGCACCGAGCCATGTGCCATGTGCGCAGGAGCCATTTACTGGAGTGGGATTGGGCGGGTGGTTTATGCCCTACCCGAGCAAGGGCTGCTGCGCTACACAGGCAGTCACGAAGAGAACCCCACGCTGGACCTGCCATGCCGCGAAGTCTTCGCGAGGGGCCAGCGGACTGTGGTTGTCGAGGGTCCATTCATGGAGGAAGAAGCCGGAAAGGTCCACGAGGGGTTCTGGATCCGCGTCTGATTTCGCTCGTTCGGTATCCTGCGGGCGAGCATCCACAATGAGGGTTCATCGCTCCCCGATGCCAATTCATTTGCTGACAGATTCGAGAGGTGCTACTTGCTCGAAGCCTCCATATGGTGCAGAAGTTCGACCGAGCGTTTCGGGTTGAGGTTGTGGCGGCGTCCGTCAGCGCTGGGGGTTGCGCCTTCGACCATGAGGTGAATGGTCTGTTCCGGGGTGAGCTTCGGATCGAGGGCGATGAGCTTGGCTGCGAGGTTGACAGCGTTCGGAGAGGCCATCGAGGTGCCAGACATGCGGATTTTCGCTCCGCCCGGCACCACCGACTCCACCTGGTAGCCGTTCGCGTCCACCACCACGGTGGGCCCGTAGCTGGTAAAGCTGGCTTCGTCACCGGCCTGATCCACCGCGCCGACAACCAGCAGGTTGGGCAGGTTGAACGACGACGGAATCATCTCGTTGAATGAGCTGTCGCTGTCCGCGTTTCCAGCCGCACAGACGAACAGGATCTCCGGCGCGTTCTTCATCGCGTTGTACAAGCCTTCGCGCTCAATCGCAAACAACTTCGCCGCAATTGCCTTGCGATCTGCCGCGTCCTTGCCCATGCCGTTCTTTTCGAGTGCGGACTCATAGTCCTGCGGTCCGCCGCCCCAGCTCATGTTCACCACGCGAATGTGGTTCTTCTTGAACCAGTCGACATACTTCTGGTCGTCCTCGGCAGCGCGCCGCGAGAGCTCCTCGCTCGGTGGCAGCGGCACGTTGTGATAGTCAAAGGTGATTCTGCCCACCGCCAGCCGGATCGCCGAATTCCCCCGCGAAGCGATTCCCGCCACGTGCGTTCCGTGTGAGTAAATCGCAAACATCTCCAACTGCTCAATAAATGCAGGTACCTCAGCCGGAGCCATGTGTCCCAGCTTCCGCTTCAGCGCGGTTGCTTCCGGGCTGTCGATGGAAAGCTGCAGGTCCGAGAGTCCTTTCAACTCTTCGCGCATGCCTGGATACTGCTTCTGCTGGTCGTCAGTGAGCTTGAGCAGGTATCCGCGATCTGGAAAACCCTTCAGGTCGAAGGCGATGTCGTGCGGATCGGTGAGGGTTGTTGGGTGCGGATCGGTCAGGACACGGTCGCCAAACAGGGCCAGGTCCGAACCCGAGTCCCAGATGGCCACATTCACTGGAGTCAGCTTGTCGGCCGGCGTCAGGGTTACATCGCGCTCCGCCCAGATGTCGGGCTTCTGCACGTTATGTTCGGCCACCTCTGCCGTGAGCACCGCCACCGTTGCCTTTTGGAGCGGAAGTATGCGCTTAAGCTCGACCCGCGCACCGATCAATCCCCACGCCAGATCGTTGCTCAACTGGTGCGACTTTGCCACCGCCGGTTCCACGCTGGCCTGAATGCTGCCCAGAACAAGCGACGGAGTCACGATCTCCGCGCTGCTCTTCGATTCCTTGATCCGGTTGCCGACCACGTCCCATGGAAGTGGCTTCAACTCTGCCGAATAGTCCTTCTCATAAGCTGTGGCAAACTCCGGTCCTGAGCTCTCGCCGGTCTCCTTCGCGGCCTCGATCATCGCCGTCAACTGCATGCCGGTCGTCAGCTTTGCATCTGGCTTGTCCTGCAGTGCGCGGAGTTGCTCGATTGTCTTCAGTGCGGCTTCGTCGTCGCCGGCCAGCAACTCCAATTGCAGCTTGACTCCCACCAGGTCCCGCAGGGCAGCGTGATCCTGAACGTCATAGTCGTTCAGCACCGAATCGACGTCGGCACGAACCTTTGCGGCAAAGGCGTTGAAGGTCGCGTCGTCGGACTTCAGCAGCTCGGTGGCCGTGGTCGTCAGCGGATAGTTGAACCGCGGCAGATCGGCTTCGGTCTTGACCACCTTTTTTGCAGGAGCCTGAGCGAAGGCGCCCGAAAAGGATAGGACAGCAACCAGGGCAAACAGCGCTGGGATCGCCAGCGACCGGCCTGCAGTGTGAAAGAAACGAGTGGGCATTTGCAGAGTTCTCCTGTCCGATTCGGTTGATTCGTTGGATTCAGCTTTGCGGGGGACTACTCCCTTGAGAGCGCAGCCGATTCGTGTGCGTGGAATGAATGCGCCTTCATCGAAACCGTACTGCATCCAATCCGGCCCGGCTGCGGATCGCAAGTGCAACAAGCTTTTCACAGGGATAGAAGGGCGCGCAAGGGTGACTTCAAGACAAAAGCCAGAGGCCTGACGGAAATTAAAGCGTCTTCAGATATTCGCGAATCTCTGGATTCGACCAATCCGGGTCGCCCACAATCTTGCGACGGATGATCCCCTGGCGATCGATGATGTAGGTCTCCGGCCATCCCTCGGTGTGGTAGAGCTTTGCCGCCGACTGGTCGGGATCGCGCACAGTGGTCAGGTCCACGTGACGCCGCTCAATGTATCTGGTGTATGCGTCCTCGTCTTCGTCGATACTGACTGCGAGGATGGCGAGATCTGGCCGGTCGTGGTGCAACTGGATCAGGCCCGGCATCTCCTGGACGCATGGCGGGCACCACGTCGCCCAGAAGTTGAGCAGTACCACCTGGCCACGATAGCTGGCGAGGTGAATCGTGGTCTTGCCGTCGGAGACGGTGAAATCGGGCGCGCGCCTTCCAGCATTTTCAGGGTGAGCGCCGCGGTCGCAACCAGGAACGGCAGCAAGCACAAGTACTGCGAGGAGGGAGATGAGTGGAGGAAACCGCACATACTTATAATACAAAGCCGAGGCCGGATAATACGAAGCGGCCGCGGCATGTGCAGAGCCGGACGAGCAGGGAAGGCGAAAGGATCCTGGGCAAGATGACCAACAACGATCTTCCAGCGGTAAGCGCAGAGCAATATACCAGCCCGTGGTGAAAGTCGCATTTTGAAAGGGCACGACTTCAGTCGTGCCGCAAGAAGCTGAAAAGAAAGACGGGCATTAGCCCCTGAGGGATGTTTTTATCGAACCCGGACTTTCACCACAGGCTTATAAGCCGGTGCTGGGCCTCTCAGAAGGCCCTCCCGCTCCGCGTCCGGTTGCCTGGGGAACCGTTTACGACCAGCCGGAGCCGGAGCAGCTCATCGAACTCACGGTCATCGTTCCCGCACGCAATGAAGAGGACTGCCTTGGCGCGTGCCTGGAATCGCTGACGGCCCAAAGTGAGGATATTTTCGAGCTTGGCAAGGATTGGGAACTGATCGTGGTCGACGACCATTCCACCGACCGGACTGCGGAGATAGCGCGCAGCTTTGCCGGCGTGACCCTGCTCAAGGGCGCCAAACTCGAGTCCGGCTGGACCGGCAAAAACAACGCCATCTGGACGGCTGCAAAGCGGGCCCGCGGCCGCTGGCTTCTGTTTACTGACGCGGACACGGTTCACGAACACGGGGACCTGCGCCGCGCCATCCACGAGGCCGGGCGCCACAAGGCCGGTGTGCTCAGCTACTCACCCCGCCAGATCGTTACTGGCTTTGCCCAGCGCAGCCTCATGCCGCTGGTCTTCTGTGAACTCGCCCTCGCCTACCCGCCCGCAAAGGTCAGCGATCCCGCTCAGCGCATCGCCGCCGCAAACGGCCAGTTTCTTCTGATCGAGCGCGAAGCCTACCGGCGCCTTGGCGGCCATGCGGCGGTTTCTGAAAAAGTGCTCGAAGACGTCGAGATCGCGTTTCTTGCCAAGCGCCGCAAGCTCGGCCTGCGCTTCCGCTACGCAGACGACGCGCTCTCGACCCGCATGTATCGCTCGACAGGAGCAATGATCGAGGGTTGGACAAAGAATCTTGCTTTGCTTTTTGACAACACCCTCGTGCTCTCCATCTGGCGCGCGATCGATGTTTTTCTGCTCTTCGGGCTGCCAGTTCTGACCGTCTGGCTCTGGAACGCCAAATTTGCCGCGCACTCCCTGCAGTGGCTGGGCGCGGGATGGGTTCTGCTCATCCTCTGGGCACGAACGATGGTCCGCTTCTATATGCGCGTCGCCAAGTCCAACTTCGGCTTCCTCAACTGCCTCATCTCGCCCCTCGGCCTGCCGCTCTTCTGCGTGCTGCTCTACCGGAGCTGGTTTCAGCATCGAATCCTCAAGCGGGTAAGCTGGAAGGGCCGGGACTACCCCGGCTGACTGGTCCTATTTGATCACGCAAAAAAAGTTTTGGCCGGGTGAAGCTTTCACGAGCCTTCCCGCATCTCTCGTATGAGGGCAAAGATGGTTTTTCTTACGCGGCGAGCCACGTTTTCGGCTTCGCACTACTACTGGAACGAGAGCTGGAGCGAGGAACAGAACCACCAGGTCTTTGGCCGCTGCGCCAACCGCAACGGTCACGGCCACAACTACACCCTCGAAGTGACCGTGGCCGGCGAGCCTGACCCCGTGACCGGTTTTGTCGTGGATCTAAAAGGTCTCAAGGACATCATGGAGCGCGAAGTGCTCTCCGGATTCGATCATCGCCATCTCAACCTTGAAGTTCCCGAGTTCGCAGCAGGCGGCATGATTCCAACCACGGAGAACATCGCTCGCGCTGCATGGAACCGCCTTGAGCGCGCCGTCAATACTGTTGGAGGCGCAAGGCTGAGCGCTATTCGCGTCTACGAAACGCCGGAGATCTTTGCCGAGTATCGAGGTGGGTTGTGAGTCCCGCGCACAGCACAGAAACGGCCGGCCTCAATGCAGCGAAGGCTTACTTCGGCCGGCGCTACATGCTCAGCGCGAGCCATCGGCTTCACGCCGACTCGTTGTCGGATGAAGAGAATCGCATTGCCTATGGCAAGTGCAACAATCCGCACGGCCACGGCCACAACTACACCATCGAGGTGCTCACACGCGGCCCCATTGACCCTGCCACCGGCATGGTGGTCAACCTGGTCGATCTCGATCGGGAAGTGAAGGCCCGCGTGATTCACCGCTTTGACCATACCAACTTGAACAGCGACCCGTTGTTTGCGAATCGTGTGCCCACAACGGAGAATCTGTGTAGAACGGTGTATGACTTGTTAGCCGACGCGCTGCCGGCAATTGAGCTGGAGTACGTGCGCGTCGAGGAAACCGAAAACAACTTCTTCCAATACTCCGGTAATTGATCGCAGCAAGTAGTTAACAGCGTGTGTAGTTAACAGCGTGTGATGGAAGTCTGGTTTTGAAAGGGCACGACTTTAGTCGTGCCGCAGATGGAAGTCTGGCTTTGAAAGGGCACGACTTGAGTCGTGCCGCAGATGATCGATAGCAAACGATGGGCTTTAGCCCCTGAGGGATGTTTTCAGCAATCTGGACTCTTACCACGGGGTGTCAAGCAACAGCGAGGTCGAAATGGCGCAGCCGATTTCAGTAAGCAAGAGTGTCCGCAGAGCAGTTGATTCCGACGAGGGACTCAGCGAGTTCAGCACGCAGGAGATGTACCGCGAAATCCTCTCCCGCCTTGGCGAGGACCCCAACCGCGACGGCCTGCTGGCCACGCCCAGCCGGGTCGAAAAGTCCATGGCCTTCCTCACCAAGGGCTACGACGAGGACCCCACAAAGATTCTGCGCGGCGCCATGTTCGATGTCGATTACGACGAGATGGTCATCGTGAAGGACATCGAGATGTTCTCGCTCTGTGAGCACCACATGCTGCCGTTCATCGGCAAGGTCCACGTTGCCTACATTCCCAACGGCAAGGTTCTCGGCCTGAGCAAGATTCCGCGCCTNNATGATGATGCGCGGCATCGAGAAGCAGAACTCGTCAACCGTGACCAGCGCCATGGTCGGCTGTTTCCGCCAGAAAGAAACCCGCCACGAGTTTCTGTCGCTCGTTCGGGCACCGGGCACTGGCACGTTGTAGATCGTTTCATAGAGCCACCCGGCCCGTTCCGATAAAGTAAAGAAGTGAACGGGCTTCTGGTAATCGACAAACCAACGGGCATTACCAGCCACGACGTGGTTGCTCTATTGCGCCGCATCACGGGCGAAAAATCCATCGGACATCTGGGCACGCTCGATCCCATGGCCACAGGCGTTTTGCCGGTTGTTCTGGGCAAGTACACGCGCCTGGCGCAGTATTTTGCGCAGGCCGAGAAGAGCTATTCGGGCGCCATGCGCCTTGGCTTCGCCACCGACACCTACGACGCGGAAGGCACGCCCGACGGCCCTGATCGCTGGCCGCAGTACAGCTCCGGAGTTACTCTTGGCCGCATCCGCGCCATGGCCATGCGGTTTCGCGGCAAGGTGGAGCAGATGCCCCCCGCGTTCAGCGCAAAGAAGATTGCAGGCAAGCCGGCCTATGAGCTGGCGAGGGAAGGGAAGCCTGTTGAGCTCAAGGTTGAGATCGTCCATGTATCGAGCTTCGTCATCACCGGCATGGAAGGCGATATGGTGACGTTCAATTTGACTATCAGCGCCGGTGGGTACGTTCGCTCCATCGTCCACGACCTCGGCCAGGACCTTGAGTGTGGCGCTCACCTCACCAGTCTGCGCCGAACCAAAGCAGGCGTCTTCAACCTCGATGAGGCCCACACCCTCGACGAACTGAAGGCACTCGCCGGGAACGCTCCGGGTCTTGAGGCTCTTTGCGTGCATCCCCGCACGCTGCTGCCGGAGATGCCGCCCGTCTGCGCCGACGTTGAATCTCTCGGCCGTCTGCGCAACGGAGCGCAGGTCAATCTGCCCGAGTTCTCGGATGCGTCGCTGGTAAAGGTCTTCGAAGGCCAATCAAATCTTGTCGCGATTGCCAGGCGAGTGGCGGGGACGCTGTTCCAGCCTGTGGTGGTGATGATCCAGGGGACTTGAGCTCGGGGCATCTGTTGCCCTTCCGATCCGCTACTTCTTCAGCATCGGCTTGAGGGCGGCGATGAGAGTGTCGGCGACGATGTTGGAGCCCTTGGCGGTGGGGTGGATGCCGTCGGGCTGGATGACTCCCTGCCGATGGATGAGGCCAACGTAGATCATGGGCACGAACGCCACGCGATGCTGGGCGGCGAGTTCGTGAAAGACCATTTCGAACGCGCGAATGTAATCGGGCCCGTAATTGGGCGGCAGCGTGATGCCGGCCAGCAGCACCTTGATGTGCGCGGCTTCAAGGGTGGTGAGCACCTCGTCGAGATTGCGGCGGGTCTCTGTGAGCGGCAGGCCGCGAAGGCCGTCGTTTCCGCCAAACTCCACCACCACGACCGCCGGATGCATCTGCACAATCCCGTGCAGGTCGGCTACGGCGTCTTTGGTGGTGGCGCCGCTGGTGCCATGGTTGATGACTTTGTAGTGGTATCCGGCGGCGTCGAGCTTGCGCTGGAGAAAATCGGGGTAGGCGTCGCCGGCGGGAAGGCCATAGCCTGCCGTGATGCTGTCTCCAAAGCAGACCAGCGATTGCGGCTCAGAGACTGGAGGTGCGCCGGATAATGGCTGAGCAGCACGCGCTTTTTCACATCCAAAACAAGCGCACAGCAATCCAATCAGCAAGAATGAGACGAGATGACGGCGGCGAACGTCCACAGGATTAGTGTAGGGGATTGGGTCTGGGGTCTGGGGTCTCGGGTCCCACCCATTCCGCAAAGAACGCGAAATGGATGGGGCACGGAAGCCGTTGTTTGATCGGGGCGGCTGTTTGGGGTTCATGGACTCCCACCCTAAACGCAAAGAGCGCGTTTAGGATGGGGCACCCTCATTATCCGGCAGGGCTCAAGTGTCTGGGAGGCAAGGTTGATCGAAGTCAAGGACGCACGCAAGTGGATTCAGAACGGCGCTCGCCGCGTTGAGATCCTGAAGGGCATCTCACTCACCATCCCCGCTGGCCAGTTTGTGGCCGTAGTGGGCGCCAGCGGCAGCGGCAAGAGCACCCTGCTTGGCCTGCTGGCCGGGCTGGACACGCCCAGCGAAGGCGAAATCTGGCTGGACGGCGTGCCCATCCACAACCTTGCCGAGACGCAGCTTGCCGAAGTTCGCGGGAAAAAGATCGGCTTCGTCTTCCAGTCGTACCAGCTCATCCCCACGCTCACGGCGCTGGAAAATGTTCTGCTGCCCTACGAGCTGAACCTTGAGGGCAACGGCCTGGCGCAGGCGCGGCGCCTGCTGGATGAGGTCGGCCTCGGCGAGCGCGTGGAGCACTATCCGATTCAGCTTTCAGGCGGCGAGCAGCAGCGCGTTGCCCTGGCGCGCGCATTCGTGGTGGACCCGCCCATCGTGATGGCCGATGAGCCGACGGGGAATCTGGACTCCACCAATGGCAAGCTCGTGCTCGACCTGCTGCTCGACCGCAACCGCAAGGCCGGAACCACGCTGGTGCTTGTGACACACGATCCTGAGGTGGCCAGCCGCGCCGATCGCCGCATTGTTCTCCGCGACGGCATGGTTGTGGAGGACACGCTCCCATATACCGGGCCCGTCGAAGCGCACGGGATTCCCGCAGCCGGGCAGGCAAGCCATGGCTAAGCGCGCTCTCAGTTGGAAACGCGCCGCCGCCATTGGCTGGCGCGATCTGAANNGGCGTGCGCGGGTTCAGCGAGAGCTTTCGCCAGACGCTTGGCGTTGAGGCCCGCTCGCTGATGGCCGGCGACCTGAGCGCACGCCTCTATCGCTCGGCAACCGACGACGAAAAAGC
Source organism: Acidobacteriaceae bacterium (assembly GCA_003165935.1). Taxonomy (GTDB): domain Bacteria; phylum Acidobacteriota; class Terriglobia; order Terriglobales; family Acidobacteriaceae; genus Telmatobacter. Next base: position 15,530 of record PMXB01000129.1, on the reverse strand, counting down.
CAAAATTGCCGATGTCGAAAAGAAGATTCCGGGGCCGGTGCGTTCGACCTGGGTCACGGAGACGGTGTCGATGGCCAGCGTTCCACCGGACCCGGTGCCCCTGCTGGTTTCGCTCAAGGCAGTCGACCCGGCCGAATATCCGTACTACGGCGCAGCAGAACTTGAACCCGCCATTTCTTTGCCGCATGCCCTCGATGGCGATTCCGCGGTGGTTGCGGAGGAGTTTCTGGTTCGACTGAACGCCAAGGTCGGCGACACCATGCGCCTCGGCGGCCGCAACTTCAAGATCGCTGCCGTACTCACGCAGGAGCCTGACCGCATGACCTCAGGGGCAGGCATGGGCCCGCGCGTGATGATCTCGCAAGCGGCACTCGCGCGCACCGGGCTGCTCGCCCCCGGCAGCCGCGCCAGCCAGCGCCTGCTGGTCAAACTGCCAGAGAATGTTCCAGCCGGCATCGGTGGCGCCGCGCCCGTCATCGATCCAAAGGTGATTCGCAAACAGCTTGAGGAAGCTCTGCCCGACGCACAGGTGATCGACTACCGCGAGGGCAATCCCGCACTGACGCAGGGCCTGGACAACGCAACCTCCATCCTCAGCCTTATCTGCCTGGTCGCCATGGTTCTCGGCGCCATCGGCGTTGCCATGGCCATGCACGCGCATCTTGAGCAGCGCATGGACATGCTGGCGATCCTGAAGGCCGTCGGCGCGAGCTCTTCCGATCTGCTCCGCATCTTTCTCTTGCAGACCATGGGCCTGGGCCTTGCTGGAGCTCTGCTTGGCGTGGCCGCCGGTGTGGGTGTGATGGAAGCTCTGCCCGCGGTCTTCGGCAACCTGCTTCCCGTGCACGCAGTGCTTTCGTTCCCGTGGAGGTCCGCGCTTGCCGGCCTCGGCACGGGCTTGCTGACGACGATTCTCTTCTGCCTGCCGCCATTGCTCGATGTCCGCGCCGTTCGGCCTGTGCTGGTGCTGCGGAGGCTTGTAGAAGAGGGCCCGCAAGGGATCGGCGCACGGTTGGCGCTGTGGTGGAGTCGCCGCCTGCAACTTGGCATTGCCGCGCTGGTTATTGTTGCCCTCGGCGCCATCGGCTGGGCGCTGTCCGACTCCCGCGACGTGGGCATGTGGTTCGCCATCTCCTTCACCGCCGCACTTGCCGTTCTGCTCGCCCTGGCCGCTCTCGCACTGTGGACGCTGAGAATCCTCCTCAACAGCGTCCGCCTGCGCCTGCCTGGCTTTCTGCGCCACGGCCTGGCCAACCTCTACCGGCCCGGCAACCAATCCGCCGCAGTGCTGGCCTCGTTAGGTACGGGCGTGATGCTCATTCTCGCGGTCTACCTGATGCAGGCATCGCTGCTGCGCGACCTGCGTGAGACTGCGGCGCCCAATCTGCCCAATGTGTTCCTCGTCGACATCACCACCGACGAGATTCCAGGCGTGAAGAACTTCTTCGCGCACCAAAGCGGCATCAACCAGTCGCTCGATCTGCTGCCCGTTGTTACCGGCCACTTCGTTTCAGTCAACGGCCAGACCATCGATCAACTCAAGGGCCAGCATTTCCCGCGGCGCATGCTGCAGATGGCCCCGCTGAGTTGGGCCGACGCGCCGCCGGCGGGCGACAAGATCAAGCAGGGCAAATGGTGGACCGACCCCAACGCCAACGAGATCGCCATTGGCCAAGGCACCGCCGAGCGCATTCACGTGGGAATAGGGTCTCAGGTTGAACTCGAAGCGGGCGGAGTTGTGCACAAACTCCGCGTCGCGGCGCTCTTTCAGCCCGACGGCCAGCACATCGGCATGGAGGTCTCGTTTGTCTTGCCTTCGGCCATGCTCAAGAATCAGCCCGCCACCTGGTACGGCGGCGTCCACATCGACCCCAAGCAGGTCGGCTCGATGGAACGCGCGCTGTTTCTGGCCTATCCCACGATTACGGTCATTAACCTCGTCGACATTCTCGAGCGCATCGATTCGGTGGTGGATCAGATCACATTCGTTGTTCGCTTTCTGGCAGGATTTTCCATCTTTGCCGGACTCATGATCCTTGCCTCGAGCGTCGCCAGCACACGGTTCCGCCGCATGCGCGAGGCTGTGGTGCTGAAGACGCTGGGAGCGACGCGCATGCGCATTGTGCGCACCTTCAGCGTGGAGTTTTCGGTGCTGGGACTGCTGGCCGGATCGGTGGGCGTGGTGTTCGCCAACCTGCTCACGCGCGTGCTCATCCACCTGGCCGATCTACAGTTCCACGTGGATTGGCCGGCCACGCTCACCGCGCTGTTCGGCACGGCCATCCTGGCCACGGCTACCGGCTGGATTGCCAGCTACCGGATTCTCGGACTCAGGCCGCTTGAAGTGCTGCGCGAGGAGTAGGGAAACAGGGCCCAGGGTCCAGGGTCCAGGGCGTAGGGAAGAGGGATCTGGTGTTGGGTAGCATGGGGCGTTGCAGGATTGACCCTCGGCCCGATTCCTCGTATCATCAAAGGGTTGGCCAGGCTTGTTCGGCGCCCTGCCGGACCCAGGCCCGCAAAGGCAGCAAGCAGTTTTTTGCCCGTGTTGCCCCCTCGTTCAATGGTAGGACAGCTGCCTCTGGAGCAGCCTATCGGGGTTCGAATCCCTGGGGGGCAGCCACTAACCCTCTTACATCCTCGACGCATCTCGACGTCACTCGATGTGTCTCTACCGTGCTTGCCGTTTTTTGTTCATTAGAATCAATAGTTTACATAGCTTATCGATCTCCATCCCTGCTCAAGTCCCTTAAGCCCCATCCGCTGATCCTGCGGGCGTTGGAGCCGATGGGGGTGCAAAGGCCGCATGACGGGTCATGGGCGCCGGTCAATCGCTTCCCCCTGTCTTCACGAGAAGCGATTTGACCACGAGCACATCGAATTGCAACTCGCCCACTCAAAGCAGGACCAGGTGTCTGGCGCATACAAAACGATGCCAGGTGCTTGGCGCTATGGACGAAGAGGATGCAGGCCGTTCCTGGTCGAGGATGAATTGGAGCGACTGCGCACCGTTTACGCGAAGGGCCGGGCTGGAGCGCGTACGTCGAGGCGGATGGCATTCTCATCAGAGGGCTATATTTCAAGGCGCTGAGAGGTCGTGTACATCGCAGTCAATATGAGTGGTCATCAACCCAATTGGAAAAGTGCTTCCGGCCCTGGTTCTTCAGTTTCCGAATAGACCTTAATTGCTCAGACTCATGTCCACGCGGGGGCTAGAGTCAGGGCAGTAAGGATAGATAGACCAGCGCCCCCCAAAGGTAGTGAGGGATATCCGCAAACAAGTTGAAAAGTCCTTATGGTGACTGAAGCTGCCGCGCCGTTCCTGACGGCAACAAGGCATCCACGGAAAGCAAGGAACCACAGACACCTTTAAGGGGGTCAAATATGCGCAGCATCAAGATTCTTTTCGGTAGTGCGGCATTGCTCGCGGGTCTGGCCCTGGCGCCAGCAGCCCAGACACAAGTGACGATCAGCGTTGGCGTTCAACCTGTTTGTCAGTGGGGATACTACGACTACGCGCCTTACGCCTGCGCACCCAGCGGCTTCTACGGGCCGGGGTATTTCTACGACGGGATTTTTCTTGGGATGGGCCCATGGGCGGGCTGGGGTTACGGGCACGGCTGGGGCAGCCATCGCTTCGTAGATGGCGGAGGAGGCAGCTATCGCGGGAATGGCGGCGCGGCGGCGGCTCGCGGTCATTATGGAGGCGGGCAGGTAGCTCGTGCGGGCGGCAGCTCTGCCGTGCGCAGCGGCGGGGCAAGCTACGGACGCGGCACGTCTCCGGCTTCCCATGCAGCGGCGCCACGCCAGGTGGCAGCGCACTCAACGGCACGCCCGACAGCAGCCCATGCGGCTGTATCGCACTCCGCACCACATGCCTCAGGCTCGCATAGCGGCGGCGGCGGACATGCGGGCGGTGGCGGCGAAAAGAAGTAATCGGCAGCGGCGACGCGCAAATGCGTATCGTTCCAGAGCGGCGGGGCTTCAAGGCTCCGCCGCTTTGTGAGTTTGAGGAAGAGTCCCATCAAAACTCTGCCCAGGCTTCCAATGGGTCTTGCCTTCAGGTTTTGAGGCAAACGATCCGCGGCAGCTTGCCGCGCCGGACGGGCACCCTATAATAACTAGGATTAAAGTGTCTATTTCAGCTCGTCCAGGTTGAGCAATTCAGAACAGACCATCGTGCGGGAGCGGAGCGATCCTCCAAAAGGGAATTTGTCCATATCCTATTGAGCCCGGAGATCTTGATGCCTGAAGTGGGAGTCAACTCAGAGATCCCGCATATTGGCCGGGACCATCAGCTGTCCCCTCCACGTCCGTGGTATCGGGGGCGTTGGATTCTTTGGGCAGGTCTAGTTCTTCTGCTGCTTTTGTGCGGAATCGTCTTTTGGATGATCCATCAAAACGACGCCAAGGCTGCTGCGGCAAAGAAAAAGCTGGCTTCCGTCAAACCCTCCGTGAGCGCCACGGTGGCTCCTGCCACAAAGGGGTCCATCGGCATCTACCTCGATGCCATCGGCACCGTGACACCGGTGTACCAGGACTCCATCGTCGCGCAGGCCAGCGGAGTGCTCACCGCGGTGCATTACGGTGAAGGTCAATTCGTTCAAACGGGAGATGCGCTGATCGACATCGATCCGCGACCCTACCAGGCACAACTGATGCAGGCCGAGGGCGCACTGGAGCACGACACCAATGTGCTTGCCCAGGCGCAGATGGACCTGGACCGGTATCGCACAGCGTGGGCGCGCAACGGAATCCAGAAGCAGTTGCTCGACGACCAGGAAAAGATCGTGCTGCAGGATCAGGGCACGGTGAAGAACGACCAGGGCACCGTGAACTACGACCAGGTACAGCTCGGCTACTGTCACATTACGGCGCCAATTGCTGGCCGGGTTGGGCTTCGGCTGGTTGACCCCGGAAACGTAGTCCAGGCCTCGGGCAACACCGTGCTCGTGGTTATCACGCAGGTGCAGCCCACTACTGTGATTTTCACCATGGCCGAAGACAGCCTGGCACAGGTGCGGGCGCGGATGCGGCTCATGCACACACTTCCGGTTGAGGCATGGGACCGATCGCAAAGCACTAAAATCGCAACTGGCAAATTGCAGAGCATTGACAATCTGATTGACACCACCACGGGCACAGTGAAACTGCGCGCCATCTTTGACAATAAAGACGGCGCTTTGTATCCGAACCAGTTCGTGAACACCAGGCTGCTGGTGAATACGGTCAATGGGGTCACGCTGGTTCCGACCGCTGCCGTCCAACACAACGGAGAGGTGTCCTTCCTCTACGTGATTGGGAACAAGGTGGCAAGCGTGCGCAACATCACGACGGGCGTTGCGAACGGCGGAATGACGGCGGTGGAAGGCATCAATCCCGGCGAGGTCGTGGCCACCAGCAGCTTCGACAAGTTGCAGGCAGGCAGCCCCGTCGCCGTCGCTCAGCAGGCCCCTCCTGTAAACAGCAGTCAGGGCAATGCCCCGTGAATCCGTCCGGGCCTTTCATTCAGCGACCCGTTGCGACTGCACTCTTGATGGCTGCAATCCTGCTGGTAGGTACGGTCTCCTATACCCTGCTGCCCGTATCCGCACTGCCTGAGGTCGACTATCCCACCATTCAGGTACTCACCTTCTACCCGGGCGCCAGCCCGGATGTGATGGCAACAACGGTGACCGCTCCTCTTGAGCGCCAGTTCGGTCAACTGCAAGGGTTGAGCCAGATGACCTCCACCAGTTCCGGCGGATCGTCGGTCATCGTGCTTCAGTTTGACCTCACATTGAACATCGACATCGCGGAAGAAGAGGTTCAGTCCTCAATCAACGCAGCGCAGAGTCTTCTTCCCTCGAGCCTTCCCGCGCCGCCGGTTTACAGCAAGACGAATCCCGCGGACGCTCCCGTCCTGACCCTGGCCATCACCTCCAACTCCATTCCTCTGTCACAAGTGGAAGACCTTGTAGATACGCGTCTTGCGCCCAAGCTCTCGCAATTGAGCGGGGTGGGGTTGGTGAGCATCAGCGGAGGCCAAAAGCCCGCTGTGCGCATTCAGGCCAACCCGACGGCGCTGTCGTCTTACGGGCTCAATCTCGAGGATCTGCGCACGGCGCTCACAGTGACAAGCGTCAATCAAGCCAAGGGCAACTTCGATGGGCCCCACCAGGATTACCAGATCAATGCCAACGATCAACTGGTCACCAGCGACGACTACCGCAAGGTCGTGGTCGCCTACCGCAACGGNNGCGCCCATCATGCTCACGGATGTTGCGAACGTGGTGGATGGCATCGAGAACAACAAGCAGGCAGCCTGGATGAACGAGACGCCGGCAGTGATTGTGAATATCCAGAGGCAGCCCGGCGCCAACACCATTAGCGTTGTCAAGTCAATCAAGGCAGTTCTGCCGCAACTCGAGGCAAACCTGCCTCCCTCGATTCAAGTGACGCCGCTGACCGATCTCACCACCGCCATCAACGCATCGGTCGCCGACGTTGAATTCGAGTTGATGCTTACGGTCGCTCTGGTGGTGATGGTCATCTTTCTGTTCCTGCGCAACCTTTACGCCACCATCATTCCCAGCATTGCAGTGCCCGTCTCTTTGGTGGGAACCTTCGGCGCCATGTATGCTCTCGGCTACAGCCTGGACAACCTCTCTCTGATGGCGCTCACCATCTCCACGGGATTTGTGGTCGATGACGCGATCGTGATGATCGAGAACATCACGCGCTATATCGAGGCGGGAGACACCCCGATGCAGGCGGCCATCAAGGGAGCCGAGCAAATCGGGTTCACCATCATCTCTCTCACCGTTTCACTGCTCGCTGTGTTGATTCCGCTCTTCTTCATGGGGGGAGTCATCGGTCGCCTCTTCCGCGAGTTCGCCGTTACCCTGGCGGTCACCATCATCCTGTCAGCCGTGGTGTCTCTCACGCTGACGCCGATGATGTGCTCGCGCATTCTGCGTCGCACACCCAAAGAACAGCAGGGCCGCTTTTACAGGGCTTCTGAGCGCGTCTTCGATCGCATCATAGCTTTCTATGGCCGAACCCTCAAGTTTGTTCTGCGCTACCAGACGATAACGCTGCTTGTTGCGGCCGCAACCCTGGTGCTCACCGTTGTTCTGTACATCGTCATCCCCAAGGGTTTTTTCCCCACGCAGGATACGGGCGAGATTCAGGGAATCTCGCAGGCTCCGGAGACCATCTCCTTTGCGGCCATGTCGCGGAAGCAGCAGCAGTTGGCTTCCATCATTCTTAGGGATCCGGCCGTCGAGAGCCTGTCCTCCTTCATCGGCGCCGACGGAACAAATACCACGCTGAATAGCGGGCGGTTTTCCATCAATCTCAAGCCCATCGAAGTGCGGAAATTGAGCTCATCTGACGTGATCCGCCGGCTTCAGCAGAGCCTGGGGCAGGTGGACGGCATCGAGCTTTTTATGGACCCCGTCCAGAACATCACCGTCGACGACCGCGTCAGCCGCACCCAGTACCAATACACGCTGGAGGACCCGGATGCCAACGAGCTGAACCTCTGGACCGGGCGCCTTGTCGACAAAATGAAAGGCTTGCCTCAACTTGCCGACGTGGCCACCGACCAGCAAACCGGCGGCCGGGCGGTATCGCTTGTCATCGATCGTGTCACCGCCTCTCGCCTTGGCATTGCTCCTTCCACCGTCGACACCACTCTCTACGACGCTTATGGCCAGCGCCAGATCAGCACCATGTATACGCAGTTGAATCAGTACCACGTCATCCTCGAAACCGATCCGGCCTTCCAGAAGAATCCCTCCAGGCTACAGGATTTATACATACAGACCAACGCTTCGGCCGGAGGCTCCGGCCCAGGGGCATCCTCTTCGTTTGCAGCCTCCGGCTCTTCTTCCGCCGGTTCCAATGCGGCCACCACGAGCGTCGCCTATACGCCCTCCGCGTCGGTGCTCAGCGCCCCTTCGAATGCCATCAAGTCGGGAGTCGGCTCGGGTGCCACGTCTTCTTCAAGCGCGAATGCAGCCACCACCACCGCGGCTTCTTCCGCCGTTCCCTTAAGCGCATTCACGCATGTTGAGAGGGTGGCGGAGCCGCTCTCCATCAATCATCAGGGCCAGTTTCCCGCTGTGACAGTTTCGTTCAACCTCGCCCCTAACGCCGCCCTGGGCGCGGCAATCACGGCAATCGTGAAGGCGCAAAAGGACCTGAACATGCCGGCCAGCGTGCAGTACGGCTTTCAAGGCACCGCTGCCGCATTCCAGGGTTCGCTTTCCAATGAGGGCTTGCTGATTCTTGCCGCGCTGGCTGCGGTTTATATTGTGCTCGGCGTTCTCTACGAGAGCTTCATCCATCCCATCACCATCCTCTCCACGCTGCCTTCCGCTGGCGTAGGCGCGCTGCTGGCCCTCATCCTCTTCAAGCAGGACCTCAACGTCGTCGCGATCATCGGCATCATTTTGCTGATCGGCATCGTAAAGAAAAACGGAATCATGATGGTCGACTTCGCCATGGAGGGCGAGCGGGAACACGGCAAGAACTCGACGGATGCGATCTACGACGCCTGCCTGCTGCGCTTCCGTCCCATCATGATGACGACCATGGCGGCCCTGCTGGCCGGGCTTCCACTCGCCCTCGGCCAGGGCATGGGTTCGGAACTGAGGCGTCCGCTGGGAATCGCAATGGTTGGAGGACTGCTGCTCAGCCAGGTCCTCACGCTGTATACAACGCCCGTCATCTACATCTTCTTTGATCGCATCGGCCAGCGCTTCAGCCATTCCGGCAAGGCAGCCGCCACGAGCAACGAACCTCAGCCGGCGGAGGGCGCATGAACATCTCCGCTCCGTTCATCGCCCGGCCCGTCGCCACCACGCTCTTGACGGCGGGCATCTTGCTTGTTGGCGCCATCGCCTTCAACATTCTCCCCGTCTCACCATTGCCCCAGGTGGATTTCCCTACAATCTCAGTTTCGGCCAGTCTGCCCGGCGGCAGCCCCGAGATTACCGCATCCTCCATCGCCACACCTCTTGAGCGTCAGTTCAGCCACATCGCCGGCGTAACGGAGATGACCTCGACAAGCTCGCTGGGAAGCACCTCGATCACGATGCAGTTCGATCTGAGCCGCGATATTGACGGTGCGGCGCGGGATGTTGAAGCGGCCATCAACGCCGCGCGCACTTACCTGCCGGCCAATCTGCCCGCCAATCCGACTTACCGCAAGGTCAATCCTGCCGACGCACCGATCATGATTCTGGGACTGACTTCAGATAAATACGACAGGCCAACGCTCTACGACGAAGCCTCTTCGGTTATGGCGCAGAAGCTCTCCCAGATTGCTGGAGTGGGGCAAGTAACGGTCGGAGGCGGCGCCGGTCCTGCCGTCCGCGTGGAAGTGAACCCCACGCTGCTCAACAGCCACGGCCTTACAATCCAGAACCTGCAGTCTGTCTTGACCCAGCAGAATGTACATGAGCCGGCAGGCCAGCTCTCCGACGGATTCACCACGGCGGACATTGTCACCAACGACCAGCTCTCGCACGCCAACCAATACGCACCGCTGATTGTGGGCTATAACAAAGGCGTAGCGGTAAGACTCTCCGATGTGGCGGACGTTTCGGACGCCGCGCAGAACATCCGCGCCGCCGGATATCTGAACGGCGTAGCTGCCATTCCGGTCATCATCTTTCGTCAACCGGGCGCGAACATCATCGCCACCGTCGATCGGATTCGCGCTGAATTGCCTTCGATTCAAGCCTCCATCCCGCAAGGAATCAAGACGACCATCGTTCTTGACCGCACCACCACCATCCGCGCCTCAGTCAGCGATGTCGAGGGCACTCTTATTCTCTCTGTCATCCTGGTGATTCTCGTTGTCTTCATTTTTCTGCGCAACTGGCGAGCCACTTTGATTCCCACCGTCGCCGTTCCTGTCTCGCTCATTGGAACCTTCGCCGTCATGTACCTGTTCGGCTTCAGCATCGACAACCTCTCGCTGATGGCGCTGACAATCTCTACCGGCTTCGTCGTTGATGACGCGATCGTGGTAATGGAAAACATCTCCCGTCTTCGCGAGGAGGGCTTGTCGCCGATGAAGGCCGCGCTTCAAGGTTCCAGGGAGATCGGCTTTACCATTCTCACCATCAGCATTTCTCTCATCGCTGTATTCATCCCCATCCTTCTGATGGGGGGCATCGTAGGCCGCCTGTTTCGCGAGTTTGCCATTACGCTTTCAACCGCCATCGTCGTATCGATGGTCATCTCCCTGACCACCACGCCCATGATGTGCGCCTATATCCTCAAGGACGAGAGAACGGCTAAGCATGGCCGCGTGTATCGATTCTCAGAGAAGGGATTCACCTGGCTGCTTTCCGCTTATAGCCGTTCCCTGGCGTGGGTACTCAAGCACCCCGGCCCGATGCTGGCTCTGCTGCTGCTGACGATTGGGTTGAATTTCTACCTCATTGTGATCATTCCGAAGGGCCTCTTCCCGCAGCAGGATACCGGAGCCCTTCAAGGCAGCGTGCGAGGTCCGGAGGACGCTTCGTTCCCGATGATGAACAACTCGATCTTGCAGATCGTGAAAGTCATCGAGGCAGACCCCGCCGTCGCCAACGTAATCGCTTTCACGGGCGGCGGCGGCTCTACAAACGGTGGTTCCCTGTTTATCGCGTTGAAGCCGCTGAATGAGCGCAAGGTTACCGCGCCGGAGATCATCGATCGATTGCGGCCCAAGTTGAACAAGCTTCCGGTTGCTTCGGCATTCCTCCAGGCGCCACAGGACTTAAAAATCGGAGGGCGAGGGGGCAATGCAATGTATCAATACACGATTCAGTCGGACAGCGTCGCGGATCTCGGTCACTGGGGACCGATTCTGCTTGCGGGCATGCAGAAGCTCCAGGGCTTCCAGGATGTGAGCAGCGATGCGCAAAATGCCGGCCTGCAGGAGTTGCTGACCTATGACCGCCCCACCGCGGCCAGGCTCGGCCTCACGCCGCAATCTTTGGACCAGTCCCTCTCCGGCGCATTCGGACAGTCGCAAATATCCATCATCTACACACAACTCAACCAGTATTACGTTGTGTTGGAGGCAGCGCCGCCTTACTGGCAAAGCCCCGACGGCTTAAAGGACATCTATCTCAACTCCGCGGGCCACGGCGTCGTTCCCCTTTCCACCGTCACCTCAGCGCAGACAAGCACAACGCCCCTGCAAATCAATCACACCAGCTCGTTTCCGTCCGTGACCATGTCGTTCAATCTTGCCGAGAACCTGTCGCTGAGCGATGCCGTACGCATGGTCTCCCAGTTGCAAAAGCGGCTGAATATGCCCAGCACGATCCTCGGCTTCTTTGCCGGCACCGCGCAGGCGTATCAAACTTCGCTGGCCAGCGAACCTCTGCTCGTCGGCACGGCGCTCCTCGCCGTCTACATTGTTCTCGGCATCCTCTATGAAAGCCTGGTCCATCCTATTACCATCATCCTCACCCTGCCGTCAGCCAGCCTGGGAGCCATGCTTGCCCTCATGCTCTTCAAAATCGACCTCAACGTGATTTCGATCATCGGCATCATCCTCCTGATTGGCATCGTCAAAAAGAACGCGATCATGATGATCGATTTTGCCCTTGTTGCCGAGCGCGAGGGAGGGAAGACCCCAGCTGCGAGCATCTTCGAAGCCTGCCAGTTGCGCTTCCGTCCCATCCTTATGACCACCACGGCGGCAATCTTCGGTGCGTTGCCATTGGCTTTCGGAACAGGCACCGGTTCCGAATTGAGGCGCCCGCTGGGCATCACCATCGTCGGTGGCCTCATCGTCAGCCAAATGCTCACCCTCTACACCACCCCCGTTGTCTACCTGCTCTTCGACCGCATGCGCCTGCGCTTCAGGGGCAAACAGCCGGTGAACCTCTACCGTGGAACCGCAGAGGCTTCCTGATCAGCGTGATCGTTGGAGTGTTCGTCATGAACAAGCGGAAAGTGCAATCCCGGATGAAGCTGTCGGCGAGCTCGGCAATCTGTTTCGCCGCGCTGTGTACTGCGCTCACAGCATGTGACGTAGGCCCCAGGTACGTCCCGCCCACAGCCACCGCGCCTCCGGCATACAAGGAATCCGCTGCGCAGCTCAACGAGGGGAATGGATGGACTGTGGCGCAGCCAAAGGATGCGGCGGACCGTGGCAAATGGTGGAAGATCTTCAACGACCCGGAGCTTGACGCGCTCGAAGATCAACTCAACATCGATAACCAGAACATCAAGCAGGCCTTTGAGAACTTCATGGAGGCCCGTGCGATGGTGCGTGAGGCGCGGTCGCAGTACTTTCCCACTGTGGCTGTAGGCGGCTCGTATACGCGCTCTCAGACATCGTCCAACGTTGGATCTGCATCGACCACCGGCACAACCAGCGGAAAGCAGTCGCAGTTGTTTGCCATTCCCGCCGATGTTTCGTGGGAACCCGACCTTTGGGGACGCATTCGCAACACCGTTCGCGCCAGCCAGTATTCCGCCCAGGTGAGTGCCGCGGATGTTGAGAACGAGAAGCTGACAGAACAAGCCAGCCTGGCTGAATACTTCTTTGAGATTCGCGGGCAGGACGAGTTGCAGAAGATCCTGGATGAAACAGTGGCGGCGGACAAGAAGGCTGTAGAAAGTGAACGCGCCCGCTATGAAACGGGCGTGGACGATCGGATCTCCCTGGTTGAAGCGCAGACAAATCTGGAGAGCGCCCAGTCCGCGGCCATCAATCTGGGGATTGGGCGAGCACAGTACGAGCATGCCATTGCCACACTCATCGGCAAACCGGCCTCGGCGTTTTCTATCCCGGTGGAACCCACTGCGAGCACGCCGCCGCAAATCCCCACGGGCTTGCCATCCCAACTACTTGAACGCAGGCCGGACATTGCCGCGGCGGAAAGGACCATGGCTGCCGCGAATGCGCAGATCAGAGTCGCGGATGCGGCGTTCTACCCTGCGCTCACGCTCTCAGCCACCGGCGGCCTGCAGAGCTCCGCCATCAAAAACCTGTTCACCTGGCCAAGTCGCTTCTGGTCCATCGGCCCATCCATCTCCGAGACTGTATATGACGGAGGCTTGCGACGTGCCACCGTGAATCAGTACATTGCCGCTTACAATTCAGATCTTGCCGCGTACCGCCAGACCGTGTTGACTGCGTTTCAACAGGTCGAAGACTCGCTCGCCGCGGTTCGCATCCTGTCGCAACAGATTGTGCGCGAGACAGAAGCTGTCGACTCCTCGCGAACTTTTCTTGCGCTTGAGATGGGACGTTACGAATCGGGAATCGATCCTTACATCGATGTCGTAAGTGCGCAGACCACGTTGCTCTCACATCAGCAGTCATTGGCCATCTTGCAGGTAGAGTACATGACCTCGTCGGTTCAGCTTACTGAGGCCTTGGGCGGAGGATGGGACAAATCGCAGTTGCCTACCCCGGTACAGGTCACCGAAAAGTCAGCAAAGTCAGAAACCGCGATCCAACATTGATAGATCTTCCCGCACAGTGTGACCGGCAAGATAGATGCGCCACCTCAAGGATTAACCTGGGCGTGCGTGCAGCCTTACAAGGGCACAAGACGAGTCAACTAAGCGTTGAATGGAACGCCAAAGGTGAGCAAAGCTGTGCGCGGTGGGCGAGTGCGCGCGCCGATGATCTTCGGCATCTTCCCCATCTGTTTCCAGATTTGAAGGGCCGGAGCGTTCATGTAGAGCAGCCGTATCTGCTCGCTGCTTTCTCCGCGAAGACTATAGATGCTGAGTGTCTTCAAGAGGCTTGTCTGGCCTGACTCGACCAGGTACGGTCCCATGCTGACGGCGGGTGTGTTGCCAACACTCTGCACGTCTTCAGCGCTCTGTGCAACGATCTGGTAATTCAATGATGTCGAGGCGTGCTCCGCAAGTTGGCTTCGGAGCAGATCGTTTGAGATGAGGAGTTCATCATAGGGTCGAGTGCTCAAATCTCATATCTCAGGGCAAACCAGTAATAGCGCCGCCAACAAAACATGCAACGAATCGGATGCAGAAAGAACATGGCGTAGAGACCGTCTAGCGGTCGGAGCTCACCCTGCTTGAATTGACGGGAGTTGCAACAGGGGCAAGCGCGGCGGAGCAATAGGACTCGCGGCAGCCAATTCGGCCAAATGATGGAGGCAGCAGTCATTCGGCAGTTCCTTGGGGAGCTTTGGAGAGAACCGGCGGGCTCTTTTCATTCAGGGCGGGAACGAGCAGCGGGATGTGAACTGAACCGGCTTCTTTCGAATCTGCGCTGGCGGGCGCCTCGCGTGGGAGACCTGCCGCATCTGGCCGGCTTGGTGGCGGCGCCAGGTGTATTTGAGTCCGATGCCGGGCGGAAAGATGATTCTTGACGTCGGTTTTCTCGATGAGACTCATGGCAGCTCCAGTCGTACCGTTGCGTGCTTGCAAGACGCTCGTCTGGAGCTAAACCTGGAATGCCGAAGGCGAGAAGGGGAAAAGGACTCCTACTCTGAGCATACGCTGTCCTGGGTGCGCGTGCTGGGACGGCGGAGAAGCCGTCGTTCCTGGCGCAAGGGTCGTCCTGCGTCCTTCTGGATTCGGCCCGCATGTCCGCATTGGACCGATCGTGCATCATCTCTGTGCAATTTTGGACAGTCTCAGGCGCGGCAGCTTGTTACGGTGAATGGGTTACAGCGGCGGGACGCCGATAGTCGAAAACGGCCGGATGAAAACGGGATCAACTGAGGCATCTGTCTCAAATTCATTGCATGAAGGAGAGCAACTTGAAGACTCAAGACAAGACTGTTGAAGCCACGAACGACACATCACACGATAAGGTGTCTCGCGCCGACCTGATCAAGTTTTTGAATGAAGATCTGTCGCGCGAATACCAGGCGATCATTGCATACACGGTGTATTCCCAGGTCTTGAAGGGCGCAGAGTACATGAACATCGCAGCCGAACTTGAATTGCACGCTGCGCAAGAACTGACTCATGCCATAGCTATCGCACAGCAGATTGACTATCTCGGCGGCATGCCCACGGTCACGCCAAAGCCGGTCCGGACTTCGGAGTCGGCGAAAGAGATGCTGCAGTTCGATCTCGACAATGAGACGGAGACGATTCGCAATTATCGCGAGCGCGTTCAGCAGTGCGAGGATCTGGCTGAATACGCCATAGGCGAAAAAATCCGGGACATCCTGATCGACGAACAGGACCACCAGATTGCCCTCGCTACCGCCCTGGGCAAGAATGTGCCGAGAGGTCCTGGTGGCGCGTAATAGAGCTACCAGGCCGGCAGCTCCGCATCTTCCCCGATGCTTTTGAGCGAGCCCTCTCTATGCTGTTGCTCGTGCGCGTTTGATCCCGGCGTCCTCGTTGGCCATGAGGTACTTGTCGATGGCCGCGGCGGCCTTTCGTCCCTCGGAGATGGCCCAGACGACCAGCGACTGACCGCGACGCATGTCGCCCGCTGCAAAGATGCCCTCGACCGACGTCATGTAATTTGCGTCTGCCTGCACATTGCCGCGAGGGTCCAGAGCCACGCCTAGCTGCTCGATCATGCCGTTCTTCAC
>PMXB01000162.1 GCA_003165935.1 Acidobacteriaceae bacterium | reverse complement strand
AACTGGATGAGGATGTGGTGGCGGCGCGCGCCGAGAGCCTTTTCGATGCCGATTTCGCGGGTACGCTGCTGAACGGCGACGAGCATGATGTTCATGAGTCCGATGCCGGCGATGCCAAGGGTNNTGAGCGGCGGCGAGGGTGGCGCGGAGGTTCTTTTCGACGACTTCGTTGTCGCCTCGATAGTTGAACCAGATGCCGTCGATCCAGGTGGTGTCCTTGAGGTCGCTCATGGTGGAGAAGGGAATCCAGACGGAGGTGTTGATGTTGTTTTCGCCTTCGACCATTTTGGGTTGGAGGACGCCGACGATGGTGAAGAGGACACCGTTGAGGCGGATGGATTCGCCAACAGCGTAACCGCCAGAGAACAGCTTGGTCTTTGCGTCGGAGCCGATGACGCAGACGTGGGCGCGCTGCTGTTCTTCCTGGCCGTTGAAGAGGCGGCCTTCAGCCACGGTCATGGCGAGCATGTCGAGGCCTTGGGGGCGGAGGGCGTTGACGGACCAGGTGTAGGTGTGGAGGTCGTTCTTGATGACGACGTCTTGAAACATGACGGGAGTGATGGATGCGACATCGGGGACGAAGGTCCAGATGCGGTCGACATCGTCGAGATTGAAGCGGACGCGAACGCCAGCCTTGTCTCCGCCGGCCTGCTCTGAGGTTCGGCCGCTATAGACCTCCATGTGGTTGATGCCCCATTGAGCAAAGATGGCCTGGATGGCGCGGGAGAAGCCTGCGCCATAGGCGAGCAGCAGCACAACCGTAGCGATGCCCCAGGCCATGCCGATCATGGTGATGGCAGTGCGTCGGCGGTTGTAGACCATTGCTTCCCAGGCCTGGCCGAGAATGTCTTTAAGCATCGTCGCTGCGCTCCTTGCAGTGGTTAGTGATTAGTGGTTAGTCTCTGCGATGTCTGCTTTAAGCTATGCGACAAGCGGGCCAAAAGGACCTCGCAATTGAACCAACCGTTCTCGCGTCGTCGACATTTCACCAGTAGCTCTATCCCCGTCGGTCCACCAACCAACCACTAATCACTAACCACTAATCATTGTTTCTTCACTCCCGGCGGAGGGCTTCAATGGGGTCGAGGGCGGCGGCTTTGCTGGCGGGGTAGAGCCCGGCGGCGATGCCGCAGAGTGCGAGCGAAACGATGGCGAGTGCGGCGGACCAGGGGACGAGGCGCGGCGGATCAAAGCCGGGGACTTTGCCTGTGAAGAAGTGGTCGAGCAGCCACATGAGGCCACCAGAGAGGGCAATTCCGAGGAATCCGCTGATGGTGGTGAGGAGCAGGCCTTCCCAAAAGAATTGCGCGAGGATGGCGCTCTTTGTAGCGCCAATGGCCTTGAGGACGCCGATTTCGCGGGTACGCTCGGTGACACTGACGAGCATGATGTTGATGATGCCGACGGCGCCGAGGCCGAGAGTGACGACACCAACGCCGCCGAGGAAGACGTCCATTGCGTCAAAGATTGCGCCGACGAGTTTCTCCTGCTGAATGGTGTCCCACTCGTCGAAGGCTTCTTTGAGGCTGGGGTCGAAGTTGTGGCGCTGGCCGATGACGCGGTGCACGGCAGGGACAGCGGCGGAGCTGTCGCCCTTGATGGCGGGGTGGTAGATGATGCCGGTAAGCGCATCGCGAGCGACGTTGTCGCCTTTGTATGCGAAGAGCTCCTGCATGATGGAGATGGGGATGTAGAGCTTTTGATTGTCGCTGTCGTTGTTGCCGTGGCTGATGGGATCGACGCGGCCGACGACGGTGAAGGAGACATCGTTGATGATGATGCTCTCGCCGACGGAGGGGTGGCCGGGAAACAGCAGGGCAGCGCTCTTGGAGCCAAGGACGACGACGCGTCGGCGGTCGGCGACATCCTGGGCATCGATGAAGCGTCCTTCGGCGATGGGAACAAAGCGCATTTGAGCGAAGTTGGGTTCGACGCCAGAGACGCCGCCGCTGGTGTTAGAGAATGCGCTGACTTCGTACATGTCTCCGCGGCTGAGAAAGCCGGAGACGTCTTTGACCTCAGGGAGGGCGCGAATGGCGGCTTCGTCGCCGAGGGTGAACTGATAGGGGCGCATGCCGGTGTGCTGATTGGCGACGGCGGGGATGGTTGAGTCCCACATCATCACAATGTCGTTGCCGAAGCTGGCGAGGTTGCGATGCTGGCCTGAGCGGAAGCCTTCGCCAAGCCCGACAAGGACGAGGAGCGAGCCGACACCCCAGGCGATGCCAAACATTGTGAGGATGGTCCTCACCGGGTTGGCGAGCAATGCGCGAAGCACTTGTCCGAGAGTGTCAGAGAATGACTGCATGATTTATGGACGCCTGGGGCCCTGGAGTGGCTCGTTTAAGGATACGCATGGAGGGGGGCGGAGGTTCCGATGGTGCAAGTTCAAAGTTCACGGTATGCGGTTCTCAGTCTTCAGAAAAGAAGGGACCAAGGGACTGAGGGACTGGAGACGCAAGGGAACTTGGGGCGGGGGAGTTGCGTAAAGTGAAGGAGCGGGTGACAGGACAGCGCTGGACTCGTCTGAGCAAGTAGTTACCGCAAACGTCCATTGTCATGGGAAGCGTAAGTGAATAGCCGGATTGAGTGGCTGAAGTCGGAGCCGTATGGGCTGGGCCTATGTGTGTCAGGCCCGTGTGGGTGATGCCTGACAGGATTGCGTGAAGTTAGAGACGCAGAATTAGCTCAACAACTTAGGAGGAAATGTGGCTGGGTCGCGTAGAGGCAAGTGGTTCTGGATCTGGATTGGTATGGGGGCGCTGGTGGTGCTTCTGGTGAGCGGCGTGGCTGTGGCGATGATGATGAAGCGGGGCACGATTGATGCCAACCACCTAGCCAAAGCGACGCGGGGCGACGTGGCGAAGAGCGTGGTTGCCACAGGCAAGATCCAGCCGATTACGAAGGTTGAGGTGAAGAGCAAGGCCTCAGGAATTGTGGAGCAGCTTTTTGTCGACATCAACCGCGTGGTGAAGAAGGGCCAGCCGCTGGCGCAGCTCGACAAGCAGGAGATTGAGGATCAGGTGGCTGCGGCGAAGGCGCAACTGGCTTCAGCGCAGGCGAACGTGACGACGTTTGAGGCGAATATTGAACAAGACAAGGTGAATGCGGCCGCTCCTGATCTGCCGATGTACAAGGCGACGCTGGATCGGAACACGGAGATGCAGCGCGAGGGCATTGTGAGCCGGCAGGCGTTGGACGATGCAGACAAGGACTATCTGGCAGCTCTGACGCGGCGTGATTCTTCGAAGGCGCAGATTGGGGTGGACACGGCGAAGCTGAAGCAGGCGCGGGCGCAGGTGTTGCAGTCTGAGGCCAGCCTGAAGCAGTTGGAAGAGCAGCTTGGGTACACGACGATTCTGGCGCCGATGGATGGCGAGATTCTGAGCCGGGATGTGGAGATTGGCGATGCAGTTAGCTCGATCCTGGTGCTGGGGTCGACGGCCACACTGGTGATGACGGAAGGCGATACGTCAGAGGTGTACGTGCAGGGCAAGGTGGACGAGGCGGATATTGCGCACGTGTACATGGGGCAGCCGGCGCGTATCAAGGTAGAGAGCTTTCGCGATCGGACATTTCAGGGCAAGGTGACGAAGATTTCGCCGATGGGCGTGGAGAAGGACAACGTGACCACGTTTGAGGTGCGGGTTTCGATCAACAATCCTGGCGGAGAGTTGAAGGCGCTGATGACGGCGAATGCGGAGATTCTGCTGGACGAGCACAAGGGCGTNNGTGCCGGAGAACGCGGTGATGTATGACAAGGACAAGAAAGCCAGCGTGGAGATTCCTGACAAGAGCCAGAAGGATGGGAAGAAGAAGATTCCGGTGACGGTGGGGTTATCGAATGGGAGCGTTACGGAGATTGTGGCGGGGCTGAAGGAAGGGGACCAGGTGGTGTTGCAGGACTAGTGGAGCAGTTCGAAGTTCATAGTTCGTAGTTCACAGTTTTCGGCGAACAGGAAACAGGGAAAAGGCCTTCGGCGGTGAGATTGCCGGGGGCCTTGGTGTTTTCAGGGGTTGTAGGGGAGTTTGGGTTTGCCCGGCGGATTTCACTTGGCAGTGGTTGCGGATTTGGGACGGCGGGTTGGGCGGGGCGGGATGTAGTGAAAGCGGATTAGGTAGATGTTGCTGCCTTTGCCGTGCTGGGCGACTTTGAGCAGGTCGAGGACGCCGGTGAATCCAGATTCGCGGGCGAGGGCTGGGGTGATGTCGGGGAAGCCGATGGGGGTGATGGATTCGATTTCGATTTCACCGTCGCCCATGCGGTAGCGGTTGCCGATTTTGACGTGGGGGCTGGTCCATATGCGGACGGTGCACGTGATGTCGCCGCGGATGACGCCATCGCGGAGGCGTTTGGTGAAGACCACTGCGTGGATCTCCTCTCTGGACGAGTTCATTGTAGATGGGGCGGTGTGGGCTGGAGTTTGGGATGGCGGTTCCCAGGTCCCCAAATGCGAGGGACCTGGGGCGCCCGGCGATACTACTTCGGCTGAGTGAGGGAGATCATGTAGAGAATCTCCTGGTGGTAGGCGACGCCGAACGGGACGAGGCAGAGGGCGATGACTATGGCGAGGGTCAGTGATTTCTCGCGGACCCATTCGGGCGCTTCGCCTGCCAGAAGCCAGAACGGCGCGGTGAGGAGAAGAGCCAGAAGGGCCAAAGAGAAAAACTCGCACATGAGGAGCCGGCGCGAGATGACTGCTGCGACAGATCCGATGGCGATGTTGCCGAGCCGCTGTTGGGCTTCAAACTTTCGCGAGTTGTCGCAGATGACCATGATGAGGTCGAGGGTCCGCTCGAAGAACCAGAGTATTGCCATGGAGGCGAGGGCAGACGCCGCGGTAAAGAAGAACAGGATGCGTGGCGCTAGCTTGTTGCCGGGATCGGGGCGTTCGGTTTCTTCGTCGTGCTGAGCGCAGAATATCTGGAAGATAACCAGTGCGGCAATGCAGGCGATAGTGATGTAGATTGCCGCGGTGAAGGAGCTGGTTACGGCGGCCATCGACCCTGCAACGGCGCGGACGCCAGTTCGCCTGTCTGATGCGATCTGCTGAAATGCTGTAAGGATTCCGAATGCGCCGATGAGCACCTGAGGCGCGATGGAAGTGAGAGCGAGCAGGATGCCGGGAAGGACCGCGGGCATGCGGAGGCGACGCCGAAAGAGCCATAAGATGGCGATAAGAATGAGGGTAAGGACTGGCCCAACAAACGCCATCGCGAAGGTGATGGATGGGTAGGCTGATACTGAGTCCAGTGCGCCGTTCATATTGAGGGTCTCCGAAGGTTGCGATCATTATCGCTTCTAGGTGTCCGACGGTAAACAACTCATGAGAATTGCTATTGCTTGAAGACCAGGGAAGCTATTGCTTAAAGACGAGGGGCGGGCCGCTGACTTTTTTCACTTTGAGATCGTCAATGACTTCGATGCGGTCGGCTACTGTAACAAAGGGAATGTTCTTGTCCATCCCGTAGTCCTTGCGGTCGAAGAACATTGTCCCCTTAATCTCGGCGTCTTCTTTGTCTTCAACGGTAACGACTAGCGTCAACGTTTCTGACTTCGTTACGCCGTGTATGGTGAAGTCGCCATCCACATCAAAAGCAACGGGGCCGGTCTGCGTAATCTTTGTGGAGTGGAAGGTGATGAGCGGGTCGTGCTTCACATCGAAATAGTCTTTGCCCTTCATCGTTTTGTTCTTCAAGCCGCTTCCGGTGTTCACGCTGTCTGCCTGAATCTTGATGTCGAGGACGGCGGTGGTCACGTCGGCCGAGGCGAAGGTGAGGGTGGCGTCCCACTTGTCGAATGTGCCGGAGACGGGGATGGAGGACTTGACGATGAACTTGAAAGAGCTTTCTTCCTTCGATATCGCTGCGACGGGAACGTCCTGTGCCTGACTCACGAGTGCGGACACTCCGGAAGTCATGACGCAGAGGACACAGAGACAAAGACATTTGAGGGCAAGCCGCTGAGACATGAAATTCCTCCCTGGGGTGGGGCTAGATTATCAAACTGCAACTCGCTTTTCGGAGAGATGGCGCTGCGGATGGAGAAGGCGCTTGGCGTGAAGATGGATACGCTGATGATGAGGCAGTCGGCGTATGAGATTGCGCAGACGCGGAAGCGGGAGGGGGAGATTCGGGTGCGGCGGGTGAGGGTGGTGGCGTGAGGTCCGGCTATTTGGGGGCATTGGCTGCGCTTGGAGGGCTTTGGTGGGACGCAAATGCCCTTTCTGAGATCATGGTAGTCTCAGTGCCGTCATCGAATCGGAGCGGGATGGCCTTGAGCGCATCAAGATCGGCTTGGGTGTTGGCTTCCATGAGGCATTCCGCAAGACCCTGTGCGGTAGGAATGAGGGTAACTGCAAGGTAACGGTGTGGGTCACGCGGGTCATTGGGAGCGATTCTGGATTGCATGGCCCAAACCGGATGCGGGCCAAAGAGCCCCGAGGCGGTTTTGATGCTGGTGAAGACGTAGCGTTTGGAGAGCTTGTCGATGCCGGATTGGCCGATGGTGGGGAGGGTCTCGGGGCTCAACGGGAGCCCGACGCAGTCTCGCGTATATGCGATCAGGATCATCATCCGCGACTGGTCTTCACGGCCCGCTGCAAGCAGCGGCTGGGCGCATTGAACGGAGACTTGTTCGTTCGGGGTCATGGGCCTTTGTTCGACAATTGCTTTCGCCGCGTCAACGGCGCGCTGCGCATTCGTGATCGCGAAATCCTGGGGAATCGCGAGGGCGAATCCTAGTCCGCTGTCGAAATGATGTGAAGCACTGAGATCTCCGCCGGTGGAGCTGCCTGGGGCCGAGGCCGAGTTCGCAATTTCTGAGAACTTCCGGGGGTGCGCAAAGGCGTCAGCAGGAACCAATGCTGTCTGAGTGCCGTCGGTGAATTTGAGGACCGTGGCCATCATGGCGTCAAGCCCCGCACGGGTTCTTCCCATGAGAAAGAACTCTGCAACTCCGTCAGGGACGGGAGCGAGAACAATGGCCAGGTAGCGGTCCGCTTCCCAAGCAGCTTCCTTGTTTGACGCAGGGGTCCGCATGACAGCAAAATTGTGCGCTCCAGCAGCGAAAAAAGCGTATTCGGGATTGCGCATTGTGTACTTCTTCTGAAGGTTGATGGTGTCAGTTGCAATCAGGAATTGCAGATTCTCCTGCCCAATGGCGGTGTGGAAGCACGACTGCGGATAGATGGTGAGAATTACCTGGCGAGAGTTATCTTCGGGTGTTGCAACGAGCCGAATATGCGAGCAGGTATGCGTGGGCGGAGGAATGGTCGAGTCCTGTTTCAAGGACTCCACCCATTTCTCGGTGTTGAAGATTTCGAGGTCCGCCGGGATTTCATAGGTGAAGCCGGCGCCGATATCGAAGTGATGCGATACGTTTTTGTCGTAGGGAATGAGACCACTCGATGTGGACGCGGCGCCAAGGCGGGTTATGTCTTCATTCGGGGCCTGCCCGGGATCGAGCACGCCGGGCGGAATCAGCTCAGTTTCGACGCCGCCAGCGAGGTGGATATGGGCACGCTCGAAGCTGGATTGAGCCTGCGCAGTGAGCAAGTGAGCGGATACATATACCAGCCCTTTTGGGAGGACAGTGGCGAGGTATTCGATGGTCTCAGTCTGGTCAGGGAAGCGATGATTGGAGCCCCTGGTTCGGAGGAGCCAAAACTTCTGGCCTGAAACAGAGAATCCCCCGTTTTCAGTTTTGCTTAAGTCATACCCCCGGCTGATGGAATTCATGGTGCGGCGACTGAAGGCGTCCAAGTCGGGTGGTGCGCCCATGCATTCGGTGGTGATGACACCGACGATGAAGGTGGAGCGCGGCTCGGCGGTGCGAGCGCTGAAGATATTCTGCGAACACTCGATGCTGCGGCGATAAGGATCGGTCTGGGATTGGGGATCGAGGCTCAGCTTCTCGGAGGGCAGAATCGGACCGAGTTGGCCGCCGGACCAGTCGGATGGGTAAGAGATATCGAAGCCGAATTCGCTGGAGAAGGTGCGCGGCGCTGGGGATTGCGTGTGGCTGGCCTGTTGCGGACTTGCGAGGATTGACACGCTGAAGGCGATTGCAGCAATCAGGAGGAGAAGAGTCGAATTGCGGGCTTTCATGTTGCGGAGAGTTTACCATCCGCCACGGGAGCGGATTGTGACAGGAATCTCTGCAAGAAGGCTCAATCCGGATAGCTACCGCAGCCTGCGGCGGATTAGATCTAGGGCTTGCTGGGTGGTGAATTCGCGGACGCGGGAGCGGTCGCCGCGGATGTTGCGCTCGTGGCACTCGGTTTTNNGGTTTCTCGTCTGTTCCGCCGCTGGGGCCGGCGATGCCGGTGACGCCGAGGCCGAGGGTTGCGCCGGTGCGGATGCGGATGCCGCGGGCGAGCGCTTCAGCGACCTGGGCGGAGACTGCGCCGTGCTCGGCGATTAGCTCGGGCGGGACGCCGGCGAAGGCGTACTTGAGCGCGTCGGCATAGACGACCGCGCCGCCGAGGAAGGAGCGCGAGCTGCCTGCTACCTGGGTGATTCGCTCGCCGATCATGCCTCCGGTGCAGCTTTCAGCGACGGCGAGGGTTGCGCCCCGGAGGCCGAGGAAGTAGAGAACAATCTGGGCGAGCGAGTCGGCTGTGTCTGCGCCTGTGGAGTAGAGCCAGTCTTCGAGAGCTTCTTCGAGGCGGGCGGATAGCTCCTGGACGCGGCTGTCCGCAGCTTCCAGAGAGGACTTCGCGCAGAGGAGCGAGAGCTGGATGTCGCCGTAGTGGGCGAGGATGGTGGTTTCGACNNGGGAAGGATGGTGCGCAGACGGGGAATGCACTCCGACTCGAAGAGCGGACGGCACTCGTTAGGCGGGCCGGGGACAAGGAGAACGAGCTTGCGGTGGCCGGAGTAGACGGTGTCGGCAAACTGGCCGGGGGCTGAGCCGTTGGCGTTGGGAAGGACGGTGACGGTGCAGTTTTCGCCATCGAGGACGTCAGCCTGCTTGAGGTTGTTGGTGGGCATGGTGAAGCGCATGGCGGCGGCGCGGGTGGCGAGGTGGGCGACGAGCTGGGGATCGCGACGGAGCTTGATTTCAAGCGCTTCGGCGAGGGCTTCGCGGGTGAGATCGTCCTCAGTGGGGCCAAGGCCGCCCATGATGACGAGGATGTCGATGCGGCCG
>PMXB01000379.1 GCA_003165935.1 Acidobacteriaceae bacterium | reverse complement strand
CGCATGTAGCCGGCGAGGCAGACGAGGTCGACGGCATGTTGGCGGAGGCATGCGACCAGGTCGGCGTCGTGGGCTTCGCGAGAGCGGCCTTTGGAGATGAGAGCGGCGGTGGGAAGGCCGAGGTCGCGGGCTGCGGCGAGGCCGGGAGCATCGGCGACGTTGGAGATGACGATGGCGATTTCGACGCCGGGGAGGCGGCCGGAGCGGATGGAGTCCGCGATGGCGAGGAAGTTGGAACCGCGGCCGGAGAGGAGGATGCCGAGGCGGGCGGGGCGCGGAGCTGATTGGTGAGCGGGCATGGGAGGTAGCGAGTGAGCGAGTCAGCAAGTCAGCGGGTGAGCGAACCGGCAAGCGCGGCTCGAAGGACCGGCGGTGTGGGGCTCAAGTGTATTGCACGCGGTGGTGATCGCCTTTGATTACGCGCCCAACGACGTAGAACTTTTCTTCGGCGCGGTCGAGGAGGTTTTTGGCTCGGGTGAACTTTTCTGCCGGGATGGCGGCGATGAGTCCGATACCCATGTTGAATGTGCGCAGCATCTCGGGCTCAGAGACCTGGCCGAGGGTGCGCAGATGTTCGAAGATGGGCAGCGAAGGCCAGGAGCCGATCTCGATTTGCGCGGCGCAGTTCTTGGGCAGGACACGGGGCAGGTTCTCAGTGATTCCGCCACCGGTGATGTGGGCCATGCCAACTGTGACGCCGCCCGCACAGAGCTTTTGGATGACGTGGAGATAGCTGCGGTGGGTTTTCATGAGGGCCGTGCCGGCCTTCTCTTTGATGGCGGTGACGTATTGGGTGGGCTTGTAGCCGGCGACCTCAAAGAGGAGCTTGCGGGCGAGCGAGTAGCCGTTGGTGTGGAGGCCGGTGGAGGGCAGTCCGATGAGGACGTCGCCGGGCTTGATNNTCGGTGTAGAAGCCGGGCATCTGGGCGGTTTCGCCACCGATGAGGGCGACGGCGTTGGCGCGGCAGGCCTCGGCCATGCCGGTGATGACGCTCTCAGTGACCTCAGGGTCGAGGCGGCCGCTGGCGAAGTAGTCGAGGAAGAAGAGGGGCGTGGCACCCTGGACGGCGACGTCATTGACGCAATGGTTGACGAGGTCGGCGCCGACGGTGGTGTGCAGGCCCAGCTCGAAGGCGACTTTGAGCTTGGTGCCGACGCCGTCGGCTGAGCTGACGAGAACGGGGTTTTTGAAGCGTTGGAGATCAAGGCGGTAGAGAGCGCCGAAGCCGCCGATGCCGCCAAGGACATTGCGGTTGAAGGTCTTCTGCGCCAGGTACTTGATGCGCTCCTTGGTACGGTCCCCCGAGGAGATGTCGACGCCAGCGTCGGCGTAGGTGAGGGGTTTGGTTTTTGGCGCGGGCGGTTTAACTGGATTGGGCACGATGAAGGCCTTCTGCGAGTGGAGTGGCCGGGGCCAAGTGAGCCGGAAACCACGATTCTAGCAGGATTTTTGGGGGGGCTCAGTGCTGGCGATGAAACGGCGTTGCTGATCGGGCGTGGGAAGGGGGCAGGCGTCGAGGCGGCCCCAGATGCGATAGCGCCAGCGGGCAACGAGGCGGTAGACGGGATCGGCAAGGAAGGCGGGAACGAGGCTGAGGAGGACGGAGATGGCTGGCCAGGGAAAGCGCAGCACGCGAAGAGCAGCAAGGACAGCTCGGGAGCGAACGAGGACCACGGGGTGGGTGGAGAAGGGCTGGCGGACGACGAGGACGGAGCCGGGAGCGCCGGAGGGCTCAGCGGGTTGAGGGTGGGCAGCGAGGAGGCAGGCGACAGCGGGGGCGTGGGAGGGGATGAAGCGGAGGCGGTCCTGGCGATCGCGGCGGATGAGCCATTGGACGGAGGCGTTGCAGAGGCCGCAGTAGCCGTCGTAGATGACGAGGAGGCGGTCGCCGAGTTGGGAGGCAAGATCGGCCGAAGCGGGTTGGGATGGGAGGGTCACTACCCAAAAGGATGCGGGCTGGGGGTGGAGCGATGCAAACGTAGGGGATTTGCAGGGGCTGAAGCCCAATCATTTTTCGGGGGCTATCGGCACGACTGAAGTCGTGCCCTGATACAAAACTTGCGGCGCGTTCGGCTGAATGTCGGGTCAACCTTTGCAAGGTTGACAAGCGTCATATGGGACGAAGCGGGCGAGATTCTATACTTACGTCACGATGAGCGAGAAGATTGCAGCACGAGCGGCAAGCAAGTCGAAGCAGCTTCAAGAGCGGGCAGCGCGGTATTTTCCGGGCGGTGTGAATTCGCCGGTACGGGCGTTCAGGGCCGTGGGCGGAGAGCCGCGGTTTGTGGAGCGGGCCGAGGGAGCCTGGGTGACGGATGCGGACGGGAACCGCTACGTGGACTACGTGGGGTCTTGGGGACCGATGATCCTGGGTCACGCGTTTGGGCCGGCTGTGGAGGCGATTGAGCGGGCGGCGCGGGGTTCGGCGAGCTTTGGGGCATCGACAGCAGCGGAGGCTGACCTGGCGGAGCTGGTGACGCAGTGCTATCCAGCAATGGAGATGATGCGGTTTGTGAGCTCGGGTACGGAGGCAACGATGTCGGCGATCCGGCTGGCGCGGGCGGCGACGAATCGCAAGATCATCATCAAGTTTGAGGGCTGCTACCACGGGCACTCGGACGGGCTGCTGGTGAAGGCGGGGTCGGGCGTGGCGACGTTTGGGATTCCGGGGTCGGCGGGGGTGCCGGAGGAGATTGCGGCCCTGACTCTGGCGATTCCTTACAACGATCTGGGCGCGGTGGAGCAGGCGTTCGCGGCGCACAAGGGAGCGGTGGCAGCGGTGATTCTGGAAGCGGTAGTGGGGAATGCGGGATGCATCGCGCCAGCAGAGGGATATCTGGCGGGGCTGCGGGCGCTGACGGCGCGAGAAGGCGCGCTGTTGATTGTGGATGAGGTTATGACCGGCTTTCGCGTGGCGCTGGGCGGGGCGGTGGAGCTATATGGATTGGACCCGGACCTTGTGACCCTGGGCAAGATTGTTGGCGGCGGGTTGCCGGTGGGTGTGTTTGGCGGAAAGCGGCGGTTCATGGAGATGCTTGCGCCGCTTGGGCCGGTGTACCAAGCGGGAACGCTGAGCGGGAATCCGCTGGCGATGGCGGCAGGGATTGCGACGGTGGGGTATTTGCAGGAACATGCGGCGGAGGTGTATGCGCGGCTGGATGCGACGGCGAAGGCGGTGGCTGAAGGCGTGAAGGCTGAGGCGGGGAAGGCCGGTGTGGCACTGACGCTGAACCGGGTGGGATCGATGTGGACGTGGTTTTTCACCGGGGGGCCGGTGAGGAACTACGAGGAGGCGGCGCGGTCGGATACCAAGGCGTTTGCGCGGTTCCATCGGGCGATGCTGGACCAGGGCGTGTGGCTGCCGCCGTCGCAGTTTGAGGCAGCGTTCCTGAGCACGGCGCATGGGGCGGAAGAGACGGAAGTGACCATTGGGGCGGCGAAGGCGGCGTTCGAGGTGGTTGCGGCTGGCTAGTATCTTGTGGCGTCGACCGGCTGGCATTGTTGAATCCCACCCTAGCCGCAAGGACAAAGACGCGGCAAGGGTGGGGCACCCGGCAGCAATCGAAGCGGGCTCAGGTCCACTCGTCGAGGGTGACAAAGCGGTGGGTGAACTTGTAGCGCTTGGCGAGCTGACTGACTGCGTTGACCGAGGGCCCACGATAAGCTGCGCGGTCTAGGTGGCTGCCATCGTGAAGAACGACGTTGGCGGCCGAGCCGGAGCGTTCTGCGCGATCGATGGAGCGGATGAGGTGGGCGGCGATTGAGTCGGCGGAGGGGTTGCTCCAATCGGAGGTCATTGCGTTCCAAAGTACGGGCGTCATACCGAGAGCGCGTGCTGTGCGGAGCACGATGGGCCTGCGGGCGCCAAAGGGCGGGCGGAAAAGACGGACAGGCTTGCCGGCGATCTGCTGGAGGGTGTCGCTGGTGCGAACGAGTTCCTGTTCGACGCGGCGGCTGCTGATAAGAGCGAGGTTGGGATGGCTCCAGGAGTGATTTCCGATAAGGTGGCCGGCGGCAACGATGCGGCGGACGAGCGCTGGCTCAGAAGCTGCGTGGTTACCGACCATGAAGAATGTGGCGCGAACGCCGTAGGTGGCGAGGACATCGAGAAGCCTGGGAGTCCAGGCGGGGTTGGGGCCATCGTCGAAAGTAAGGGCGAGCTCGCCGGGGTTGCGAGGCGCGATGAAGGAAGTGCCAAAGATGCGCGAGGCGGGCCAGAGAGCGGCGTAAGCACAACCGCCGGCAGCAAGGGCAAGGCCGGCAACAGCACCTAGTCCAGCCGAGATTTCCGTGCCTAGCTGCGGATCCATCGTCCTATTCAGTTTGCAGCGGTGAAGGAGCCAATCGCAAGGTAAAAGGGGGAAGAGGAGAGATCGGCGCGGAATGGTTTGAAAGAGCAAGAGGCCCCGATGACGGGGCCTCCTGGGTACTGCGTCGAGTTGAGGTTATCGAGCTCTAGTGGGCGGCTGGACCGGCTGGCCTGGCTGGGGCGGTGCGAGCAGGCGTGGGTGCGGCCGGAGGCTGCGGTGGCGGCGCAGGAACGCCCGACTTGACGTTGTAAGCCTCAATGACGGCCTTGGTGATGTCAGAATTCTGGCTGGCGTAGAGAACCACAGGAGCCTGTTGCTGGTTGCCACTGGCATCGATGACCAGGGTGTATCCCTGTTGTGTGGCGTAGGCGTTCATCACATCGATGACCTTGGTGGCGACCTTGTTGAAGGTGTCGTTCATCTCGCTGGTGAGGTCGTTTTGAGCGTCCTCAGCCATGCGCTGGACCTGCTTCTTCTTGTCGTCGATGACCTTTGCCTTGCTGGCGCGCTCAGAGTCACTGAGCTTGTCGGCGGAGGCCTGAAGCTGTTTCTCAAGGGAGTCAATCTCATCGGCCATGCCTCTGAGCTGAGTGCGCTTGGGCTCGTACTTTTTTTGCAGGTCGGCGAAGTCGCGCTGGAACTCGTTGGTCTGGCCGACGGCAGCCTGGAAGGCAATGACGGCAACTTTGGCGTTTGGGGCGGTGGCAACGGCGGTGGTGGCCGGAGCTTGAGCGGCGGCGCTCAGGGCAAAGCCCGAGGCCAGCGTGAGGAGACAAACAAACGAACGCTTCATGGTGTTCAAAAAACTCCTTCGGAGATTCCTGTTTTAACGGCATGGCTCGATGGTGAAGCCATGCGGGCGCCTCCTGAGCAAACCTAACGCCTTATCACACCCTGATTTGACGGGGTCCGCGCCGGAAAGGGCAGCGGTGAGATGAAAGACGCAACCGGAGACATCAGCAGGAACTAGCTGGATTATAAAGCATTCTCGATCCATATGTTGACCTTTCGATTACGTCGCAGGCGGCATTTTCTTGAGGGAAATGCCGCTCGGCTTCATGGTTTCCGATTAGACCTGGATCGAAAATGCTGCGGGGGCGGGGTAGGAGCGTCAAACCATCGAATCGTGAATTCCTGAGCCCGCAGGAGATGCGACGCGGGCGAGCTGATGGGCTCGCCCACGCTTAGAAGGTGGTTGAAACGGTGAGGCGGAAGGTCTTGCGGGGCTCACGGAAGAGGTATTGCGAGCCGTAGGCCTGGATAGCTTCCTGGTAGGTGTAGTCTCCAGCGCCACCGGGCGGGAAGAGATCGCGGGTGATGAGCTCGGCAGAGCAGCTCTGCTTGTTCTGGCCGAGGTTGACGTCGTTGCAGTACGGCCGCTCGTAGAGGCGGAGGGGGTTGTATGCGTAGTAGAGACGGAAAGGCGCATTGATGACCGGCATGATCACGGAGATCTCGGCTCCGGTTGACATGCGCGGCACGAAGTTGGTACCGGAGATGGGGCGAATATCCTTTTGGAAACCAACCAGGGTGCCGGGGATGCCACCCTGGCAGGCGCCGTTGTTGTAGACGGGGCAGCCGTAGAGAGGCGCGGTGAGGGATGCGAAGCCCTCCGGGCTCTGCTTGAGCTGGCCTTTGTCGAGAGCGACATCGATACCGAAGTCGTCAAAGAAGGCGAAGGTAACCGGTCCGGCGATGGGGATGCGGTATTCGGCGTTGGCGGTGAGGTTGGTGTCGCCACCGATGGAGGCGATGCCGTAAATGGGGAGCGGAATCTGTACGCACTGGTTGAGCTGCGGATTCGTGGGATCGCGCGGGACACACTGACCATCGGGGTTGGTGAGCTGGAAGTTGACGCGGTTGGGAACGTACCCGTAAGGGGTTGCGCCGCGGATGTCAAACCCGCGCAGTTCACCTTCACCGCCGGAGTAGTAGCGGTTGTTGGGGGGCGCTACATCGCCACCGAATCCACGCACATAGCCGACCTGGGCGCGAAGGCCAAGGACATTTCGCCCATTCTTGGAGGGGATCAGGTAGTGCATGGATCGGAAGCTCTTGTATGCAAACAGAGGCGTGATGTAACGGACGTTGCCGCCGATGCCGGCCACCTGGAAGACGGCCGAGTACTCTTTGCCTTCGCGGGGGCGCAGCGGATTGTTGATGGTGTTGTAGGTGTAGCTGAATGAGGCTGAGCTGTTGACGATGCCGGCCAGCGCGTTACTGCCCTGAATGCCGGAGCGGAAGCTGATGGTCTGGAAGAAGGTAGACGAGGCCTGGCTGAATGCAGTGATGGTGGACTTATTGAGCGAGTAGGTCATGCCGACGCGCTGGAATGCATGGCGGCGCAGGGGGTAGCTGACCGAGAAGTTGAAGCCTGTGGAAGCCTGATTGTAGTTCTGTGTGAGCGACTGCTGCGCCGCCGACAGATTGACAGACTGTCCGGTAGTGGACTGGTAGTTCTTGGCGGCGTTGAAGTCCTGCTTGGAGCTGAAGACCTGGAAGCCGATGTTGAGCGGACGGTTGCGGACGTAGGGCTGCGTGAAGCCAAAGAGGAAGGTGCGGGCGACGTTGCCGAGGTTGCCTTGTACGCTGAGGGTTTCGCCAAGTCCGAGGAAGTTGTTGGTCTGGTNNATGGAGTTCTTGCCCTTCTCTTTGACCTTGAGGAGGAGCTCAACGGTGCCGGCCTCGGCATCCTGATGGGCTTCGGAGTCCTGGTCGACCTTGAGAGGCTCGAAGTACTCGAGCTGGTTGAGTCGGAGGAGGCTGTATTCCCAGAGTTGCGAGTTGTAGACCGAACCTTCGTCGAGCAAGAGCTCGCGGCGGATAACCTTGTCGCGGGTGATGGTGTTTCCCTGGAACTCGATGCGGGATACGTAAAAGGGCTTGCCCTCGTCGATGTCGATGTCGAGCGAGACGGTCTTCTTTGCGTCGTCGAAGGTGGGCTTGGGGATTGCGCCGAAGTTGATGTAGCCCGCTCCGCCGTAAGCCTTCTTCAAGTTTTCCAGGCCCTTTGCCATTAGAGTGGCATTGAACCAGTCGCCGTCTTTAACGGCAAACTGAGCGCGGAGGGCCTTTGTATTTTTGAGGGCCTTGTTCCCGGTGAAGGTAATGCTGCCGAGGCGATAGCGGTCGCCTTCCTCAACAGGCATGAGGATGTCGATGCGCTTTCCCGTGTTGGGGCGGAAGGTGAACCAGTTGAGACCGCCTTCATCGCGGACCTGGGTGCGAGGCTCTTCGATCGCGGTGTTGTAGTAGCCTTTGTCGCGGTAGGCCTGGCGGACGCGCTCGGTGTCTTCTTCGAGCTTGGAGGCGTCAAAGGTCTGCGCGAAGAGGTCTTCAAAGATGATGGAGTAAGGAATGCCGATCGGCTTGAGGTTCTTCATGGCACGGCGCAGCTCAATACTCTTGATGTGCTGATTGCCGACGAACTTGATTTGGCCAACTTTTACGGTGGGCCCTTCTTTGATGTTGAAGTTGACCTGGACNNGTGGCGAACTGATGGCCGTGCTCTGACAGGAGCTGCTTGAGGACGGTAGTGGCGCGGAGGATTTTAGCCGGGTCGTACTGGCTTTCAACGGTGAGGCCGACCTTTTCTTTTTTGAAGCGGTCGAGGACATCGGACTGGGAGATAGCGTTGAGGCCCTTGTAGTTGATNNTTGAAGTCGCGCTCGATGGAGATTGGATCGTAGGTATCGCCGGGATGAGTAAACAGGCGGGCCAGCACGGTCTCTTTCGGAATGCGTCGGTTGCCGATCACGCGAATGGAGTCAATGGTCTCCGACTGCTGAGCAACGGCGAAGGCCGCGGAGGCCAGCGCCACAAGGGCGAGTAGAAAGAGGCGAGCAAATGGAAGTACGAGGCTGCGGTCGCGGCCCGAAAGGGCGTTGGTGGTGTGCCTGTTCTTCACCGTGCTTAAGCCCTCCGGCGAGCACAAGTGCTGGTGCGNNAGCGACGAGGGCCTTTCGCCAGGGACTCCGGACAGAACTGTGAGCCGGAGGCCCGAAGTACCGGAGCAATTGGCGGCACGAAAGCCGCGTGATTCAAGCAAATTCGTTGCACCGCAACCGTGGTTGGTGAGCGGGCAGACATTGAGCTCCGACCGTAGAGTTCCGCGGCTTGAGACGAGGAAAACCCGTTACGAAGGGACCCATTATCCAGTCTAATGGACGCAAACGGGGTGGGGCCGGGTAGAGTTGGGTTCAAAGCCGGATGCATGGCGTTTAGACGCGTGGGGAGTGGACATGGCATCGTCAGGGACAGAGAGAAATGTGATGGGCAGCGAGGCGGCGAAGACTGTTTATGGATTCTCGGCTCCTCTTTTGAACGGGCAGACCGTGAATCTGGGTGAATTCAGGGGCAGGGTGCTGCTGATTGTGAACGCCGCGAGCCAATGCGGGTTAACACCGCAATATGCAGGGCTGGAGAAGCTCTACGAGAGTTACCGGGAGCGCGGACTGGAGGTGCTGGGCTTTCCGTGCAACCAGTTTGGTGGGCAGGAGCCGGGTAGCGAAGAGCAGATCGGGACATTCTGCGAGAAGAACTACGGGGTGAAGTTTCCGATGTTCGCGAAGATCGATGTGAACGGCCCGAATGCACACCCGCTCTATCAGTTCCTGAAAGAGGAGAAGCCCGGACTGTTCGGAATGGGAAGGATTTCGTGGAATTTCACCAAGTTTCTGGTGGACCG
>PMXB01000006.1 GCA_003165935.1 Acidobacteriaceae bacterium | reverse complement strand
CCCTCTGGCAGTGTCCTTCCCCATGCAACGGTTTCGGCTCGCAGCGTGGATACAGGAGCGGTACGAACCGGAGTCTCTGACAAACTCGGGCTCACCGTGATTCCAGGCCTGAAGGCCGGCGAATACAAACTCACTGCAACTGCAGACGGATTCGCTGCTTACGAGGCGCCAATCACTCTGACCCTTGGTCAGACTGCCTCCCTGAGAATCACTCTTCGCGTGCGCGCTGCGACGGAACAGGTTGAAGTCCGCGATTCAGCAACTGGGGTAGACAAGGAGCAAACAGAAGGCAGCCAGGTGATCGCACCAGAGCAAATATCGGACCTGCCTATCTCTGACCGCGATTTCATCGACTTCGTCCTGTTGACTCCAACGGCGACAGTCGGAAGGAACTCGAGTTCAGGCGCGCAGTCGGCATTTCAGGAATCGGAACTGGAAATCAGCTTTGGGGGCNNGAGTAAGCCCGTCATTGGATTGGGTGCAAGAGTTCCGCGTCGTCGATGGTCCGGATGCAGCGGGCGGCGGGTTAAACCTCGGCGCTGCCGTCAATACCATCACCAAATCTGGAACCAACGATCTGCATGGTTCGGTGTATGAGTATTTCCGCAACAGCGCGATCGACGCGACCAATCTCCTCGCTGCGCCCGGATTCAATACGCTGCGGTTCAACCAATATGGAGCGACGGTCGGAGGCCCGATCCGCAAGGATAGAGTGTTCTTTTTCGCCGGCTACGAAGGCCAGAGACGGGCGCAATCGCCCATTTATTCACACTTCATCCTGAGTTGCATCGATACCCAAGGCTGCCTTGGGCCTGGCTCTCCCAGCATCAATGAGGTGAAGGCGAATCTGGGACTTTCGACCGAAAAACTGGGGTCGATCCTCCAGACCGGCAACTATGACAACGCGTTTGGAAAAATCACCAGTGTGGTCAGCGATAAAAGCACATTGTCCGCCGGGTACTTATTCACGGATGTGACGAATGGCAATACTGCCGCAACGTCCCCAGGACAGGGGCTGCCGTCGAGTTACCGCGATAATCGCATTCACGATCAGACAGTCTACGGAAACCTCTTTCATGTCTTCAGCAACCGCTGGGCCTCAGAGAGTTCGGTCGCCTTTGGCCGCCGAATCTTTTACATGGACCCCGTAGGCGCAGGTTTTGAGCCGGCGCTCAATGTTGCCGACACGCTCTACAGCGGCGGATTTCTCGGAGGCGTCGATTACTACAGCGAGCACCACTTCCAGTCCCGCGAGGCGCTTACCTTTACCCACGATTCCAACTCCCTCACGATTGGAGCAGAGTTTGAGCCGATCTGGTTCTCTGCTCAAACGCCGTACTTCACTCCGGGCGTTGGAATCTTCAGTCCGCAAAGCTTCTTTGGTGCCGGGCCTTTCAGCCATTTCGGTCCTGGAACCGCTGTCGAGTTCCTTTTTCAGCAGACACGGGCCGACTTTCAACAGCAGGTTCCGCAGCGCGGCTTGCCCTGGGAGAACGGCTTCTACGACGGTCCAGATGGACCGGCGCGCGAGGCGGCTGACGCCATCGCATTCTGGCATAAACTGGCCGACTTCTATGTGCAGGATCAATGGAAGGTGCTGCCAAACCTGGCACTTTCCCTCGGGGTTCGCTACGACCTTGATTTCCTGCCGTCGGCGAGCGACCTTCGAATCATAGGCAAGATGAATCAAACGAACCTTGGCAATTTCCAGCCACGGGTCGGCCTTGCATACGGCTATCGCAACGGAAAAGGTGTTGTGCGAGCCAATTTTGGAATTTACACCGGCTCGCTTGAATACAGCAGCCTGATCAACGGATGGCACGGTGCCGCACCCTTCACACACATGAATCAGCCACTTTTGCCTGAATTCGCCAATCCCGACGAAGATCTTGTTGGGTTTGGCCCGGCAGGCATGGTGGGCACTGCCGGGCCGGTGAATGCCGGCGCCGCTTTCTCTAAATTCACGCACAGTGGCATTTACCCAAGCCCCTCGATCCTGCAGCAGTTTCCATTGGGCTTTGTAAAGCGCAAGTATCCTTCGAACTACTCCGAGCATGCCAGCCTGGAAATCGAGAACGAGTTGGGGAACAAATGGTTTCTCACGGTCGGATATCACTATCTCCACGCTATTCACTTGGAGAGCTCAGAAAGCATCAATGCAGTTCCGAACGGATTTCTTTCAGACGGCAGGCAAAAGTTCGCGCCGGCTGATCCCAACTTCGGATTCGCATTGATCGCAGAAGCCACCGGTTGGTCCATCTACAACTCCGGCAGCGTGGGTCTGCGGAAGGAGTTTGGAGAGAACTTCAGTGTGCTTGCTAATTATGTCTATGGAAAATCCATCGACATCGCCACGGAAAATCAGCTACAGGACGAACCGCAGGACTACCTGGCGCCACAACTCGATCGCGCGGTTGGGGATAACGATGTGCGGCACCGGCTGGTATTGACGCTGATTGGAGAGTCTCCAAAAACATGGGTCGCCCCTCTGCGGAATGTTTCGTTCTCGCTCCTCAACACTTTACAGAGCCCGCAGTACTACAGCATCCTGGCTGGTTCCGACATCAACGGCGATGGCTTCCCGTTCAACGATCGTGTCGGCAGCATCGGGCGCAATTCCTATCGCGGCGCATCGTACTACGACACGGACCTTCGCCTTCAAAAGCTATTGAACTTGAATGAACGGCTGAAGCTGAACCTGAGTGCGGAAGCGCTGAACCTGCTGAATCGTGTGAATGTGCAGGATGTGGATCAGGTCTATGGTGCAGGGGAGTTCGCAGGTCCAATTCCCAAGGCCTTTGGAGACGGAGTTACAAGCCCGGATAATCCGACGTTCGGAACTCCAACCTATGCCGGAGCGGCGCGGCAGTTTCAGGTCTCGGCAAAGCTGAGCTTCTAGGAGAGCAAAGATGTCGACTGACACCCGAGCGTTGCAGAACGAAGCGAAACCTGAATCAGCAAATCCCAGGCGTCCCCGGCGTGGCAGCTACAAGCCAAGGCCGGAGACGCTTGCTCTCCTCAAGGTCTCGGGAAATCCGATCAATGGGCTCGGGGAAGCCGAGGTCCGCAGGGCGTCGCCCTTCTTCTGGCATCCCCCGGATCAACATCCTTATGGTGATCTGCAGGGGGTGGCGCGCACCAGCTCCCGAAAATGCCCGGGATCTGCTGAGGTCTTCATCTCGGCATACACCCATCCTGAGTTGATTCCAGTCGCACCGGAACGAAGGAATGTCTCGCCCGAACAGTTCGCGGCGGAAGCAAGCGAATTCGCGCTGGCGCACGAGGCTGGCGGGGTGGGCATTGCGCCAATGGACCCGCTGTACGTCTTCGAGGGATACACGATCGACGAGCCGTGGGTCATTGTCCTTGCTCTCGCTCCCGACTACGAACGATTGAAAGAAGTTCCTTCGGATGAAACCAATGGCGTCGGCGTGTGCGAGATTGGGACGCAGTACGCGCGCGGAACCCGGGTCTCCTATGCCCTTGCCAATTGGATCCGTTCTCAGGGTTACAACGCACAGGCTTATCCAGGGCCGTCCGCAAGCGCATTGCTCTTGATTCCTCCCGCCATTGCTTCGGGGCTGGGCGAGCTGGGCAAGCACGGCTCGCTGATAAACCGGCAGTATGGATCTGGGCTACGGTTGGCCGGAGTCACCACGGATATGCCGCTCGTAGCTACAAAGCCCGACCGCTTTGGCGCAGATGAGTTCTGCTCTACCTGTCAGGTCTGTACCAACGCCTGTCCCCCCGGAGCAATCCAGGAACAGAAGCAAATGGTGCGCGGCACTGAGCGCTGGTATGTGGACTTCGACAAGTGCATTCCATTCTTTGCCGAAGCAGCATCGTGCGCCATCTGTATTGCCGAGTGCCCATGGACACGGCCTACCGTGCGCCCAAAGCTGCTCGCGACCATGGCCCGACGGCTCGACCTCCCAAACTCCGGATCATAAACAAAAGCCTGTGAATAGTCGGAATGGCGCGGGAAACCGTACTCCATCTTTTGATGGAAGCGCGGGCCAAGCGGCACTCAGTAGGATGATTGGGTTCCGACTTCTCCTTCCTTTGCTCCCCGCGAGGAAAGCCAGTACCTACACGAACGGAGTGTCATCGATGGCTCATATTCAACTTCCCATAGCTGAGGAACTCGGCAGAGAGTTTCCCGGCATCCTTGGTCCCATGACGTTTCGCCCTGAAACTGCGGCCCCCCTCAACGAATTGGTCAATGTGCTCCTTCGCGGAGAAAGCACGCTCTCGCGCGGTGAACGGGAGATGATCGCCACGCATGTTTCCTGGCGCAACGATTGCTTCTTTTGCCAGACAATTCATGGCGCCGTTGCCGCGGCGCAATTAGGGCATGACGAAGCGCTGGTTCAAAAGGTCAAGACGGACTGGCAGAGCGCGGAAATCTCCCCCAAGCTGAAGGCGCTCCTGAATATCGCCGGAAAAGTGCAACTAGGCGGTAAGCATGTGACCGCGGAGGATATAGCCTCTGCACGCGTGCTGGGCGCAACTGATCTCGAAATCCACGATACCGTTCTGATTGCCGCTGTGTTTTGCATGTGCAACCGCTACGTCGACGGGCTCGATACCTGGGCTCCTCAAGATCCCNNGAGGGCAAACTCTCCTACCCCGGGTGGAAGATTGTTTTCGCCAGTTTCTTTGGCATCATGGTCAGTTTTGCGGCGATTGTCCCCTACACCTTTGGCCTCTTCATCAAACCCCTCGCAGAAAGTTTTGGCTGGCATCGCGAAGCCAGCTCCGCTGGATTCAGCATTGCTGCACTCACGTTGGCTGCGGCCTCGCCCGGGCTCGGCTTCCTGCTGGACCGCTATAAGCCGCGCAGAATTGTTTTGCCCTGCATTTTGGTGTTCTCGGCCGCCTATGCTTCGCTCGCATTGCTGACGCCCAATCTGCTTCACTTCTACTTCACGTTCTTCGTTATCGGTCTAGTGGGAAACGGAACCGCCTACATTGGATACTCCCGCGCCATTTCTACTTGGTTCGACCGACGCCGCGGTTTCGCGCTTTCAATCATGCTTGCCGGCACGGGCCTGGGTGCGATGCTGCTCCCCGTCCTTGTTCAGGCGGTCATCACACACCTGGGATGGCGCACCGCCTACCTCACCCTCGGTCTGCTTGCCTTTACTGTCGGTTTTCCTCTCACCGCAATCTTCGTCCGGGAACGGCCCGTAGCTCAACAAGACCAGGCTGTCTCCACTGCGCATGGAGAATCCGTTGCCAGAGCACTTGCAACGCCGGCCTTCTGGATCCTCGCTGCCACCGTTTGTCTCTACGCTTTCAGCGTCAATGGAACCATGGCACATCTCTCAGCGCTGCTAACAGATCGCGGCGTGTCTGCTGCCGGCGCTGCCTGGTCCGTCTCCATCATTGGGGCCACCGGGCTGATTGGACGCCTCCTTACTGGTCTGTTCCTCGACCGCTTCTTTGGCCCACGCGTATCTCAAGTTATGCTGCTGTTGACTGTACTCGGCATTGTGCTGTTATCGGTGGCCAACAGCCTGACCTCCGGCCTGATCGCTGCTGCTCTTATCGGATTCAGCATGGGCAGTGAGGGCGACATCACACCCTACCTGCTCGGGCGCTATTTTGGCCTCAAGCGATTCTCCACACTCTACGCGCTCACTTGGACCACTTACGCCATTGGAGCCGCAACCGGCCCTATCCTCGTAGGTCGCGTTTTCGACACGATGGGCACGTATCGGCCCATCACGATTCAGCTACTCGCCCTCCCCGCCCTCATTCCCTGCCTTCTCATGTTTGCGCTTCCCCGCTACCAGATTCAAGGCGCCAAAAGGCACCCTACCGCCATCGTTCCCGAACCCCAACCCGTCGAGATTGCTCAATAACAAAGGAGAAACCATGGCTCACATCACACTGCCAGAAGGCCTGCCGGGAATCACCGGCCCGATGGCTTATCGCCCCGAAACCGCAAAGCCGTTGAGGGCTCTGGCCGAAGTACTCCTGCGCGGACCAAATTC
>PMXB01000232.1 GCA_003165935.1 Acidobacteriaceae bacterium | reverse complement strand
CAGACGCGCGGCGGCAAGGGCGTGAAGAACATGGCGGTCACGCCGCGCATTGGCCGCGTCACTTCCATTCAGCTTGTCGACGACATCTCCGAGCTCATGGTCATCAGCCAGTGGGGCAAGATCATCCGCATCGATACCAAGACGATTCGTGCCGCAGGCCGCGCCACACAGGGCGTTCGCCTGCTCAATCTCGAACCGGAAGACAAGGTCGCGGCCGCGGTCATTATCCCGCCCGAAGAGCTGAAGGACGACGAGCCGACGTTGCTGTAAAGGGACCGACTAGCTGATTCCTGGAGCCCCTGAGTCAAGGCCTCGGAATTCTGTCTAACTCAAGCCGAATCCTGCCACTTTGTGCAACCTTGAAAAGCACTTCGGGCCACCGTGTACGGGACAGTGTCTATTTCAATCTCGACAGGATCGCCCAGGGGTACATATGCGAATCCTCTCTGATCTGGTCGCATTGGACTAGTGGTCTCATTCAGATTCATCCCCCTAGTTACGATGAAGAGCCTCTTCGAAAGATTTCGAGCCATACGCACACCTCAACGACAGGATGGCACTGCCGCGGCGGCTCCGCAATAACAATCGACCCAGGTTGTGAAAACTGAGAGGGATCGGATCGGCCCAGATTTAGGTCTCTTCTTTACGGCCGCTACTCACAATGTTCGGTTTCGAAGTTTATTGCCCTGACCTCGATTTTTGGGGCCACACTCGCATTGTAATAGTACTTGGCGGCGTGTTTGGACTGCTCGCTGGCCCCTTGGCCAATTCCGCCATAGCTGAGGATTGTTCGGGCCAGCCCGGGAGGGATGGAAACGTCATGCATAGCCATAAAGGGGTCTTCGAAGTCCATGAGGGCGCCCGCCGAGTCGTAGTAAAGAATCCGGAGCTCAAGATGGCATATTTCCACTGGCAGCTTATTGGTCAGCCTGAACTCATATTTCCCGGCGTCGGGATAGTTGTAGTTGGCCGGGTCCCCGACGTCCAGATGAAAGTCACTGATCACAACGCCCTTCTCAGTTTTGGTGCCGACTCCTTCGAGCATGGACCCCCTAGATTGACTGACGTTTCCCCGGTCTCCAAGCGGAGCGATGCCCTTCAGCGGCGCAGCCATCAACTTTGAGAGGTAACTTACTGGAACAGCGAGATTCAGATTCTGCCCATCTCGGAATGTAGCTACCGAAATACCGATTACCGCGCCGGAGTTGTTCATCACCGGGCCGCCGCTGCTCCCTGGGGAAATCGGTGCTGTCATCTGGAGAATTGAGTCCGCTTCAACGCGCCTCACCCCACTTATGATCCCAACCGAAAAAGTTCCTTCAAGCCCAAGCGGGTTTCCAACAACGTAAACGTCATCGCCTACAGTAGGATTCGCGTTTGGGCCAAGAGCTAGGGGCGGAGCCGGGCTGTCGACTTTCAGGAGAGCCAAGTCCGCATGGCGGTCAACGGCGACAGTTCCAGATATTTGCATCGTGCGACTGTCGCCGACGAGCCTCGCCGTCCCGCCGGAAGCCCCCTCGATGACATGCGCGTTCGTTGCGATGACGCCAGCCGAAACGAAAAAGCCGCTGCCAAGGCTGAGCGGCTGTCCATTCGAATCATTCATCTCCAATAGGACAACAGATTTGAAGGCAACGCGAGCAATGTCACGCGCTGACTGTGCAAAGCTTGCACACGATATCGAAATGAGAACCGCCAATAAGTAGACGAGTTTCATCTCTCCCTTTTGCCGGAGCTACTCCGTCAAGGTTGGTGCCCCAACAGTTCCCGTCCCGCACAATTATATTCATGAACGGGTGCCGAGTGCCTCGCACCTCGCTCCTGAACCACGGGAACGCCTCTAAGTTCCGACTCGTCGTACCCAGTATCCAGGCCGCCGCTTGGCATGGGCCACGGCGACGATATATATCTCGTCCTGCCAGTCTAGAAACACAATGAAGAAGGGAAACTTCTTGAGCAAAACGCGGCGAGTTCCGTGGAGATAGGACGGGTACTGCAGTGGAGAGGTTGCAGCGCGGGCAAACCCGGCCAGCAACTCATCGCGAAACCTCCGCGCTGCGGGAACGCTTCGCTTGGAGTACCAGGCAGTTGCCTGATTGGCCTCGCGGCGCGCGGCTTCGTGAATTCGTAAAGCCTTCACGGGCCGACAATAGCCCGCAAATCCGCCTCAACCTCTTGCAATGAATAGGTCACTGCGGTCCCGGCCTTGATCTCCCCAACACGCTGGGCAATCTCCGCATCCCAGGCTTCGGCAATCTCGGCATCGCTGGCCTCTGCCTCGCCCGCAAAAGCGCTTTCCCACAGCGAGTTCGCTAGAAGAATCTGCTGTTCTTCGGGCAACTCGTGGGCAAATTGGCGGACCTCTTCGTAGGTGTGCGGCATAGTCGAATTGTAGCGCGATTTCCGACGGGCTGAGGAAGCAGTTTTCAGAGGCCGTCTTATTTCTCCGAGCGCTCAACCTTCCGAATCGTCTTATCCATCGGCTTATTCGGATCGCGCACAGCGCCGATCTTCGCCCAGGCCGCTTCGCTGAGCTCTGCGATCAAATTGAACCGCTCGCTGAAGGAAAGGCTCTTGTGGTTCTTGACCCTTTCCTTCAGGTGCTCCGGCACATAGGTGTAGTCGAACTTCGACTCGTCTATATCGCTCATACCGTCCAATCCTCCACGATCAGCCCCTTCACACGCGCGAACTCACTCGTATTTGCGGTGACGAGGATCAGATTCCTGGCGAACGCCTGACCGGCGATGAGCGTGTCATATTCGCCAATCCGCGTGCCCTGCCGTTCCAGCTCCGCGCGAATCTCGCCTGCCGCCCGCGAATCTTGATTGGTGTAGCCGAGAAGCACAACGTCACGCCCCAGAAAGGTCGCAAGACGGTTGGAGTTTTGTGGAACGCGGTCACTCTTTGCAACTCCGTACCAAAGCTCATGGGCAACAATGGGGGAGGTGAAGAGCTCAGCATTGCGGCGCGTTGCTTGAGCGTAATGCTGGCGGACTTGGTCAGATTTCCCATTGATGAGCGCAATGCAGACGTTCGTGTCCAGCAGGTAGCTCACTTGAAGTACTCACGAATAGGCGCAAGATTCTGTTTCCGCCCTTCGGGAAAAAGAGGGTCCGCTCCCATCGCATCCATTCGCGCAAACCACTCCTCCACCGTTTCCTTCTTCTCCGCCGGCACAGGCTCCAGCAGCACGCCCGCGCCCATTCGGGTTACCCTTACACGATCGCCTTCAAACCGGAATTCTTTGGGCAGGCGCACAGCCTGGCTGCGGCCGTTCCAGAACAGCTTCGCATCGGTCGTTTTTTTCTTCGCTTCCGTCTTTGCCGGCAATTGGCCCTCCCGAAACAACCGTTAAGGAATCTCTATCAAAAGTATATACCGCATTCAATTTCAACGAGCGCTCGCCTGTAACAGCCGTTATCAGACCTTTGTGCACCATTGCAGGCACTCGGAACGCGACTTGAAACGTCTTACACTAAAGATGCTCTGGATTCTCCGCACCCCTCTCATGCGCCGGACCGCCCTCATGGTTCTTGTACTCGGCGTCCTCTTATCCGACGGCGCGCTGGCCCCAGCCTCTGCTGCCAAATCAAACAGGTCCACGCACAAATCGAGCAAGTCTGCTGCCAAACCGGGCAAGGCCGCTCATTCTGCGCCTGTTGCCGCCGCAGCCAATGCCGCTTCCCCAGCCTCGCGCCACGGTGCATCCCTTCGAACATCGAAAAGCCGCGCGGCAAATTCAGCAATGCCCCTGCGCACAAGAACTCGCCTATCCGCAACCCACGAGAAATCGCACAGCCTGGCACTGGACAGGTCCCGCAGCCGGACGACGAGTGCCAGTTCTGAAGGCAGCGGGACAGTCAAACCCCTCTCAGTTAGACACAGAGCCCAGGCCCGCACCGCCGTTCTCGGCAGCCGCAGCCATCTCCGCATGAGCCGTCGTCATCGGGAAAGGGAACTGGCCTTGTCGCCCGCCCCTGCCATTGAAGAGGTTTCGCTGCACCGCGGCGATCTTGGTCTTCCCGCTCCGCTGCGTGGGTCCTTAGCGTCTCTCGAACGCCAGAACGTGAAATCCGAGGATGAAGACGGCCTTGAGCGCATTCAGGATGAGGACGATCTGCAGGATCGCATCGCCCACAACTTCCTCGTGCCGGTCCCTACTTCAGCGGATCTCGGCATCAACCAGGATCTGCCCGAGACTCACCGCTACTGCCGGCCATGGACCGCACAGTTCCTCGCCGACCTTGCCCGCGAGCACGCGACCCGCTTTCAACACCCGCTCGAGGTCAGCTCTGCCGTCCGCACCGTCGCTTACCAGAAGAAGCTGGAGCGAATCAACGGCAACGCCGCCGCCGCCGAGGGCGACATCGCCAGCCCCCACCTCACCGGCGCCACCATCGACATTGCCAAAACCGGCATGACCCGCGATGAAATCTCGTGGATGCGCACTTCGCTGCTTGCTCTTGAGAATGCGGGCAAACTTGACGTGGAAGAGGAGTTCCGGCAGCGGTGCTTCCACATCACGGTCTACAAGAGCTACACCGGAGCAACCCCCACCCTCGCACCGCCTGCTGAGGCGGCCGACTCCGCCGAAACACCCGCGCTCCCGGAGAGCGATTCCGCTGCACAGGTTGACGGTTCGGCAAGAGTGCCGGCAAGCAGGCAGGGGACCAAGCGGACCCGCGCCAAAGTTCGCCGCTCGAGGCACGCGGTTTCGCGGCGCAGCCGAGCGCTTCCCGCCTGACCTTCAGCCGCTTAAACGGTCAAGGGCCGCCCATTGCTGCAACCCTAAATTGATTGTGCGTTTCCGTGGTATCAGGGGTACAATTTCGGGCAAGATCACTTCCTTCTTCTGGTGGGAACGAACCCTGTTGACCCTGGGCCGCTCCACGAAGACAATGCAACTGTTCGACCTTGCAACTCCACGCAGCTTGCACCAGAAGTTTGTCCCATCCGAACGCGAACTCGAGAGGCGGAATCATGAGCGAAATGGAAGTTCAACCTATTGCCGAGCCCAATGCGCAGGCACCCGGTCTTTCTCAAATGGAGCGCGTAATCGACACCTTTACGGCGCCCTCCAAGACTTTCGAAGACATCAAACGCGGCAACAAGAGCTGGTGGATGCCCTTCATCCTGATCACTGTAGTCTCCTACATTCTCTTCGCCGCGATCACGATGAAGATCGGCTGGGGCCAGGTGGTGGACAACACCATGCGGATGGACCCCAAGTCAGAAGAGCGCATGGCCAACATGCCCGCCGAGCAGCGCGAAACCGCGATGAAGTTCACCACATACGCGATGGAGG
Organism: Acidobacteriaceae bacterium; assembly: GCA_003165935.1. Classification (GTDB taxonomy): domain Bacteria; phylum Acidobacteriota; class Terriglobia; order Terriglobales; family Acidobacteriaceae; genus Telmatobacter. Next base: position 28,410 of record PMXB01000232.1, on the reverse strand, counting down.
GATCATTCGCCGCCAGCCCCATTCTCGTTCTGATCGTGGTCGCNNGTCTTCGCAGTGTGGTTCTACGCCAGTCTGCCTGCGATCATCAAATCGCTGCTGGGGGCGGTCGTCATCTTTCTCACCAACACTCCGGAGACCTTTGACCTCAAGAACTTCGCTCCGACCAACATCGGCGCCTTCCTGAACCCAATGGAAACCAACAAGGCGCTCTATTCACTCGCCACCTCTCTCGACGTCATTACGATCTGGTCATTGATTTTGACCGGAATCGGAATTTCGATCGTGGCGGGCGTCAAGCGTACATCCGGCTACATTGCCGTCTTCGGCTGGTGGGCCATCATTGTGCTGATTGGTGTTGGCTACGCAGCTATCACCGGCTGAGCCGCATGAACCGCTCAAACGCAAACAGCGCGAATCCGATAGGATTCGCGCTGTTTGCATCTAGACGGCTTGCCGTCCAGTCTTGCGGCTCAAAGCTCTGCGGAAATCGAGACCTTTGCCGGGGCGGAAACGACGCGTACCCGCCCGTGACCGGGATTCACCACGTGCTGCGACTGGACGATGCCGAATTTCTCCAGCGCTGACATCGCGGCGCACGGCACTCACGTCGCGGCCCAGTTTCGCTGCCAAGTCCCGAATTGAGACCGTCTGCTTCTTGACCGCATCGAACAAATCCAGCCGGGCCGGCGTCAGAAGGCGAACCATCTCTGCCGGGCTTTCGAAGGTGATTCCGCGCGACGGAGGAAAAGGAAGCCCTGCGGTGATCGCCTTGGCACGCTCTCTTCCACGTTTGACAAACCCATTGAATCCATCGGTGTAGACCTTCAGTTTCACAAAGGCCTCCGTCTCTTAAGTTCCTGGACTTCTTCGATAAAGCGGTCGTAGATCACATCATAAGGAGCGTCTTCGATCGACTCGACAGCCCCTGCGAAATGACGGTGCAGGGCACTGTGCGCTGTATCGTAGCCGAGCACCCGCCCGTTGTCTTTGGCAAACAAATGGAAGTTCATGAAGGCCAGGTTGTAGCGGGCAACCTTGCCTTTAACGTCCTTCCATACCTCAACACGAATCACTCCGTCCCCCGCGAGACAGCGAATAACCGCACTTTCGTAGGTGACTTTCGCCGGTCTTGCTTTCGAATTTCGAGCGGAGTCCACCCGTTGCCACCTTTGTATCTTATCTCAGGTAGGATGTACTCTGTCTCACCTGAAGAATTGCGACCACCGATAGCGGAGCATCGATCGCGAATCAACGGCAATGAATTGTGGAGGTAGGTTGCGAGCATCCGGACAGGACTCACGCTGTTTGTTTCCAGGGCAGATTTGTTCTGCTCTTATTCGTCCCAGCGTCGCATGATCAGCGTGGCGTTGATTCCGCCGAAGCCGAAGGAGTTTGACAGCGCAATATCGAAGCTGAGCGGCACGGCCTTGTTCGGCACGTAGTCCAACCGGCACTCGGGGTCGGGATTGTCGAGGTTGATGGTCGGCGGCAGCATCTGGTGCTGCAAGGCCAGCACGCTGATGCCTGCCTCAAGGCCGCCAGCGCCACCCAGCAGATGTCCGGTCATCGACTTTGTTCCCGAGATCTTCAGCCTGTGGCTCAGGGCGTGCTCGCCAAACACCAGCTCGATCGCTCTGGACTCGTTGCCGTCGCCGGCCGGCGTTGAAGTGGCGTGCGCATTAATGTAGCCCACTGCTTCCGGAGCAATGCCCGCATCTTTCAGCGCGGCTCTCATACTGCGCTGCGCGCCCGCGCCTTCCGGTGCAATGCCGGTCATGTGGTAGGCATCGGCGCTCATGCCGTAGCCGATGATCTCGGCCAGAATTTTTGCGCCGCGCGCTTTGGCAAACTCCAGCTCTTCCAGAATCAGGATGCCGGCGCCCTCGCCGATGACAAACCCGTCGCGATCCTTGTCGAACGGACGGCTTGCCTTGGTGGGGTCGTCGTTGCGTGCGCTCAGTGCGCGCATCGCGGCAAATCCACCCACCGAAAGCGGCGTTACAGCGGCTTCGGCTCCGCCCGCAATCATCACGTCCGCATCGCCGTGCTCGATCATCCGAGCCGCGTCGCCAATGGAGTTGGCTGAAGTGGCGCAGGCGGTCGCCGTCGCAGAGATAGGTCCCCTGGCTCCGTAACGAATACTGATATTGCCCGCAGCCATATTCACAATAGCCGCCGGGATAAAGAATGGAGAGATTCGGCGAGGACCGCTCTCGAGCAGAATGGAGTGCTCTCGCTCAATCACTTCAAAGCCGCCGATGCCCGAGCCGATGAATACACCGACGCGGTCGCAGTTGTCCGGAGTAATCGCCAGCCCCGACTGCGCCATTGCTTCCTGCGTCGCCGCGAAAGCGTAGTGGGTAAAGCGGCCCATCTTGCGGGCCTCTTTCTTCTCCACAAAGTTCAGCGGATCGAAGTTCTTGACCTCGGCCCCGAAAGTGACAGGGAAGCCCGTGGTGTCAAACCCCTGAATAGGCGCCATGCCGCTGGCGCCGGCCAGGAGTTGCTGCCACACCTCGGGTGCGGTGTTGCCCACACCACACATCAGGCCAAGACCGGTGATGACGACTCTGCGGGGCGATGCCTGGGTCAAGGGTTATTTGCTGCCTTTCGCGTTCTTCTCGATGTAGTCGATCGCGTCCTTGACGGTCTTGATCTNNTCGGCGTCTTCGTCGGGAATCTCAAGGTCGAACGCCTCTTCAAACTGCATCACGAGTTCAACAACGTCGAGCGAGTCCGCGCCCAGGTCTTCCTGAAAGCTCGCTCCGGGCGTCACTTCCGCTTCGTCCACCTGCAACTGCTCAACGATGATCTGCTTTACCTTCTCTTCCACTGCCATGCGTGCTTCTCCTCTTTGATCTCAAAAACTTGAATTCAATACCTGAAATTTCTTCACGGGGTGCGATGCGATTCCCCATCCGCCAGCCTACGATACCTGCCCACGGCACAGGAACACAACCACTGCGCAGGAAAAAACGCGCATGGCCCCGAAACTCCAAGTCTATCAGAGGGTACGGCCCTGCATACCGGGACGGAGGATGGTCTAGGGCGGAAGGCAAACAGTCCGAGCCGGGACGAAAGACTGGGCAGGGAAGTGCCCAATTGCCCGGGTTTTCCGCTCGATTGCACAGCCCAGTTACACGGGTGGGGCTCCGGCGGTTTTTGGCCTGCATTTGCACAACCGGGAGGCGTACATTAGGCGAAGAGGAATATTGCCGTGGGTAGCTCCGCCATCCTTTTAGCTCTTGTTTCCGTGGCCGTTTTTTTTGTTGGCCTCTGGTTGGGACTTCGCCAGGGCCGCGCCCAATCCGAGGCACAGCTTGAGCAGTTGCGTGCGAACGAAGCCAGGCAGGCATCTGAACTGGTGGCGCTTCGGTCTAATCTCGATCGCGTTCAGGCAGAGTCGGCAGCGCGGGCCGGGTTTGAATCCCTGGCCGCAGAGCGGGACAAGCAAATCGGGCAGTTGGCCGCTGACCGCGACCGGCTGCGAGAGGATCTGGACGCCAAGACTGCCGTCGAGAGGAATCTGGCAGCTCGGGTCAAAGAGCTCGAAGCCGAACTTAGGAGCGAGCGTGAGAACCTTCCCGAAAAGCTCGCTCTGCTTCAGGCCGCGGAAAAGACCCTCGCCAACCATTTTCAGACTCTCGCTGGGGACATTCTTGAGAAGAAATCCACTGCGTTCTCGGAAACAAACAAGACCGAATTGGGAACGCTGATTAACCCACTTAGAGAGCAGTTAAGGGATTTTCGCGAGAAGGTTGAGAAGGCTGAGCGAGAGAACCTAGTTGGCCGCACGGAATTGAAGTCTGAGCTGAAGAACTTGCGAGATCTCAACGACCAACTCAGTGCCGAGGCCCATGCATTGGCCAACGCCCTGACACGCGACACAAGCGAACAAGGTCATTGGGGCGAATTGGTTCTGCTCGACATCCTCGAGGACTGCGGCCTCAAGCGAGGGCTCCACTACACCTATCAGCAGACGTTCGACGTGGACGGTGAGGACGGCCTTCGCGAAGAGCGCAGACGAACGGACGTTGTCATGCGTTTTCCGGAGGGCAGGTCGCTGGTTATTGACTCCAAGGTGACGCTGACAGCCCACAAGGATTATGTGGCGGCCACCGACGAAGCGACACGACAGAAGGCGCTCGATGCGATGCTCGACAGCATTAGGCGGCACATGCAAGGGCTAGCGTCAAAGAACTATCAAGAATTGCTTGGTGAACGGTCGCCAGACTATGTCGTTCTTTTTGCGCCTATTGAGGCAGCCTATTTGCTTGCGGTGCAGAGGGACCCAAAACTGATTACCGATGGTTACAAAAAGCGCGTGCTCATCGCGGGTCCAACGACGATTCTCCACATCGCCAAGATCGTCGACGATCTGTGGAGGAATGAGGATCGGGCAAAATCGCTCAAGCAGATAGGTCATCGCGCCCGCCTTCTATTTGAGGAGTTCACACGATTTGTAGATGAACTCGAGAAGATGCGGACAGCAATCCTGAGAGCCGGGGTCGAGATCAGGAACGCCGAAGAAAGCCACAATGACGCGATTAAACGGCTGACATCCGGAAGAGGAAATCTTGTGAGCCAGGCGGACTTGCTCGGCAAACTTGGAGAAAAGTCCGCAAAGAGGATCGCGCCTCGCGTTTTGGAGATGGCCGAGGAAGATGAACTCGAATCCGACCTCCTGCTCGCAGATGGAGAAGAGGCAAACGAGCAGTAGGTTTCCGGTCGCAGGATTTGTAGCCGGTTATGACCCCGATCATGCGGCGACGCACGACGTCGAATTCATCCCTTAATTGCTGTTTGCCGTCGCCAGCCCAAGTTGCCACGGAATCTGGCTGTAGTTGGGTGCGTTTGCAGCGGGGTTGGCTCCCTGGTAGAGGAACTGCAGATTATTGGGGTCGATCTGGAGCAATTCGTCGTAGCCGGTGCGCAGGACCTCGCCGTGGCTGAAGTCCAGGGTCCAGGTCGGAGCACCACTGGCGAAGGACACATCGTTGGAGCCGAGAAACGGCGTGGCAAAGTTGTTGGCGCCGGTTACCGGGGTCCAAATGCCATCCAGGCTGTCGGCCAGGAAGGCGCGGAAGTAGCGGTGGCCGGAGTTGCCGCCCATGGCCTCGTCGATAGCCAGGTACTGGTTGGATCCCTTGAGGCTATAGAAGCGGGCGGCTTCGAACAGATCTCCGGCAGTGGTGGCCTGCATGACGATCTGTGGCGCGCTGAACCCGTTGGGGAAGTTGGCGACGGTGGTCTGGCTTCGATAAAGATCGCCGCCATCGTCGCTGAAGAACATGTAGCAGTTGGCCGAGTCGCAGATGACCCAGAAATCGAGCCAGTTGCTCACGTTCGCAGGCTGGCTGGCAAAGAAGTACTGTGGCGCCGTCCAGGTCTGCGGCTGCGTGGGGTCGGCGGCCGTGGAGTATGTCGGCGGCCCGGACTGATAGATCAAATACCACTTGTTCTGTGGAGCGAAATAGAAGAGCTCCGGCGCGCAGTGGTAGCCGCTCAGGCCGGGCGTGGCGTCCATGTAGTAGGGCTGGGCCGCGGCGGCATGATTCCAGTCAGGGAAGCTCAGGTAGACCATATTCCAGTTGCCTGAGGTGTCTGCCGTGGTTGCGTAAACGAGCCACTGATTGTTGTAGAAGACTGCGGTTGGATCTTTGACCGAGACGATCGGATGTGTGGTGTTGGGGATGGCTGTGATGAGCGGGCCGGTCGAAGTCCACGCATAAGGATCGGGAGTCTGGGCGGCGGCCGTGACGGCGAGGCTGATGGGCGACGAAGTGGTGTTGGCTCCGTCGGATGCCCGCAGGGCCATTGAGTAGGTGCCGGCAGCCGCGTTATTTGCGATCACGGCGATCTCGCCGCTGTTTGTGGTTCCGGGGTGCAGGTAGGAGATGGTGGCGCCCGCAGGAAGCCCGGTCTGGCTGAACGTGACGCTCCCCGTGGTTCCGGTGCGAGTCACGGTGACGTTGCTGCTGGCGCTCGAAGCTTCGGGCACAGTCAGTGTGGGGCTGGAAAGCTGAAGCGCAATGCTGCTCGTTACGACGGGCGTCACCGGAGCTACCGGCGTTGTGGTTCCTCCGCCACCGCCGCACCCAAAGAATGAAAGCGAAAGACAAAGACCGGAAAAAAGTAGAACGATCTTCTTCACTTGGCAAAACCCTCTCTTAGCCGCTTCCATGTCGTCTGAAGATCTTCCGGCAGCACGCGCGTCTCGCCCACCGTCGTCATGAAGTTTGTGTCGCCCACCCAACGCGGCATGGCATGCAGATGCAGATGTCCGGCAACGCCCGCGCCACCGGCCTTGCCCACGTTGAGCCCGAAGTTGAACCCTTGCGGTGTGTACGCCGTCTCGAGTACGCGCTCGGTTCTCTGCGCAAGGTCGATCAGCTCGTGCGCCGTCTCCACTGGCAACGCCGCCAGTCGGTCGAGATGCGCGTAGGGCATCACCATGAGGTGGCCGCTTGTATATGGAAACGCATTGAGGCACACGAAGCATGTTTTTCCGCGAAAGACGATTCCCGCTGCGCCTTCGGCCTCGTCCGCACTCATGCCGTTCGCGATTGCGTAGTCCACTGATGCGACCAGGTTGCAGAAGACGCAACCCAGGTCTCCCGGCCACGCTTCCAGCTTCTTCGCCACGCCTCCGCGCTTGCTGTCGTCGGCCGACGTTACATAGGCATAGCGCCACGGAGTCCAAAGATGATCCATGGCAAGCGATTATAGAAGGGCAGGCGAGGGCAGAGGGGCAGGCATCAAATGAAGCCTTGGGCTTCCCTCAGTCGCCCGCCCTCTTTCCACGCCCAAGTCGCACGTTTGCACCGCAACTGCGTCAACCCGTCCCGCTAAGTCCATTCGTTCCGCATCTTGCTTTCCGCCGCTGTATGTGTATATTCGGTTGCAGCGCGGGGACAAGCCGTTATCGCCAAGCTGTTGGATTGACGCGGGAAAGCTGGGGTTGCTACACTCGTGAGCGTAGCCTACTGCGTATTTTTCGCGTGTGGGCTGCGACCGCCCTTCAGCATGGGTTTGCCTGCCGGGTGTATCCCAACGAGACCAGTCTCGATTTTCCCAGCCCAAAAGGCTGGGAAAACTGTCTCTCATGGACGCACTCATGGTACTCAAATACCGCACGACGGAAGACGCGGTTTAAAGGCTTTGCGCTTCTCGCCCCGCTTCGGGAGAGAGAGCGTGAGCCGATCCCAGCGGCGTGTTAGATGTCGCGGGAGCAAGCAACTCCGGAGCAGCCAATGGCAAACGTCCTCAATCCCGAAACCGAGAGCATAACCCTGAATACAGAATTGGAACTTCCCACGCTTGAGACTGCGACGGAGCAAGAGCAGCCGTCGCCCGAATCCACGTCCAACCCCGCCGAAGTTGAGCTTGCCGCACCAGTTGCGCCTGCTGCCCTGGACGCCGATACCACCCCCGTAGCCCACGAAGCCGCGCACGAGACCCAGGGCCTTGAGTCCATGGATGACTTCTCCGCTGCGCTGGCCGCCTTCGAACGCGAGCAGGCTGCTGAAGCCGCCGCTGTCGAAGCCTACGGTGACAAAGTCGTTTCAGCAACGGTCATCAAGGCAACTGACAAGCACCTCGTCGTCGACGTGGGTCTCAAGTCCGAGGGGCTGGTTCCCCTCGATCAGGTCGTCGATCACACGGGCGCCGTGAAGTTCAACGCCGGCGACGTGATTGAAGTGGTCATCGAGCGCGAAGAGCCCGAGGGCGGATACCTGGCCAGCTACGAAAAGGCACAGCGCCTGCGCGTGTGGGATGAAATTGAGAAGGCCGCCAACGACAAGACTCCCGTGATCGGCACAGTGGTGAGCCGCGTCAAGGGTGGGCTCACCGTCGACATTGGGCTCAAGGCTTTCCTGCCCGGCTCTCAGCTTGAGATTCGCCCGGTGCGCAACCTCGACGGCTATCTCGGCCAGAAGATCGAAGTCCGCGTTATCAAGCTGAACAAGAAGCGCGGCAACGTTGTGGTCAGCCGCAAGGAGATTCTCGAAGAAGAACAGAACTCCAAGCGCTCCACCACCCTCGAGCAGCTCGGCGAAGACGCCATCCTCACCGGCACGGTCAAGAACCTCACCGACTACGGTGCGTTCGTCGACCTGGGCGGCATCGATGGCCTGCTTCACATCACCGACATGAGCTGGGGACGCCTCACTCACCCCCGCGATCTGGTCAACGTTGGCGACGAGATCCAGGTTAAGGTGCTCAAGTTCGACAAAGAGAAGCAGCGCGTTTCGCTCGGCTTCAAGCAGCTCACGCCTGATCCATGGCTCGACGCCTCTGAGCGGTATCCGGTGGGCGCACGCGTCAAGGGCCGGGTTCTATCGGTCACTGACTACGGCGCGTTCGTCGAGCTCGAGCAGGGCATCGAAGGGCTTGTGCATCTCTCTGAGATGACCTGGTCCAAGCGGCTCAAGCACCCCTCCAAGCTGGTCAAGCCTGGCGACGAGGTTGAGACCGTGGTCCTCAGCGTGAACCCCGCTGACCGCCGCATCTCGCTCGGCATGAAGCAGCTTCTCGAGAATCCATGGGAGAACCTCACTGAGCGTTATCCCACCGGCACAGTTGTTGAAGGACGCGTTCGCAACCTAACCGACTTCGGCGCATTCATTGAGATTGAAGACGGCATCGACGGCCTGGTTCACGTTTCAAACCTGAGCTGGACCAAGCGCGTCAAGCACCCGTCTGAAGTCGTGAAGAAAGGCGAAAAAGTGAAGGCAGTTGTTCTCGGCGTCGAGCCGCAGAATCGCCGCCTCTCGCTCGGCATCAAGCAGCTCCAACCCGATGTCTGGGAGAGCTTCTTCGCTTCGCACCGCGTAGGCGACGTAGTCCACGGCAAGGTTCTGCGCACCGCCCAGTTTGGCGCGTTCGTTGAAATCGCCGAGGGCGTCGAAGGACTCTGCCATGTCTCCGAAGCTGGTGAGGGTGAAGCTGGCCACTCCAGCCTGGAAACCGGCATGGAGCACGAGTTCAAGATCATCAAGATCAACGTCGAAGAGAAGAAGGTGGGACTCAGTCTCCGTGCTGTCAACGGCCAGGAGGCCAGTCGCGCCGAGGTTCAGGAGTACAAAGCGGAGCGCGAGCCCCGCGGCGGCAGCCACGGCCACAAGGCTCCGGTCTCCAGCGGAACCACCACTCTGGGCGATCTAATCAACTGGAAGAGCGAGCGGGAAAACGAGCCTGAGAAGTAAAAGCTGGCTTAGTTCGATCAATTCGTTGCTTCTTCCTCAATTCCAAACATATCGGCCAGCCTTGGGGCTGGCCGTTGTGCGTTTGGAGGAGTATTTCTCCTGGAGACACGGGATGTGCAGCGAGTTCATCGTGTGATGGCGACTGCCGTTTTGCCCACGCACCTTTGTGGTACTTTGATGAGTGCTCGAAATCGGGAAAATCCCTGCGGTGTTTTGTGTATGTCCGTGGGGTTGTATCTGGGGCAAGGCGTCAGGGCCGGAAGGGTCAATATGAATATGCGCGGAAGTATTCTTGCAATTGGTTTCGTAGTGTTGTGCATCGCAGGTTGCGGGAGCGGAGGCAGCAATGGCAGAGGAAACAACACGCCTCCGGCTCAACAGGCCGCAACACCCACCTTCTCTCCGGCTGGTGGCACATATACGGCGGTGCAGTCGGTGACCCTGACCTCCACCACCGCCGGCGCGTCCATCTATTACACCCTTGACGGATCCACGCCAACCAACACGTCGACTCTTTATTCGGCTGCCACTCCAATCCAAGTCTCAGCCACCACCACGATCAATGCGATCGCCGCTGAGCCTCCGAGTTATCTGAACAGCAACGTCGCCTCGGCAACATACACCATCAATCTTCCCGTCGTTGCCACGCCGACTTTCTCGCCCGCGCCCGGGGTCTACAACTCCGCGCAGTCGGTAAGCCTCTCCGACACCACTACCGGAGCATCCATCTACTACACAACAGACGGATCCACGCCCACGAGCAAGTCGAACCTCTTTACGGCGGGCATGCCCATAGCCGTCCCGTCCACGACCACCATCAAGGCGATTGCAACGGAGTCTGGCGACGCCAACAGCGCGATCGCGAGCGGCACCTATACGCTTAACGGACCAGCAGTTTCCGTGGTTCTGAGTACCGACGACAAGACCCAGTTAATGGCTGTGCAACCCGCCATCAACTTTGGTCTCGGCAGCACTGCCGATGCGGGAACCAACACTGTCGTTGTCGATCCCACGCAGACCTATCAGTCGATCGAAGGCTTCGGCGCGGCTTTCACCGATTCAGCCGCCCAATTGCTCATGAATGTGGAGCCGGCCGCGTCGCTGCCCGGAACGCTTAACGATCTGTTCACCACCAATGGCGACGGCATCGGCCTGAGCTTCATGCGCATTCCCATGGGCGCGTCGGATATCGCGCTGTCGGTCTACTCCTACGACGATCAGACGGTCGGCGCGACCGATCTTACCCTGGCCAACTTCTCCATCGCCCACGACCAGGCCTACATTCTGCCGCTGATCAAGCAGGCCAAGGCGCTGAATCCGCAGATGAAGCTGATGGCCAATCCCTGGAGCTCGCCGGGATGGATGAAGGACCCGACCTCAATGAACGGGAGTCCGGTCTCCATGCTGGGTGGAAGCCTGCTGATGACGGCGCCGAATGAGACCGCTTTTGCCAACTACTTCGTCAAGTTCATTCAGGCCTACCAGGCCGCCGGCGTGCCCATCGACTACGTTTCGCTGCAGAATGAGCCACTGAATATCACCACGTCGTATCCCAGCATGGGCATGAGCGCCAACCAGCAGCTTGCGCTGCTGCAGGGCTACGTGCTGCCCGCGTTTACCAGCAACAACATCACCACCAAGGTGTTTGCTTACGACCACAACTGGGACACTCCGTCGTATCCGCAAACGGTCCTTGGCGGATTGACACCGCAGCAACTCCAGCAGATGGCCGGCACAGCATGGCATGGCTACGGCGGCGCGACGGGCGCGCAGCAACTGCTGCAGAATCAGTTCCCGGCCCTCGGTAACTGGGAGACTGAACACTCGGGCGGGACCTGGCAGGCCGATCAGTTCACCACCGATATCCTCGAGATCACGCATGTGCTGCGCAACTCAGGCAAATCGTTTGTGAAGTGGAGCCTGGCGCTGAACGAAAAGCTTGGCCCCAACCTTACGCAGAATGCAGGCCTCGGCGGATGCAACACATGCACGCCGATCGTTACCGTTAACAGCACGACTGGCGCGGTGACCAAGACAATCGAGTTCTATACGCTTGGCCAATACAGCAAATACGTGTTGCCAGGCGCGGTGCGCGTCTACTCCAGCAACACGCCTGCGATCGCCAGCGTGGCTTTCCAGAACACCGACGGCTCAATGGCCCTGGTCGCGTCGAACGCCACATCCACCAGCCAAACCTTCCAGGTGCAATGGGGCACCGAGTCCTTCTCTTACACGCTTCCCGCCACGTCCATCGCAACATTCACATGGACGGGCGCTGTGCCCGGGACTCCTCCTCCGGTCGCGGCCACAGCGCAAACTCAGGGCTCCAGCTTTTCGAGCGAGTCGAATCTCGAGACCGAGTCGACCTCCGACACCACCGGCGAATACGACCTGGGCTTTCTGGCGCAGGGCTCCTATGCCGTTTACTCGAATGTAGATTTCGGCGCATCAGTGAGCCAGGTAAGCGTGCGCACGGCCAGCGCCGGCAACGGCGGGACCGCCACCTTCTACCTCGACAACATGACCAGCACACCCATCGCCACCGTGACGCTGCCTGTCACCAACGGCTGGCAGACGTGGACAACAGCTACCGCGCCCGTAACCGGCGCAACTGGCAAGCACACGCTCTATGTGGTGTTTAACGGAGCCACTCCAAGCATCTCCAACGTGAACTGGTTCCAGTTCCAGTAATGCGGACGGTCAATGTCGGAGCCGGCACCGGCAAATGAAAGGACCGCCCAACAATATGCCTCAGCGCAACCCTATTCGCACGCAAGATTCCCCGCAGGCGAGTTGGCAACTGCTCAACCAACTCAACCGCAGGGCAGGCAAAGCAAGAGGGGCGCGATTATCGATCCGCGCGCCGAATTGGTTAATGCGAGTCCCCGTCGTGATCCTGGTCCCCGCCTTGTGACGCTTTTTGTGCGGCAGCGCTGAGCGAAACTGTGTCAGGCTGCAAGGATGCCTGGGGTGGCTGGGTTGGCGCTGGGGCTGGAGCCGCCTGCTGAATCTGGGGCTGGCTCGCTGCGTGGGCAATGGAACCGATGGCTGAAAGGCTCATAGATTTCCTCCACATATCTCATCGGCCTATCGCGATGATTTCTCAAGGGCTACGGGGATGAACTTATCGTCATCTGCGGTCGCAGTTGGCCGAAGCCGCGAGCCGCCGCGGGCAAGCGATTTCAAGCTTCAGGGTTGACAGGATTTACGGGTGTCTCCTGGTTTCGTCGCTCTTGCGACTCGAATGTGCGGTGGATCACACCTTGGAGGCAGAATGCGGGCTTACACTTTGGCGTGCCCGTCCCATGCCTACTGAAGAAATGGCCACGACTCTGAGCTATTTGCGCGGTCCTGACCGGCCGCTGCTTGAACTGACCGTTGGCGGTCTGCTGCATCGGACTGCCACTCTCTATCCCGACCGCCTGGCGGTGGTTTCGCGGCATCAACAAAAGCGGATGACATGGGCGGAGTTGAGCGAGGCCGCGGATCGAGTGGCGCGTGGGCTCTGGTCACTGGGCATCCGTCGCGGCGACCGCGTAGGGCTATGGTCCACCAACTGCATCGAGTGGATCATGATGCACATGGGCTGCGCGCGTGCCGGAGCGTCTCTGGTCAACGTGAATCCGGCGTACCGCTCACATGAGCTGAGCTATACGCTGACGCGGTCAAGGATGAAGGCGCTGTTCCTGTGGCACAAGGACAAGCGAGCAGACTACGAGGAGATCCTGGGCCGGGCACGGCATGGACTCGAGCTCGAACTTGCGCACACCATCTACTTCGACGGACAGGAATGGCCAGCGCTGCTGGATGCACCGGGTGAGCTGCCAGATCACGTCGCCGTCGACGATGTCGCCAACATTCAATACACCAGCGGCACTACCGGCATGCCCAAGGGCGTGATGCTGACTCACCACAACATCGTCAACGACGGGCAGTTTCTGGCGCAGGGATTTCACTATACCGAGCAGGATCGGATTGTTGTGCCGGTTCCGCTATTTCATTGCTACGGCTGCGTTATCGGAACGATGAGCGCGCTGAATTCGGGTGCGGCGATTGTGCTGCCTAACTGGACCTTCGACGCACGGGCAACGCTGGAGGCGGTGCATGAGGAGCGCGCTACATCGGTTTACGGAGTTCCGGCAATGTATGTGGCGGAGTTTGGGCTGCCGGAGTTTGAGAGCTACGACCTCACAAGTTTGCGCACCGGCATGATGAGCGGCGCGCCATGCCCGGTGGAGTTGATGAAGCGCGTGTTGAACGAGATGCACATCGGCGAACTGGTGATCGCCTACGGACAGACGGAGACGTCGCCGGTGGTGACCATGAGCGACGCCGGGGATTCGATTGAAGTGCGCGTGAACACCGTGGGCCGGGCGATGCCGCAGACCGAGATCCAGGTGATTTCGACGGTGACGGGCGAGCAGTTGCCAAGGGGCGAGCAGGGCGAGATTTGCGCGCGCGGCTTCGTAGTAATGAAGGGCTATGACGGCGATCCCGAAGGCACGGCGCTGGTGATTCAACCTGACGGCTGGCTTAAAACCGGCGATCTTGGCATCATGCGGGAGGACGGCTGCCTGCACCTGACGGGCCGGTCGCGCGACGTGATCATTCGCGGCGGCGAGAACATTTATCCGCGCGAAGTGGAAGAGTTCCTCTACACCCATCCCAAGGTTGGCGAGGTGCAGGTGGTGGGCATTCCCAACGCGCGGCTGGGCGAGATTGTCGCGGCGTGGGTGCGGCTGCGGCCGGGACAGGAAGCGACAGAGGAAGAAATTCGCGGCTGGTGCCAGGGGCAAATCGCGTACTACAAGGTCCCTGAGCACATCCGCTTCGTCGATGATTTTCCAGCCACACTTTCCGGCAAGATTCAAAAGTACAAGATTCGCGAGTTTGAGATTGAGGCTCGCGGCCTGGAGTCCGTGGCGAAGACCCAGATGGCGTAGAAGTGAGCGGAGTTGTTGGCGGGTTCCGGCTGACAAATCGCCATTGATTCGCAGGAAATCACTCAATCTCTCACAGCGAGATCAGGCAGCAGAGCTGTTTCCATTGACCTCTTGGGCGCCGCCCCCAGGAGGATTTGTCTAGCGTCACTAGCGTGATCTAAATCACATTCTGTGAGTCGAAAGAGCGCTACCTTCTCATCATTGGAGCAAGATTGAGGCTCAAATTCAATGGCGCGCAAGGAGGAAGCGCCGAAGAGGAGGTATCTGTGAGGGTCACAGTAGTTCTTGCAGTTGGCGTGGATTCGGAGATGCTCGAAGCGGAAAGCATACTCTGGAGATCCAAAGGTCTCTTTTTTCTACCAGCGCAGACGATTCAAGAAGCCATTTCCAGATTCCATGCAGGCGACTTTGACATTGTCCTTCTGGACGATTCCATCTCTCTCGAAAACAGGGAGCGATTGGCCTTCCTGATTCGGGCATCCGGGTCACAAACACCCGTTGTCTGCATGGGCGACCGACCCAGCGAGTGCGAATCGTTTGCTGACGCAACCTTCGGAAATGATTTCAGAGAGCTCTTCGAGGGCATCAGAGAGTTGCTGAAGCACGAGCAACAAATGCGTGCGGCTCGAGCGGACGCCTTTAGCTCCTACCTGAGTGGAGAGTTTCTACAGACGGTCTGATACTTGGCCTCTCTGCAGTTGTCGCAGCACCAGCACAATCCCCAGCGACGCCAGCACCATGGTGAGCGCATAGAGAAAAACGCTTCTATATCCCCAGAAGCCGATCACCGCGCCCGCCAGCGGTCCGGTGAGGAAGAACGAAACATCCGCGAACGCTGTATACACCCCCAGCGCCGTCCCGCGACTCCGCATCGGCACGCGTTTCACCGCCTCCACGCCGACCGCCGGAAACACCAGTGAGTACCCGAACCCCGCCAGCGCAGCGCCCGCGCTTGCCATCCACGGCGAATTTGCACTCCAGATCAGTAACACGCCCACCGACTCCACGACCAGGCAGACAATCGCCACTTGCAGCCCGCCAAACCGGTCGATGGTGCGAATGAAGAGCAGTCGCGCAGCAATGAACGCCACTCCGAATGCGGTCAGACAAAGCGCTGCACCATTCGGATTCCAGTGCTGGCTCGCGTAGTAGAGCGTGACGAAGGTAGCCAGCACGCTGTAGCCAATGCCGCCAAGCGCCAGCACCATGCCATGCGGCGCAACGCGCCCCAGCACATGCTTGAAGGGCAGATGCACTCCGTGCGTCACCACGACCGGCGTCTTCCGCCAGGCAAACACCAGGCTCACCGCGCCGAGCACCATCGTCAAAAAGCCGATGGACCCGAGCCCCCATTGCTGATCGAGCACTACGCCAAGCGGTGCTCCCAGCGCCAGCCCGCCATAGGTCGCGACTCCGTTGTATGAAATCACCCTTGCCGTGTGGCGCGATCCGGCGCTGGTAATTCCCCACAGCGTGGCACCTGTTGAGCCGAGGCTTTCGCCCACGCCAAGCACCAGGCGGCTTGCGATCAGGGTTAACAGGCTCATCCAGGGGGTTGAATGCAGCGCAGCCGCACCCACCAGCAGTGCTCCGCTGGCCGAGCACATCGCCATCCCCCACAGGACTGATACCTTCGCGCCCGCGTGATCGCTGATCCGGCCTGCCCATGGCCGGCTCGCAAGCGTTGCAATGTATTGAATGCTCACCGCCAGCCCCGCCAGGGCCGCGCTATAACCCATCTTGTAATGCACATATGGGGGCAGCACCGCCAGCGGCAGCCCGATCGACAAGTAGCAGACAAATGTGAAGTAGACGAAGCTGATTAGGCGAAGCGCGCCCGGGCTCTCGTCGGTCAAAGTCTCGGCGGGGAGGGCTGGGGCTGTGATTGCAGACATGATGGCAAAAAGAATTCGTATGGATGGAAGACTTCTACCTCAAGTATAGCGGAGGTCGGACCACCGCAAACCCGCTCCCTGTGCAGGTAAACGCATTCTTAGAGTCTTTTCCGGGACAATCCATTACCGAAATCTTGTCTGGCTGCCTATTGCTTGTGTACGGCTCCTAACGCGCCCGAATGCTCCATAGAATCCCTCTCCGGATGATCCCGTAGAGGACAGGATTCGCGTAGTCCTCCTTGTTGTGCCCCAGCGCCAGGTAGAACTCGCGTCCGCCGTCGAACTCGTGAAACCAGGCGAGCGGGAGAGGGTTAGGAAATGTGGCCACGTCTGCCTTCTTGCTCACCGTCTCCAGATCCGCCAGCTTGGTGCGGTCCGTTGTCAGAATCGGATGAATGTCCGCGCTGAGGTGGTCGAGAAAGTAGCACTCGTCGGTCCATTCAAACTGCGCGGGCAGGCCCTCGGTGGCTGGGAATTCTGGATCAGCCACGGTCACCGTGAAGGTCTGCATCTTCGGATGCACCACGAACTTGCCGCCCAGCACCGCCCAGTAGTATGGCCATTCACGCTCCGACCCCGACGCGGAATGAAGCCCAACGAACCCTCCGCCAGCCTGAATGAACCGCTTGAACGCCGCCCGCTGGTCGTCGTTTTGAAACGCCTCATTGTTGCTATTGGCGAATACCAGCGCCGCATACTGCTTGAGATTCGCATCGGTAAACACGGCCGGATCGTCGGAGGCGTCAACTCCGAAACTGCTCTCGGCGCCCATCTTTTTGATTGCTTCAATGCTNNATAACGAGGCTCAGGCACGCGCTTATCTTACAAACTGCTGGCATCCGACTTCCCAGCGTCCGCTTGCTCTGCATCTAGTCCCCCTTGCAGCGTCTTTGTTCGCGCACCAAGACTACAGCGGCCGTATTGCTCCGTGCCAGTTTGCTCCTTCAGCTTTGAGGCAGTTTACGAGCCGGCGACCACACGCCCAGAATATAGCGTCACCGCATTTCCATCTGGGTAGTGCTTATAATGCGGCATGCTGAAATGCCTTCGATTCTCGGCGGCGTGGTCGTGTGTCGTTCCGCTTTTCATTTTCTGCCTTAGGGTACAGGGGGTTTGCCAACAGGGCAGCCCAGGTTCGATCTCATCACCGCCCGACCCAAAGGAACTGCTTTTATTGGCTGCACAAGCCAACGGGCTCACAGGACCAAATCTGACGCCTTGGCACATCAAGATCAGTTTTGAATCCATGGATGGGCACGGCAGTCCCTCATCAAAAGGAACGTTTGAGGAGTTTTGGGCGGGACCAAGCAAGTACAAGAGGATCTTCGCAACAAGCAATTTCAATCAGGTCGAGTACCTGACAGACGCAGGCATCCGGCGCACGGGCAGCCCGGACAGCGCTCCCTCCGAGCTGATGACGATCGTAGATCAGTTTCTCAATCCCATTCCATTGGATAAGGATTCGATCGATGCCGCGAACCTCCAGATAGCGAAGCCATCGGTCGGTGAAACAAAGCTTTTATGCGTAACGGTGTCGCAGCCCCGGCGAACAACGGAACCGGCCTCAGCGATACAAGCGCGCTTGACGGCTGAAGTTATCTCAACCGAGAGCTATTGCACGGATGAACAATCACCAATCCTGCGTCTTCAGCTTGCGGGTGGCGGAATTTCAAAATTCCTACGAAACAGCGTCGTCCGGTTTCAAGACCGCTATTTGCCTGAGGTAATCGAAGAATACGAGGGCTCGTCGCCCGCCCCAAAGCCCATGCTCACCGCGAAACTTGAGAAGGTTGAAGCAATCACTTCCATTGACGAAGCCCTGTTCACCCCGCCGCCGGATGCAATGTCCCCAGCGAAGGTGATAACGCTGAGCGAAAGAGAGACAAAACCGCAGCGTCTACACCATCCTTTTCCCGAGTATGACTATCGGTACCCTGGCGAAAACCGGTCTGTACACTTGGCTGGAATCATCATCATCTCGCTTCGGGTCCAGACGGATGGGCATGTTTCAAATCTGCGCGTTGAACGAGTCGCGGGTCCGCGAGAGCTGCAGCAGGCATCCCTGGACGCGCTCAGGAAATGGACTTACAAACCATTTATTCGGAACCGCGAACCGGTGGAGGTGGACACTGAGGTGACGCTAGTCTACTCGCTCACCCCCTGATTTTGCCGGCTGACCTGCTGGAAATGCCGCGAGGTTGACGGAGACGAGGGCACGGTGGCGAGCCGCAAGATATGACGCGGGCGGCTGCGGGCAGATCAGCGACAACCAGGAAACTGCGCCACGAGCGTGGTCTTGGCCCACATTCGATCTTCCCTTAGACCAATATCATGGCGGGATTCCACAATGAGAAGTTTGCTTGTCGCGCCACTCGCGCCTATGGCGAAGCCGTTAGCGCTCAACTGTGCGCTGCCGGTCACGGTGATCGACAGCCTTCCGACGCCGAGTCTCAATACGCCGCGATGGCGATGTCCGTCTGACCGAAGTCCGTGCCCTTGAAGAGCAGCTCCTCGCCTGACTCCTTCGCTGCGGCATAGGACATGCAGTCTCCAAAATTCAGCCCCGCCGGGTGACGGCCTTTACCGAAAAGCTCAAAGGCCCGGCGCGCGATCAGCGCCTGTGATTCGGTAAACGGCAGGACCTCAATTCCGAATCGCAGGATCAGCCCATCCAGATCGACTACTCCGTCCCGGCCACGGCGGGATTGCAGGATCATCGATGTTTCAAAGAGGGTAGTCGACGAGATCAGGCAGACAGGGCTTCGAAGAATAGCAACGTCGAAGCGTCGCCCTTCCGGCTCTTCCAGCAGGATCGCGACCAACGCAGACGAATCGACAATCATGACGGAAGGCCATTCTCATCCCAGCCCATGATCTCGTCTTCGGAGCGGTCGTCCAGGACGGGCAGGGAAGCGCAATGGTGGGCAATAGCGCGAATCTCCGCCAGTACGGTCTCCTTGTCCACGAGCCGTCTCCGGTCTTCCCGTTTCAACTGCTCGTCCACGGCCAGGGAGACCACGGTGGTTATGGACTGGCCGGTTGCCGCAGCCAGCTTTCGCACTTTGCGCTCGACTTCAGGGGACTTAATACTCAGTGCCATAGGTACCTTTCTACCTAAACATCTACCTAGGTAGATTCTACCACTCACCCTGAATCGGCTCCCACAGCCCCCTTCAGCCTGCTCAACCCCTTTGTTTTGCCACTGAATCCCCGTGTTCCGCGGATTCGCGCCAGTGCTATACTCAAAGGGCGTTCGTGTGCCCGCGATTTGCCGGATGGTCAACATCCGCCGCACAAGGCACCGGCGACTTCTGGAGGAGCACCATCGCACTCGACAAACGTTCTGCAAAGTCTTTTATCCGCATCAACGACCGCATCCGCGCACGCGAAATCCGCGTAATCGACGAGAATGGCGAACAGATGGGCATCCTGGCACCTTTTGAGGCACTCCGGATCGCCCGCGAACGCGGACTCGATCTCGTCGAGGTCTCTCCCAACGCCGTCCCGCCCGTCTGCCGCATCCAGGACTACGGCCGCTTCCTCTACGAGAAGGAAAAGAGCGAACGCGCCGCCCGCAAGAAGCAGAAGGTCATCGTGGTCAAGGAGGTCAAGTTCTCGGTCACCGTCGACGAGCATGACTACCAGACCAAGAAGAACCAGGCTGTCCGGTTCCTGGTCGATGGCGACAAGGTGAAGGCCAGCCTCCGCTTCCGTGGCCGCCAGATGGCCCACCGCGAGCTCGGCTACGCCATCATCAACCGGCTCATTCAGGACATCGGCGACAACGGCATTGTGGAGTTCATGCCTCGCATGGAAGGCACCATCCTCCACGCGATTCTCGCCCCGTCGAAGAAGGAAGGCACACCTCGGCCCAAGACCCCCGCACCGCCTGAGCGGGCCGAACGACCCAGGCCAGCAGCGCAAGCGCAGCCTGCTCCAGCGCAGCCAGCTCCGGCTGCGGCCGCGCCTGCCCCGGCCGAGACTCCAACTCCGACAGCGTAGTAGTTCTCGCAGGTTTTCACCAGTAGTAAGCGGGTCGCCTTCAATTAATTGAAGGCGACCCGCTCTGTTTTCAACCCTCCAAGGGCCAACGCATTCACCACGATATTCCCTTGACTAAGGCGGCATGCTTCTTCCTCTTGACAATCAAGATGAATAGGCGTACATCTTGACTGTCAAGAGGAGAAAGACCCATGGGGCAGAAATCTGGCGACATGGTGCAGGGGACTCTGGAGATGCTCATCCTGAAGACGCTTGCACTCGAGCCCATGCATGGGTACGGCGTGGCCCTGCGCATTGAGCAGGTGAGCCAGGGAGTGTTCCGCGTGAATCCTGGCTCGCTGCTGCCCGCGCTGGCTCGCATGGAGCGTTCGGGCCGCGTCAAGAGCGAATGGCGTTCCACAGAGAACAACCGTCGAGCCAAGTACTACTTGCTCACCGCAGCCGGACGCAGAGCCCTGCGCGACGAGACTGATTCATGGGGCCGGCAGACGGCTGCCATCGCTCGAATTCTGGAAACTTAGCGCTGCCCTTCTAGCACTGGCCGTCTTGCAACAGAGGAGTTTGCCATGAGATGGATCGGAAATCTTCTTGTCGGCGTGCGAACCCTCTTCGGCGGCAATCGCGTAGAACGCGAGATGGACGCGGAACTCGACGCATTCCTTGAAGCCTCAGCGGAAGCCAAACGCCGCGCCGGCATGTCGCCCGACCAAGCCGCCCGTGCGGCGCGCATTGAGATGGGCAGCGCCAACGCCGTCAAGCACCGCATCCGTTCCGCCGGCTGGGAGACCGCCCTCCAAAACCTCGCGCAGGACTTGCGCTACAGCCTGCGCATGCTCGCCGCCAGCCCGGGCTTCACCCTCGTCGCCATCCTCTCCCTTGCCCTCGGCATCGGCGCCAACACCGCGATCTTCAGCCTGCTCGACGTGATCATGCTGCGATCGCTTCCCGTTGCAGACCCCGGCCAACTCGTGCTCTTCGGGCACGGCCGAGAGGTGGGCAGCACCAATAGCCTGCCCAACAGCAGTTGGGATCTCTTCTCCTACCCCTTCTATCGAACCTTCAGCCAGAAGAACCAGGTCTTCTCCAGCGCCACAGCCATCGACAGTGTGGAGTTCTCCACGCACGGCTCGCTGGCCGGCCAGGCGCCCGAGGTGTTTCACGCCGTGCTCGTTTCCGGCACGTATTTTTCTCTGCTGGGCGTGCATCCGCAACTGGGCCGCGTGCTCAATCAATCCGACGATCAAGTGGCCGGCAGCGGTGCGGTTGCCGTCGCCAGCAACTCCTGGTGGCAGCGCCACGGACGCGATCCCGCTGTGCTCGAACGGCCTTACCGCATCGAAGGCACCGACTATACCATCATCGGCATTGCCCCGCCGGAGTTCTTCGGCACCACCGTCGGCGAGTCCCCTGACCTTTGGATTCCGCTGTCGATGGAGAAGCAGATCTCTCCTGGTTGGAACGACCTCGAAAACAAGTGGTTCCAATCGCTCTACTTGATCGCCCGTCTCAAGCCCGGCGTCACGGTCGAACAGGCCACAGCCAACACCAACCTGCTCTTCAAACAGATCCTACGCAGCGATTACGTCGGCCAATCCCCGTCGCAAAAAGATCTCGCCGACATCTCCCATGCGCAGATCGAATTGACCTCAGCTGCCAGAGGCTTGTCGCAGCTTCGCGCGCGATTCTCGCTCCCGCTCAAAATTCTCACTGCGATCGCCGGCCTCGTCCTGCTGATCGCCTGCGCCAATCTGGCCAACCTGCTGCTGGCTCGGGGCACGGCGCGTTCCCGCGAGTTCGCCATGCGCATGGCCATCGGCGCTACACGTTCGCGCGTAATCCGCCAACTTCTCACGGAGAGTTTCGTTATAGCATTGTTCGGCTCGGCCATCGGCGTCGCGTGTGCGTGGAACGCCAGCCATTTGCTGCTCGTCACGGCTTCCTCAAGCCCGCAGGTGGCAGCGATGCACGTCGAGCCCAACCTCCACGTGCTCACATTCACGGTAGTCCTCACGGTGCTTACCGCGTTCCTTTTCGGATTGGTCCCCGCCCTTCGCGTCACCCGCCTTGACCTGACCGGCTCGCTCAAACAGGGCCGTGGCATTGCATCGCCAGCCGCTCCCGTCTCCCTGGCGCGCGCTCTCATTGTTGCTCAGGTCGCGCTTTCGCTGGTTCTTCTTGCCGGCGCGAGTCTGTTCGTGCGCAGTCTAGTCAATCTCATCCGCGTCGATACCGGCTTCGATCGCCAGAACGTCCTGATCTTTTCGCTCGACGAAGGCGCGGCACAGATTCCACCAGATGCGCACCTCGTGAACACTCAGCAGCAGATTGAAGATCGTGTGCAAGCGGTTCCGGGCGTGCGTGCAGATAGCTTTTCCTGTTTCGCATTCAACCAGGGCATCTGGTCCAACGACATTAGCGTGCAAGGTGTTCCGAGCTCTCCGGAGAACAGCCAGGACGTGCTCTTCAACATTGTCGGCAAGGGCTTCTTTGCAACGAGGAGATTGCCCATTTTGACCGGCCGCGGATTCAATGCGACCGACAGGACCGATTCGCCCAAGGTCGCGGTCATCAATGAGACCATGGCCCGCCGGTTCTTCCCCAACAGTTCGCCGATCGGTCACAGGTTTGGCATGGGCGACGACCCTTCGCACAGCGGCGATATCGAAATAATTGGCGTGGTCAAGAATGCAAAGTACGTCGCACTCGAGGAAAGCCCGCAGGCCGCTGCGTATTTTCCATATTCGCAACACGTGGAATATCTCTTCAACTTTGAGGTGCGTTACTCGGGCGATGCGGCGCCGGTGATTCAGGCGGTGCGGCGAGCTGTCGCCGAGGTCAATCCAAACATTCTCATCAACGGCATCGGCACCCTCACCGAGCAGGTCGAAGACTCAACATCCAATCTGCGCCTCATCGCGCGCCTCTCAGCGTTCTTCGGATTGTTGGCGGCGTTTCTGGTCTGCATCGGGATCTACGGGCTTCTGTCCTATGCCGTTGCCCGGCGCACCAGCGAGATCGGCGTACGCATGGCGCTCGGTGCGCGGCGTTCCACCGTTCTCTGGCTCATTCTGCGAGAGATCCTGGTGCTGGTTGCCATCGGAATCGCGATCGGCGCGCCTATCGCTCTGGCAGGCAATCGCCTTGTCGTAAGACTGCTCTACGGTCTCAGTCCGGCAGATCCGGTGAGCCTGTCAGCGGCCATCGCGATGCTGATTGTCATTGCGCTTATCGCGGGATACCTGCCTGCGCGTAGAGCCTCGCTTATTGAGCCGACGACCGCATTGCGCTGCGAGTAAGCGCTTAGTAGCGCCGGTCTACAGTGCGGCTGCACGAGCGGCGTCCACGCCGCCAGTAGCGATGTGCGGGTCAGGAGACCCGCAGGACAGCCGGCCTGGAGGCCGGCGCTACTTATTTGCGGAGAATCCTATGCGGGTCTAATCGAGCCAGCGATAGCTCTGCAGCCACGCCGGCGGGGCCGCGAGACGCGTTGTCGGCAGCACGATGAAGCCCTCGCGCCAATGTCCATCTTCACGACGCGGCGCGGTCCCCACAATCTGCGCGCCCGCCGCATCACGCGCTTCGAGCGACAGCCCCGCCAACCCGCCTACAATCGCCTGTAACTGATCGTGATTGGGCGGCCGGCTCGTTGTGAACGGAATCAACTGCCGCAACGCTCCATAGGCCTCGGCCAGGTCGCTCACCCTGGCGCGCTTCTTGCTCGGCAGCGGCTTCAGGCCCAGCGCCTTCCACGCCGCATAGGGGTAGCTCTCAACCAGTACACGCGCGTGCACCTTGCCGGGTTGCTCGCTTGTCTCGAGCCTGCGCCATCCGCGCCGGCACAGCGCGTCGTATACGTCCAGGCAAAACTCGGCAAACGGCCTGTACGTGATCGGCTTCACCATCCCCGGCAGCCCGGTCTTCGCTGCCGTGTTCAACTGCCTCTCGCTCACCCGCGCATGCTCGCAGCCGTTGTCGCGCGACTTCCAGGCCTGCGGGCCGTCGAGCATCATCACCTGGATGCCGCGCACCGCCGCCATGTGATTCAAGAAACCCGCGAGCAAATTCGCGTCCACCGGCCCCCGCTCGTGGTCCGGTTCAAGCGACGGCAGAATCTCGCAATGGATAGTCGACTCGCCTGTCTGCGCGCCGGTTTGATCGAACGCGGCCTCGGGCGTCCCGAATGGGAGCCTCACGCCAGGTCTCAATGCGATTTGAGCGGCAGTCCTTCGCTCAAGGACGACAATTCCCAGGTCAGCCCAGCGACGGTACGCGAGATCGACAGACAAAATTGCCACGCACCAACACTACCCAATTCCCCCCTTGTCGACCAGCGCGAAATGGTTTAAACCTTCGTTCTGCCCGACCGAATTGAATTCGATGCAAAAACGGGGTCAATTCGGGACCATTCTTCTGCCAAATTAGGTTACCTGAGGCGCCAAATCCTCCCCGGGATCGCGTTTTCCCATACCGGTGTCGACTCCGCTTCCATTGTGATGCGCAGATAAAGGCGTGTGCTATCCTCCACCCGTCATGAAAATCCAGCTTTCCGCGTTGCTTGTTTTGCTGCTCTCGTTCACGCTCGGTGTATCCGTCGCGTCAGCCCAGCCCTCCGCCGCTCCTCACCTTGAAAAGCGCGGCGCTGCCACCCAGCTCATCGTCGATGGCCAGCCCTTCCTTATGCTCTCGGGCGAACTGCACAACTCGTCTTCCTCGAGCCTGGAATACATGAAGCCAATCTGGCCGCAATTGAAAGCAATGGGCCTCAACTCGGTGGTCACTCCGCTGAGCTGGGAGCTGATTGAGCCCGAAGAAGGCAAGTATGATTTTGCCCTCGTTGACGGCTTGCTGGCCCAGGCGCGCGAAAACCAACAGCGGGTTGTCTTTCTTTGGTTGGCGAGCTGGAAGAATGGTATGTCGAGCTATGCGCCGGTATGGGTCAAGCGCGATACTCACCGCTTTCCGCGCGTCGTCGAGCACGGCAGCGAGGTGGAGATTCTTACGCCGATGGCCTCGGCAACTCGCGATGCCGACGCACGGGCCTTTGCGGCGCTCATGCGCCACATCAAAGAGGTCGATGGGGAGGTCGACAGCCACGACCACACCGTCGTGATGATGCAGATTGAGAATGAGGTCGGTGTTCTCGGCGACACGCGCGACCACTCTGACGCGGCCAACAAAGCCTTCGCCTCAGCCGTCCCCGCTGAGCTAACCAGCTATCTCCAATCCCATCGCAACGCGCTCTATCCCGACTTGCACGCGCTGTGGGAACGTAATGGAGCCAAGACGACAGGCACTTGGGTTGAGGTCTTTGGCGACACGCCCCGCGCTGACGAGATCTTCATGGCCTGGAACTACGCGCGGTTCATCCAGCCCGTCACCGCAGCCGGCAAAGCCGCCTACGACATTCCCATGTACGTGAACACCTGGCTCGCCGACAGCGACGACAATACGCCGGGCAGCTATCCCAGCGGATGCCCCGAGCCATGGGTCGTCGACATCTGGCGGGCCGCCGGATCGAGTATCGACATCTACGCGCCCGACCTCTACGACGCACGCTTCGCGCTGTGGGCGAAGCGCTACCATCGCAACGGCAACCCACTCTACATGCCGGAGGCCCAGGGAGGCGCGGTAGGCGCGGCCAATGTCTTCTATGCTCTGGCTGAGGAGTCGGGCCTGGGTTTCTCGCCGTTTGGCATCGATGCCGAGGTGGATTCCAAGGGGCCGCTCGCCGACAGCTACAGATTGCTCGGCACGCTCACTCCGTTGATCCTCGCGCATCAGCAGGCCGGTGACATCCACGGCTTTGTCGTGGACAAGGACCATCCGTCGACTGACTTCAACGTCAATGGTTATACCCTCCACGTGACGGTCGATCAAATATTCGGCCACGCGGCCGAGTCGGGCTTTGGGCTGATTGTGCCCATCGGACCTGACGAATTTCTCGGCGCGGGCAAGGGCTTTCGCGTGGCCATCACTGCGCGCACCGGGCAGCGCGCCGGCATTGCCTCAGTCGACGAGGGAACCTTCCAGGACGGCAAGTGGATTCCCGGCCGCCGCCTGAATGGCGACGAAAACGATCAGGGCCAGGGCTGGCGGTTCAGCTCCCGGCAACTCAGCATCGAGAAGTTGAAGCTGTATCGGGTTGAGTAGGTGGTATGCATATGAAGAACAGGCCCCGCAATTTCTGTGGACGCTTGCTCGTGATTCTTCTCGTCTGGACACTTCTTCACTCATTTGGGTTCGGACAAGAAGACAAACCGTGGATGTTTCCAGAGGCTTTGCGCTCGGACCTCGACTCTAGAGTTCACGCGTTCACTGAAGCGCAAGCCAGCGGCGACTGGGTCCAAGTGGCAATCTTGCTGGGAAGATACCGGCGTGGCGGAAATTACATGCTGTACACACCCTCCCACCGTGCCTGCCTTGTCGAGGAGATGAAGCGGGTCCCTATGATTGCCTTTGACTACAAGGTGTGGGACAGATCTTTCAGTTCAGAGATCTTGAGTACGGCACCAGGAAGGCGATGGTGGACGCTGGTGGGAGAGGCGACCTTTCGACAAGGGGCGCATGAAAACAAGACGCATATGTCCCTCGTCGCGTACAGAGATGAAGGCAAGTGGTACTTCACTCCGCCTCCCATCGACAACGGCAACGCGGCGTCGCATTTCACCGCAGAGCAGCGTGCCGCGGACTTGAACGACAAAGTTCTCTTGCAAAAGGGCCAAAGCTATTCGTTAGAAGTCGTCGAATTCCATGTTTTCATGGACAAAGACAATGTCATGACCCACCGGATCCACTTTCGGCTGCATAACAAGTCGGCCAAAAAGGTGACTAGCTACTCCTATCGAATCAGCGAATCGAATAACGACGGCTCTGAAGAGTCCGCCACTGGAAATAATCTCGATTGGAATGCCCCCCACGGTATTTCCCATCAATTCGAAAGTGACCATCCGACCGCCTATTATTGGTGCGAAGGTGAAGCGGTGACGAAGATTGAGATCCTCGACGTCGGGTTCGAAGACGGGAGCACCTGGAAAGCGGCAAGAGTTCACAAACGAGCTCAGGTTTCGAAGTAGGGGGTTGCCGCTAGGTGTCCTTTGTCCCGCCTAACGCCAAACCCCTAATCACTAACCCCTGCATTTTCCGTGAGTGTCGCCCGCGTTACGTGGACGGCCTCGGCCAGCGTCAGCAGCGTATGGCGCATCTGCGGCGTGAACTCGTGGCGCTCGGCTTCCTTCTGCGCAAAGCTCCAAACCCAATAGAATAGTGAGCACAGAAAGCTGATAGCCACCGCGTAGTACAGATTCTTGAACCGCACAGCCGTCGCATGGTGTGTGTTGAGCACAGCTACGGCAAGGCTGACCAGGGAATAGAATCCGAAGCCAGTAGCCACCTGCAACTCGCGATCGCGCCAGCCGAGCGACAGCATATGGCTGCAAGCCGCAAGCAGCAGGAAGAACAAGATCCTCAATATAGAAGCCGTCTGTTGCAGTTGCACCATGATATGCCAGGCTGAAGATGGATCATCCATTCCGTTGATGCCCGCGAATGGCCAAAGGGCTGCACCTGCCGCCAAAACTGCCGCGCCTATCAACGGAATGGCCTTGAGCGAGAGGTGGCTTCGTAAAGGTCGAAGCACGCTCCAGGCTAGTTCCACTAGAACGCAGAGCTGAAGCGCGAAGTCTGGGATATTTAAACCGAGGAAGAGACCGACGCTATACCCATTCGGGGAAAGGGTTCTCATTCCGAGAGCGAACGAATCGCTGAGGATTGACCAGCAACAGTAGGCAAGGAAGACCGGCAGCTTCTGCCCCATACGCCTGTAGAGCAACAGCCCAGCCAGCGTTATCTCGGCCAGAATGCCTGTTAGGGTGACGAGGCTGTCCGCGTTCATGGTGGACCTGCCTGACTGCACACGATGGCGTGCATCGATTGCTCGACATTCTATCGGCATTTCTGTCAGTTTGGACAATCCATCAACAGTGTTAACGTCGGGTGTCCAGAGCCTTGCCGATCTCTGATCGTTGTGCCGTGATCTCTGGTCCCGGTGTCTTGCGCATGATTTGCCTCTCCAGGTGCACAATCGAACCCTGAATGCCAGACAGACCTCACAGCCGCCAGGCTGGAGGCCCAAAAAGATCGAAGCGCAACCGGCGGGTGCGTACCCCCCTACCCCCAGGTTTCAAGCATCTGCTTGAAAACAAATAATTTACATTTCTCGGCATGGATGGCGCCAACTGATTAGAAAGGACTTACGCGTCGCAGGACGTGAAGAAACTACCCCTCTTCGACCGGGAAACCCCATTTTCGATCTGAAAACCGATCGCAAGTCGCATAGCGGGGAAACTTACCTTGCGCTATACT
>PMXB01000149.1 GCA_003165935.1 Acidobacteriaceae bacterium | reverse complement strand
CTCATTCGCGACCTAGCCGCCGGCAAGCTGCTGTAAGGAAGCTTCTTCACGTCGATGAAAAGTCCATTTCATCTCGGAAGCATCTGGAAGTTCGGACCTCGCGCAGCAGTTCTGGTGTGCTTGCTTCTGACGGGTTGCGACCGGGACGATCTCTTGAAACTGTCGGGCCTCACTCGGGTTACCCTCCAGCAAAAAAACACGCCACAGTTGGAGGAAAACCTTGCCAGGCGATGCGATGAATCAATTCGGCAAGGCAGGTATGAAAAGCTTACCGGGCTCCTCGATCCAAAAATCCTGGATCCGGGACTCCGCGATAAATTGGTGGCCGTCACAAAGGCATTTCCGGACTACAACCCCGTGTCCGTGAAGACCATCGATTCAAAGCGCTCCAACCTCGGCGACGCTACAGTCACCACCATTGTCCTGGAATACGAATTCGCTCCGACCATCAAGACCAATAGCGAGTCCACGGAGTCAATTCCTGGAAGCTGGGTATTCGTCGACAATGTGATTCAGAACGTCGGCGGATCACCCACAGTTACAGGCATCGACGTCCAGCCAAGTTCGGAGTCAGTAGAAAGCATCAACGCATTCACGCTCGCGGATAGGGGCATTTCACAGTACGTTGCTCTGTTCCTCGCCCTCCTGCTCTCAGCATTTATCGTCTGGGTCGTTGTTCTGTGCATTCGCGCAAAAATAGGGAAGCAGAAGTGGCTATGGTTGCTCCTCATCTTTGCCTACGTCGGCCATGCGTCCGTGGACTGGACCACTGGACACTGGTCATTCACACCACTTTCAATTCGCTATGGAGTCCCTCCAATTCCTGCGAATATGTCTTGCAGTGCGTATGGTCCTTGGATGATGGATCTTTCGTTGCCGCTCGGAGCGTTGGTGTTTCTTGCATTCCTGAGAAGACAGACCGCTCGGGCGAACGTGACAACCGACCTTCCCGTTCCGAATCCGGATTCACCTGCAATAACCGGCGGACAACTGCCAACTGGCTGAGATCAACGCCTGTGCCATTGATTCCAGCTTTATCGGCGTCCCCTCAATGCCCCGGCATCAAGCCCCAAACCGCATAGACAACAGTCATTCCGATCACGATGACGCTGGTGCCCCACGCAATTACGTTCCATAGCAGAGAATTCTTGTGTTCGCCCATCAGGTCACTACGGTTGATCAATAGCAACATCAAGATGATTACCAACGGCAACAACATGCCGTTCAGCACCTGCGACAGAATGGCGACGTTGATTAGCTGTGCATCTGGAAGCAGCAGCACGGTGAGCGCACCGCCCGCGATCAGCAATGAATAGAGCCAGTAGAAAACCGGTGCCTCCCTGAAGCGCTTGTCGACGCCGGACTCAAGCCCAAGACCCTCGCAAACGGTATAGGCAGTGGAAATCGGCAGAATCGATGCCGCGAAGAGCGACGCATTGAACAGCCCAAACGCAAACAGAATGAAAGCGTAGTCCCCGGCGAGCGGGCGCATCGCTTCTGCCGCGTCCGCTGCCACCTGGATTGACCCCATTCCATGGACATAAAGCGTGGCCGCGCAGGCTACTATGATGAACCACGCCACGATGTCCGTGAAAAAGCTGCCGACGATCACATCCAGCCGCGACGCCGCGTAATCCTTCACGCGAATGCCCTTTTCCACAATCGACGACTGAAGGTAAAACTGCATCCATGGAGCAATGGTTGTGCCTACCACGCCAATTGCCATGTAGATATAGGCTTTGTCGCCCCACACTGACTTCGGTGGCAGCACCACGGTGGCCCTCAAGGCATCGTGCCAGTCGGGCTGCGAAAGCACGCCGGCAAAGATGTACGAGATGTAGACCACAGATGCGACCAGGAAGATCTTCTCTGTGCTCTTATAATTGCCGCGCACCACCATGTACCAGACCAGCGCCGCACACAAAGGTACAGAGATGAACTTTGACACGTGGAATAAGTGCAACGATCCGGCGATCCCGATAAACTCTGTGACCACGTTGGTGTAGTTCACCACCACCAGCATGATCATCAGCACAAACGTGAGCCGCAGCCCGAACTCCTCGCGGATCAGGTCGCTGAGCCCCTTGCCGGTGACAACCCCCATGCGGGCACACATCTCCTGCACCACGATCAGGGCGATCGTAATGGGAATCATGGTCCACAGCAGCTTGTATCCGTATTGCGCGCCGGCTTGGGAGTAGGTGAGGATGCCGCCCGAGTCGTTATCGACATTTGCGGTGATAAACCCGGGACCAAGAACGGCCAGGAACAGCAGTATCCGGGTTCTCCAGCGCTTCCACATGCTCGCCGCTTCCGACGGCGGAACCAGAGTAGATGCACCTCGAAGCCTCAGCATTCAAGTCGACGCGACCAACTCCGGGCCCCCAACGACAGGTCTTCGTCGTTGGGCTGGAGCAGGGAGCGGCGACCCTCCAAGACATTCAAGAGGACACTGTTACTCTGGTTCCGCCTTTAAGGAGGATTCATCTGAAATTCCTCCCTGACCATACAGGAAACACCCTCCTGAGCGAAACCCGAGCGAATCAAAACCTGGACCTCCACGAGCACCCATCACTTGACAGGGCTCCNNCGCAAATTGCTTGGAAGCATGGCCTCGGGCGCTGCCCTGCTTGGGCTTGGCGCAGCCGGCTCAGTTGCCGCCGCCACGGCCCCCGCATCCGCTTCGGCCGATCAGGCTCCTGAGGAGTTGTTCGCCCTGGCTCGCCTCCGCTCTTACAAATCGCGTCGCTCCTCAAGCTGGGACCGCACCGGCGGCAATGGCGACGCAATTCCGGTTGACCCTGGCCACACCGCAACACTTCTCGACCTGACCGGCGCAGGCGTTGTCACCCATATCTGGTTCACCATCAATTCACCAGATCACATGCACCTGAAGAACCTCGTCCTCCGAGCGTGGTGGGACGGCGAGAGTTCGCCCTCCGTTGAAGTACCAATCGGCGACTTCTTCGGTCTCGGTCTCGGAGAGTACTACACATACCAATCGGCTCTGCTGGCCGTCGCTCCGGTGAAGGCACTCAACGCCTACTTCCAGATGCCCTTTGCCACCGCAGCGAGAATCACGTTGACCAATGAAGGCAAAGTCCGCACCGACAATCTCTATTTCGCCATCGACTACGTGACACTGCCCTCATTACCCGAGGATCTCGGCCGTTTTCATGCCCAGTACCGCCAGGCTGCGCCCTGCAAAGGATGGACTGACAATTGGAGAAACAACTGGGACCCACCCGTTGGCGATCGCAAGAATCTCGACGGCGCGGAGAACTACGTCTTCCTCGATGCCGCAGGCAAGGGCCATTTCATCGGAGTGACCCACGCTGTGGAGCAAAACCAGGATGGCTGGTTCGGCGAGGGCGACGACATGATCTTCATCGATGGCGACCGGCTGCCGACGATCAATGGAACTGGGACCGAGGACTACTACAACGGAGCGTGGGACTTCAACGGCCAGTCCTTCGGATTCATGCACAACGGCGCGCCCTACATCGTCGACCCCGAACGGATCGGAGGCAGATACTGCCTTTATCGCTGGCACATCGAGAGCCCGCTAGCGTTTGAAAAGTCGATTCGCGTGACCATCGAGCACGGCCACGCCAACCATCGCTCCGACAACTTCTACTCAACAGCGTACTGGTACCAGGCCGAGCCGCACGCTGCCTTTCCGGCCCTGCCTGTGCCGGCCGATCGCGCCCCCCGCATTTATGCCGCAGGTGGTCCAGCCGGGCCCGCTCCCATCCCGAAAAGCTGAGTAAGGACACCGAGTCACGGCTTTTCGCAGGCCCCCAGACGCAGCAAAACCCGGACCGAAGCCCGGGCCATGCTCGTTCACTTGTCGCCTAACTACGCTGTAGCCAGCAGAACCATCTCGGTCCTTGCACGCATCTCTTCAGCAGCAGCTCGCCTTGCGGTCTCGCCCAGAATTGAGTGCACCACGTCCACCGCGCTGTAGCTGTCCCGGTCGGGCGCGAGGAACTGCGCAATACTGTTCAGGTCGTCGCCCACGGTCACCAGCGGCGACTCCACCACATCGTCCTTGCGCACCTGCGCGTGGCCAATGTTGGCCATGAGCGCATTGCAAAGGCACTTGCGTCCGACGGTGTCTTCCACCTTGCCGCCCTTGGCAACGTAGTTCGCCACCGGTTCCGCGGCGCAGCGATAGCCAATATTGCCATCCGGAGCGGCAAACGGCTCACGCAGATAGCCCAGGTCGCACACGCGCTTCCGCTCCTGGTAGATCGGTAGCTGCGACGACGTGCCCTCCAGCAACGCTACCTTGAACGGGAAACCGGTAGGCGAAGCTAGCGGATCAGTAAACACAACGCCCTCACCCCTGCGAGCCTGCTCAATCAGCGTCTTCTTCAGATCGGCGCGCATGCCCGATTCCTCAGAGAACGCAAAGGCTGTTCCCACCTGGATTCCGGCTGCCCCCTGTTCGAGAGCTTCGCGCAGCTTATCGGCGCTGCCATAGCCGCCTGCCATCCAGAAGGGCACACCCATCTCGCTCATCTCCCGGAGGTTCACCCGGTCGCGCTCGCCATANNCCGGCAATCGGCGTCTCAACCACAAAGCCATCCACTCGCCCGGTTGCACGGCGCAGCATCGTCGTCGCCAGGGTGTTCGAAGAAACAATGGCCAGGAACCGCGGCCGGCGCAGCATGGGCAAAAAGCCCTCGGCATATTCGGCGGCATCAAGGCGCATCTGGGTATCCTGCCCAGGAAGAGCGCCAGTCACTGACAACTTGTACTCCGCAACGTGATGCGCGGCAAATGAATCCAGCACTCCAGGAATATGAAGCGGAATTCCCGCTCCCATCAGCACGTAGCCCACGCCAGCAAGCATCGCGCCGTAAATCGACGCGAGATGCGGCAATTGAACTTTCTCCAGAAAATTGATCCCAACAGGATTCTTATGACCTTCACGCGCCAGAAAGACTTCGACGAANNGGATAGGGCGCGTTGGCGGCCTTGCCCCCGGGAACGAAATACTCCTGCCAAAGGCGGCGGGCCATCTCGGGAAACGGAAAGGCCTCGACCCCGCGCTCCATGTGACCCCCAGGATCACCGTCCGCAAGCCGTCGTACAAACAACTGGTCGATCGCGGTGCCGGAGACGACTCCGAGTTGACCGAGCCGCGACACCGTCTGGGCCAGGCGCCAATTGGAAACGCCTACTCCCATCCCCCCTTGT
This sequence comes from Acidobacteriaceae bacterium, assembly GCA_003165935.1. Classification (GTDB taxonomy): domain Bacteria; phylum Acidobacteriota; class Terriglobia; order Terriglobales; family Acidobacteriaceae; genus Telmatobacter. Next base: position 44,174 of record PMXB01000149.1, on the reverse strand, counting down.
ATGATTTTGGGAAAATCCACCATCTCTGGATTCTTTCACAAATCCCGCTATTCGCTGCAACTTTCTCATACAGAAGTGGTATGGATGGCATCAAAACGGCAAGTCTCTCCCCAAATCGGGATCAAATCGTCCAAATTATGCCGTTCGAAGGATTTTCCGCCGTATGTGCCCGCCCGACCTCGCTTCGCTCACAGCTTCTCGCGCAGAAGGCTGATCACATGATCGGCCTGGACAACGCCCACCATCCGCCCCAGGCTATCAACCACCGGAAGCGCGTGCAGATTGTACTTGTCGAACTGCTCTGCCAGTTCGTTCTGGTGCCGGTCCGCTGGGCACGAAATCACGCGCGGCTCTGCCAGCACTGAAACACGGGCCTCCGGCTGCGCCATCACCAGTCGAGCCAGCCCCACCGCACCATGAAGAACGCGCTTCTCGTCCAGCAAGTAAATCTCGGTTATGCTCTCTGGATCACCATCGAAGTTGCGCAGCGCATTCACTGCCTGGGCTACCGTTGCGTCGGTCCGGACGGAAACAAAATCCGTCGTCATGCACCCGGCGGCGGAATCTTCGTCAAACTCGAGCAGCTCGGCCACTTCCTGCCGCTCCTCGGGCTCCATCTCCTCGAGAATCGCATCGGACTGCTCCTCCGGCAGCTCGCCCAGAAGGTCGGCGGCCGCACCGGGGTCCATCTCCTCAACAATGTCGGCAATCTTCTCTTCGCCCAGCTTCTCCAGCAGAGCCTTCTGCAGCCTCGGCTCGGCCTCTTCCAGCGCCTCGGCCGCTACCTCTTCATCCAGCGAAGTAAACACCGCCTCCCGCTCGGCCGGGGCTAGATCCTCCAGGATATCGGCCAGGTCCGACGGGTGCATCTCCGCCAAACGCTCATATTCGATGCGCAACTTCACCCGCCGCGCCGGATCGACTTCGATCACGTCGACAAACTCCCACGGGATAGCACTCGCCTTGAACTTCCGCGACAGAGTCTCCAGCTTTGCCCGAGGAAGGAGGCCCTTGAATACCCGGCGAATGGCGCCCCGCATCCCCACCTCTACCTCGGCCACCCGCAACAAGTGGGCAGCACCGCGCCCCAGCCATTCGAGGTCCACGTCGTTCACGCGAACTACCTTGCGCCCATGGATATCGATGATTTGCCGGTCGACCAGGTCTTGCTGCAGGTAGATGTAATTGCCTTCGTCCTTCAGGGGCACAAGCGCCGCGGATGAGCGCAGCTCGAGCGTCCCGGCCGGGGTTTCCATAATCTCCTGCGAGGGAACAATCGAAAGGCCCGAACGAGTCTTCAGCACCAGCCCTGCTACCTTGCCCGCATCCGGGCCGGTGGCTACCGCAACATCCTTGAGCCGGCCGCGCAAATGGCCCTGCGCATCCGTCACCGGAGTGCCGAGCAACGCCGTTAAACTTACGCGGGCTGAAGTGCGCGGTTCCATGCAATGAGTGTAGTACCCCGGCAAGTGTGTTTAATCCCCGGCCAACGGAAAAAGACGTTCATCCAGCCCGGCCCAGGCGGAAAGTCGATGAGCCGTCGTGCAATCAGCCGCTCGCCCCCCCCACCGCAACAAGAAACCCCCCAGTTTGGACCCTCCCGTTTGTCCGCACGTATACACACCAGGCAGCTCTCCTCACTCCCTGCTTGACACAATTTGTCCCCAGCCATGAAACTGCCAGCAAGGTTGCTCAGGCGCGGACGGGCCAGAATTCCCGAACCGTTCCGGAAGAGGCGGATACGAACCCGGTGAATGTGCCCAAAGAAGGACGCATGAGTTTTTCGCTGAGTTCCACCATGGAAAGTGTCAGCGAGGTGGAGGCTGTCGCGGACAAGATGGCTCAAGAGGCCGGAATGGACGAGGACGAGCGCTTCAAGCTAACCATGGCGGTGCGCGAAGCCGCTGTGAACGCAGTTTTACATGGAAATGACTACGACCCGGACAAGCAGATCTCCGTCAGTTTTGAAAACAACGGCAAGTCACTTGTTATATCAATCTCCGACCAGGGAAAAGGGGTAGATCCTGACAAACTTCCCGACCCTCTGGCCCCGGAGAACCTTTTGCGCGGCACTGGCCGCGGCATCTTCCTTATCCGATCCTTCATGGATGAGGTACACTTTCGACAACTGCACCCTGGCACCGAGCTGACGCTGGTTAAACATCTGGCGCCGGCCGAGGACAAGACCAAATAGAGTGCTTACGCAGCGGGCGCCGGCGACGTTAAGGATTCAGTACTTCCGTAGCCATTTGAAGCCGGCAATGCAGGCAGGTTGGGTTTTTCCAGATTCTGCTTCTTGCGAAAGTGCTATAACCGAATTATCAACAAGAGCGACAAGGAGGAATTCCCGTGGCACTGAGTATTGCTTCCCGTGAAGTGGATGGCGTTACCGTTCTGGATCTGTCTGGACGAATCACCCTGGGCGAGGGCAGTGTGCAATTGCGCGATGCCATTCGCGACATGATTGGCAAGGGCTCCAAGAGCATCCTTGTAAATCTGGGAGACGTGAACTATATCGATAGCTCAGGCTTGGGCGAGTTGGTGGGAGCATTCACCACTTCGAAGAACCAGGGCGCCACGATGAAGCTCCTCAAGCTGACCAAGAAGGTTCACGACCTGCTCCANNGTCTTCGACATCTACGACGACGAAGCCAGCGCAATCGCTTCGTTCAAGTAAGATCCGCCGCACCAGGCCCTGCAAAAGGTCAAAGAGGCCATCCCGCAACGCGGGGTGGCCTCTTGTGTCTTCAGCGTGACTTTCAAATCAAGAGCGGGTGCCCCATCCTGGCCGCGCCTTTGTTTCTGCGGCCAGCGTGGGAGACAAATCTCGCCGCCTAGAACTTCACCGACGGCACGGTTTGCGCCGCTGCACTGGCCTTGAAGTAGGCGTCATTCTCCTTGTATCCGGCCATCCCCGCCCAAATGCTGTTCGGGAACTGGAGAATGAACGTGTTGTAGTCCTGCAGCGCGTCGTTGTAGTTCTTGCGCGCCACGCCTATCCGATTCTCAGTTCCGGCAAGCTCGTCCTGCAAACGCATGAACTGGTCGCTCGACCGCAGTTGCGGATAGTTCTCCGTCAGCAGCAGCAACCGGCCAATAGCCCCATCCAGTTGGCCGTTCGCTTGAATCTTCGCCGCCGGCCCCTGTGCATTCAGCATCCCGGCGCGCGCGTTCGCAATGTCGCCGAAAACCGTGCTCTCTTCCTTTGTAAAGCCCTTCACGGTCTCCACCAGGTTAGGAATCAGGTCCACGCGCCGCTCCAGTTGCACATCCACATCCGACCAGGCAGTCTTCACCGCCTGGTCCTTCTGCACCATCGTGTTCTTCGACGTCACAAAGCTGCACCCGGCCATGCCAAGCCCGATCACCAGAACCGCAAACAAACCCAATACCGCCAGCAATCCCTTATTCATCGCTCTGTCCTCTCCGTCGGCCTGCCGCTTGGGGAAGCCGCGTTTCACATCGGTTTAGATCTGATTCCAAATCCGTCTTCACCACTTCTGTTTTCAACGCTCAACAGCGCATGTCGCTACCAACTCCCTCCAGCCCCGCCGCCACCGAAGCCGCCGCCACCGCCTCCAAAACCACCGAAGCCGCCACCGCCGCCGCCGCCGCCGCTACCAAATCCACTACCGCCGCCGCCAAAGCCGCGTCCGCCTCCAAACAGGCCCATGCCCCAGAGGCCAAAAAGCCCCCAGCTTCCAAGCAAGCGGAACAGATAGAGCAGAATGACGATGAGGATGATAACAATCTTGACCCAGTTCACCGAGGATTGATGCTGCGGAACCGGCTCCTGCACCACCGGCTGATCCGTCAGCGTTACCTTCGCATCCTCGGCGATCACCTGCGCAACCGCGCCCACTGCCTGGGTTACGGCGCCGTCATAGTCGTTGGCCTTGAGCAACGGAACCATCTCGCGCCCAAAATCGCCCACCTTGGCGTCGTTCAGAATTCCTTCCAGCCCGTAGCCGACCTCGATCCGGTACTTATGATCGTCTACGGCCAGGAAAACCATGGCATATCGGTTAGGGCCATGGTTCTTGTCGCCCATCTTCCAATGGTTTTCAAGCTGGTTGGCATAATCGGCAGCATCGTCGCCGTCGAGTGACTTCACCGTCACCACTGCAATCTGCGCGTTTGCCTGCGAGTGGTCGAGCTGCGCACACACGCTATCGAGCCGTGCAATCGTCTCAGGCGAAAGCACATGCGCGAAGTCGCTCACGTAGTCGGTGGGCTGGGGAAGATCGGAAACCTTCTCGGCTGAGAGAGAAAGTGAAGAGAGAGTTCCCAGGGCCGCTAGAACCAGCCCGGAAACCAGCGAATTGAGCTTGCGAGTGCCTTGCATCGCTCTCAATTGTACGCAAGCCCCCCGCGGAATGTTCCGCACGGTCCTCGCCGGCCTCAAAGCCAGCCACCACCCACCCCGAAACCGCTCCGCAACCAGTCGCTGCCTTAAACTGGGAAGTACATGACAGAAGCACAGATCGCTGCCCCTCCCGTTGCCCGCAAGAATCACACCGAGACCGTCCTGCACGGGGTTACGCTCACCGACGACTACGCCTGGTTGCGCGACAAGCAGGACCCCGAAGTCACTGCCTACCTCGAGGCCGAGAATGCCTACGCCGAAGCCGCTATGGCCCCGCTCGCCAGCCTCCGCGACAAGCTCTACGACGAAATGCTCTCTCACGTTAAGCAGACCGACGTCTCAGTTCCCTTTCGCGACGGCGCCTGGTGGTACTACGTGCGAACCGAAGAGGGCCGGCAGTATGCCATCCAATGCCGCAAGGCAGCGGTTAAAGTCACAAACGCTCCGCCCGCCCCAGAGCCCGCCCCGAGCTTGTCGAAGCGTCCCGCTTCTGGAACCTGGGAGAGAAATCCCCCGGGCGACCAGGTTCCCGAAGAAGTCCTCCTCGACGGCAACAAGCTTGCCGAGGGAAACGCATTTTTCTCGATCGGCGCCACCGACATCACCGACGACGGCCGCTGGCTCGCCTACACCACTGATACCACCGGATTCCGCCAATATACCCTCCACATCAAGGACCTCTCCACGGGCGAAACCCTTCCCGGCCGCGTCGAGCGCGTCGGATCAGTTGCATGGGCAGCGGACAACGCCACCCTCTTCTACACCGTGGAAGACGAGGAGCAGAAGCGCCAGTTCCAGCTCTGGCGGCACACTCGAGGTGCTGAACACTCCGCCGACGCCCTCGCATATCAAGATCAAGACGAGCGCTTCAACGTTGGAGTTGGTCGAACCCGGGATGGCAAGTTCCTTGTGCTCGAATCGGCCAGCCACATCACCACCGAATCGCGCGTACTCGCCGCAGACAATCCGTCTGGCGAGTTCAATATCCTCATCCCCCGCCGCGACGAACACGAATACTCCGTCGACCATCGCAACGGCCAGTGGTTCATCCGCACGAACGACATGGGTCGCAACTTCCGCCTCGTCGCCACGCCAGTTGCCACCCCGCACTTCTCCAACTGGGTCGAGCTGATTCCGCACCGCCTCGACGTCATGCTCGAAGAGGTCGATCTTTTTCAGGACTTTTACGTTGCCTGCGAACGCGAAGACGGCCTGCCCCGCCTGCGTATCGCTCGCTTCCGCGGCGATGGTCCCCTGGCCGACAACGCAGGCGAGATCGCCTTTCCTGAGCCGGCCTACAGCGCCCATCCCCATGTGAACCGGGTCTTCGACACCCGCACCTTCCGCTACGCCTACCAGTCGCTTGTCTCGCCTGCGTCCATCTACGAGTACGAAGTCGCCACGGGGACCTCCACCCTCCTCAAGCAGCTTGAAGTTCCCGGCGGCTTCGACTCCACCCTATACGCCAGCGAACGTGTGCATGCTACCGCCCCTGACGGCGTAAAAGTGCCAGTCTCGCTCGTCTACCGCAAAGACTGCCGCGCGCCAGGCAAGAATCCCCTCTACGTCTATGCTTACGGTTCCTATGGCTACTCCCTCCCGCTCGGCTTCAGTTCCAATCGCCTCAGCCTGCTCGACCGTGGCGTGGTCATGGCCTACGCCCACATTCGCGGCGGCGGAGACCTGGGCACCCCCTGGCACGACGACGGCAAGATGCTCCTCAAACGCAACACCTTTACCGATTTCATTGCGTCAATCGAGCACCTGACCGCCTCCGGCTATGGCAATCCAACTCGTGTAGCCATCGAAGGCGGCTCAGCCGGTGGTCTGCTGATGGGCGCTGTCGTCAACCTGCGTCCCGACCTCTTCCGCGCCGTAGTCTCCCACGTGCCATTCGTCGACGTCATGAACACAATGCTCGACGCAACCCTTCCGCTCACTGTTCCCGAGTACGAAGAGTGGGGCAACCCTAACGAGGAAAAGTATTTTCGCTACATGCTGAGCTACTCGCCTTATGACAACCTGCAACCGGGGAATTATCCCGCGATGTTAGTCAAGACTTCGCTTCACGACAGCCAGGTCATGTACTGGGAGCCGGCCAAGTACGTCGCAAAACTGCGCACGCTCAAAACCGACCCAAACCATCTTCTCCTCGTCACCAACATGCAGGCCGGCCACGGCGGCGCCAGCGGCCGTTACGACTACCTGAAGGAGATCGCCTTCGACTACGCGTTCCTCCTTCGCGAACTGGCAATCGTGTAGCACTGCGAGAGTTGAAAACCTGTGATAAATTCTTCGCGAAGACTCGAAGGAGAACTTATGCGATGGATGGCGGCAGCAGCGATGATCATCCTTTCTCCCAGCACGATTGCCTGGGCGCAATCATCCCATGCCACCACGATCCCGGCTACGCTGACTCACAGCCCCAATGAGCGCGTAAGGGTCTACGACCTCGGCCCGGACGTGACCTCCCCGGAGCTTCTGCCGTTAGACGGCGTCCCTTCTCCTCCAGGGCGGTGCAAAAGCCACCTGGACGGTGTAGTTGAGCTATCCCTGCTAGTTGATGAAACGGGCCACGCACGAAACGTCACCTTTCTTCGTATCCTCGAAAACGATCTGGACGCATTCGCACAGAGAATTGCACGTGCCGATCGATTCAAGCCTGGAATCCACGATGGCGCACCCATCCCAGTCGAAGCATCGATGAATGTGGGCATGAAAGGCTGCGTGGTGGAAACAATGGATGCAACTGGCAAAAAGAGTCTCACGCTTTGGTTGCGTAGTCCGCCGGAGCAGAAGCTTGGCCCTCCATCACAGGCTCCAAAGGTTGCAGTCCACGTTCCCCCGGGAACCTCGCTGAAAAGCAGACCAGGTGACCCATCGAGTCCTGATCGCGTCGGGCAAAACGTCCGTCCGCCCATCCCTCTGAATTCCGTCATAGCGGAGTACACACCAGAAGCAAAGAGGGCAGGGATCGACGGCGTTGTCCAGGTCTCACTGATTGTTGACGCTCACGGAATGCCTCAGAATCCGCGCGTGGTCAAAAGCCTGGACCCAGGTCTGGACAAAAGCGCACTAATAGCGGTAAGCAAGTACCGCTTCCAGCCGGCGATGAGAGATGGAGCACCGGTCTCAGTAATGATCACAGTCGAAGTGAATTTCCGCATCTATTAGTGACCACATCCGAATAGCGCCAGATGGAAGGACTCTTCACCCAGAGTCCCTCACCCCGACTTCAGCATCTATAAAATGCGGATGAGGTCCATTTTTGAGCGGAAATGACGAATCGACAATCGCCTCGGGAGATGTCTCAACCGCCGATCCAAGCCTGAATGACGGACCGGGGCATGCCTGGCGCGCCCTCCGCCATCGCAACTTCCGCCTCTTCTTCGGCGGCCAGTCCATCTCCCTCATCGGAACATGGATGACCCGGATCGCCACCAGTTGGCTGGTCTATCGCCTCACCGGTTCCGCCCTCCTGCTCGGCACCGTTAGCTTCGCCGGCCAGATTCCTACATTCCTTTTCTCTCCCCTCGCGGGCGTCTGGGTCGACCGCCTCGATCGCCGCCAGGTGCTCATCTGGACACAGACGCTCTCCATGATCCAATCGCTCGCGCTGGCCGCCCTCACGCTTTCGCATCAAATCACAATCCATTGGATCCTTGGCCTCAGCGTCATGCAGGGCATCATTAACGCGTTCGACATGCCCGGCCGCCAGTCCTTCATGATTCAGATGGTGAACGACAAGCGAGACCTCTCCAACGCCATCGCCATCAACTCGTCGATGGTCAACATGGCGCGCCTCATCGGCCCATCGCTCGCCGGAATGCTCATCGCCGTCACCAGCGAAGGATGGTGCTTCCTCATCGATGGCATCAGCTACATAGCCGTAATTGTGTCGCTTCTGATGATGCACCTGCCGGCGGCCCGATCAATGCGCAAGACCTCGTCAACCCTCACCGATCTCAAGGCTGGCTGGACCTACGTTTCGCAGTTCCTGCCAATTCGCACCATCCTCCTCCTGTTTGCCGTGGTCAGCCTCATGGGCATGCCCTTCGTGGTCTTGATGCCCATCTTCGCGGCCAAAGTGCTGCACGGCGGACCTCACACGCTCGGCTTCCTGATGGGCGCAATGGGTGTCGGGGCTCTCGTCTCGGCTCTCGCACTCGCTGCACGGAAGAGCGTGAAGGGCCTGGTTCGGATGATTCCCATGGCCGCCGCTGTCTTCGGTATCGGGCTCATCGGCTTCGGATTGTCCCGCGTCTTCTGGCTTTCAATGATCATGGTGATGATCGCCGGAGCGGGAATGATGCAGGGCATGGCTGGCAGCAACACCGTTATCCAGACCATCGTCAGCGAAGACAAGCGCGGCCGCGTGATGAGCTACTACACCATGGCATTCGTTGGCATGGCGCCCTTTGGCAGCCTGCTGGCCGGCGCCCTGGCCCATGCAATCGGCGCGCCGTGGACCGTCGTCCTCAACGGCGCTGCCGTCCTCCTCGGCGCTGCTTGGTTCTCCACGCAACTCCCTGCGGTTCGTCGCGAGATCCGTCCCATATACCGCGAGTTGGGAATCCTCCCGCCGGAAAGCGCGCTGGAATAGGAAGCCCCAAGACGCGGCAGTTTCACGCAACCCGATTCACGAGCGTCCCAATCCCATCAATTGAAATGTGCACCTCGTCGCCCAGGCGCAGCGTAAACGAGTCCGGCGGCACAATGCCTGTCCCGGTCATCAGAAAACAGCCAGCCGGAAACTTGTTTTCGCGGAAAAGATACCCTGCCAGCACCGCCGGTTCACGCTTCAACTCTGCCAGCGTCGTCGTCCCGCTAAACTCCATCTGCCCATCACGATGAATCTCAATTTGAATGCCGGCGGTCGTCGGCAACTGAGCGGAACTCACCAGCACACACGGTCCCAGCGCACAACTGCCCTCATAAACCTTGGCCTGCGGAAGATAGAGCGGGTTCTCGCCTTCGATATCCCGCGAGCTCATATCGTTTCCTGCGGTGTAGCCAATGATCTGGCCACGGTCGTTGATCAGCAACGTCAGCTCCGGCTCCGGCACCGACCAATGAGCGTCTCTGCGAATCCGCACCGCGCCTTGATGCCCGACCACATCTCTCGCCGGCGATTTGAAAAAAAGCTCAGGCCGCTCGGCTGCATAAACACGATCGTAAAAGCTGCCCCCGCCAGCATCCTTTGACTCCTCCATGCGCGCGCTGCGGCTCCGATAGTACGTAACCCCGGCCGCCCACACATCCTGGCTTTCCACCGGCGCAAGAATCCCGGCCGACTCGAAGTCCGTCCACGGCTCACCTAGCTCCACCACGCTCGCCAGCAGCCCATGCAGGTCTTCACTCGTAACAAGCTGGTCCCAAGAGTACCCCGTCACCCGGTGGACGCGACCATCCTGTTCAACGCACGGTCCAAGAGTTGTGCGATAGAGTCTCACCGGCGATTCTCCCTGATTCTTGAAACTTTTCAACGGATACTGCAGACACTATTTGTCAACGGACTCCCGGAAAGTGAAATCCCAATCGAGTTCGACTTTTGTACTTGGAGATGAAGCATCGGCGTGGTTTTGGTGGGCAGTGAGGGACTNNCTGAGCTAACCGCCCACGCGGGTAGGAAAAGCGCCGAAAGAGCCTTACCTATGATACCAGTGGTCATGGTCTGTCAGTAACCTCTGAAGGCCGACCCTTCTGCTTCTCATCATCCGGCCTCGAATTGATAGACTTGCCCTCGTGCCCCGCCTCATTCTAAATGCCGACGATTTCGGGCTGACCTCAGGCGTCAACCGCGCCATCGTCGAGCTGCACCAGACAGGCGTTCTAACCAGCACAACCCTCATGGCAAATGCGCCAGCCTCAGACGAAGCAATTGAACTGGCACTGGCGAACAAAGGCCTTGGGGTTGGTTGCCACGTCGTTCTCGCGGACGGTCTGCCAGTGCTTTCTCCCCTTGAAATCCCAAACTTGGCGCGCCGCACAGATGGCACATTTCGGGAAACGCTTGGCCGTTTCGTTCGTGATCTCTACAGTCCCGTCTCAACGACTTCACTACGCTCGGCACTAGCCACCGAAATCGAGGCCGAAGCCACCGCTCAAATTTGCAGGCTGCAAAGCCGTGGCCTCCATCTCACTCACGTCGACACTCACAAGCACACCCACATGTTTCCCCCCGTCCTGCGCCCGGTTCTGCGCGCCGCCCGCGCCTGCGGCATCACACGCATCCGAAATCCATTCGACTCCGCGTGGAGCCGTCGGGCTGTTGCCGGCATCCCCTGGCTTCGCCGTGCGCAGGTTACGTTTCTCAGTGGGCTTGAGGCACACGTTCTCAGAATCATCGCCGAGCACGGCTTCGCCACCACCGACGGCACAATCGGCGTTATGATCACCGGCTCGCTCGACTCAGTGAGCCTTGCCCGCACTCTCTCTCATATGCCCGAATGCACATGGGAACTTGTCACCCACCCCGGCTATCACGACGCCGATCTTGATTCGGTCCGCACAAGGCTCAAGGCTTCGCGCGAAATCGAGCGCCAGGCTCTCAAAGCCATCGTGGATTTCCCGAAGATAGAGCTGATCAACTTCGAGAGCATCGCATCCAATGGAACCGACGCGTCAATCGGTTCGTAAATTGACTGTGAACTCGCAAGTTCCATGGCGTTGGTGTGTGTCCTGGGGCGCCCACTCCGCGTCCCCACCTCAGTTTGTTAATCTCACAGAGTCTGCAAGCTCGGAGGTCCGTTGACCATTTCCCTCATTTGGAAGATCCTGCTTTACGGCTGGACAGCATCTGAGATCTACATTGTCATCGCCACCAGAACTCGCCACAGCGGCGGCGTGGTGCATGATCGCGGATCGATGGTGATTCTTTGGGTGACTATCGTCGGCTCCATCACCGCCGCGGAATACGCTCGCTATTTGACTCATTTCCCCATCTTTCCCCGATTCCATGCGCTCCGGCTGTTGGTGATCCCGCTCTTCATTGCCGGTCTTGTAGTTCGCTGGGTCGCCATCTTCTCGTTAGGCAAGGCATTCAGCGCCAACGTTGCTATTCGCAATTCGCAGTCGCTCTATCGCTCCGGTCTCTACAGCGTGGTGCGCCACCCTTCCTACACGGGTATGTTGATCATCTTTCTGGCCATCGGACTCGCCGACAGAAACTGGATCTCTGCCGCCATAGTGCTCATTCTTCCAGCCGCTGCCCTGCTCTATCGAATTCATGTGGAAGAGGCTGCGCTGCACGGCGCTTTCGGCGCGCAGTATACCGAATACTGCAACACAACAAAACGCCTGATTCCCGGCATCTACTGAGGAGCTTTCAATGCGTATCGGCATCACTTGTTACCCCACCTACGGCGGCTCGGGTGTGGTAGCCACGGAGTTAGGCATTGAATTGGCCGCGCTGGGTCATGAGGTCCACTTCATCTCCTACTCCCAGCCCTTCCGGCTCAGCGGACGCGACGGCGGCATCTTCTACCACGAGGTTCCGGTCTCCAGCTATCCGCTCTTCGAGTTCCCGCCCTATGACTTGGCGCTGGCCTCTCGCATGGCCGAGGTCGCGGAGTTCAATGAACTCGACCTGCTCCATGTGCACTACGCCATCCCCCACTCGGTGAGTGCGCTCCTGGCCCGGCAGATGCTTGCCACGCGCGGTCGGCGGCTGCCATTCGTCACAACACTGCACGGAACCGACATCACCCTCGTCGGCCTCGACCGAAGCTATTTGCCCATCACACGCTACGCCATCCAGGAGAGCGACGGGGTCACCAGCATCTCCGATTACCTGAAAGATAAGACTGTTGAAGACTTCGGCGTGACGCGCGGTATCGAGGTCGTGCCAAACTTCGTCAACTGCGATGTCTACGCCCCGATCGCCGATGAACAGAAACGTGCCGAAGCACGCCGCAAGCTGGCCGCGCCCGACGAAGCAATTCTCATGCACCTCTCCAACTTCCGACCGGTAAAGCGCGTCGTGGACGTGGTGCGGATCTTTGCCAACGTGGTCCGCCAGATGCCTGCACAACTTGTGCTGGTGGGCGATGGGCCCGACCGCTCTGAGGCCGAATGGCTGGCACGCGACCTTGGAATCCACGCGCGCGTTCATTTCCTCGGCAAGCAGGAAAGCGTGAACGAACTCCTGCCCCTGGCCGACCTTCTACTCATGCCCAGCCAGCTCGAGTCCTTCGGCCTCGCCGCGCTTGAAGCAATGGCCTGCAAGGTGCCTTCAATTGCAACCCGCGTAGGGGGCGTCCCCGAACTCATCGACGACGGCATCACGGGGCTTCTCTACCCCGTGGGCGACGTAAAGGCCATGTCCGAGGGCGCACTCAGCCTGCTCGGCGACAAGACTCGCCTCGAGGCAATGCGTGACGCCGCGCGAAAAACTGCTCAGAAGCGCTTTTGCGCGACCCTGGTAGTGCCACAGTATGTTCGCTATTACGAAGCGGTCATGAAGCAGTAGGCGCTCTGAATTGCCCGGATAAGAAGCACTATTTGCCCTCAAGCAGGAAGCTCGGGTTGAACTTCAAGCTGCGCCAGAACTCATCCACAAGTGCCACGCTCCCAGCCGAGGTGCCCGCGGTTGTGCGCAGCAAGATCTCCGGCCCAACGCCCGCAACAAGGCTCGCTGCCTCGACGGCCATGCCAACAACTTTGTCGGGCCGATACGTGCAGGCGGCCAAATCGGATATCGACAGCCGTGTTGTCGGCGTTGCGAACACCGTCCGCGGCGGCGCCATGCGATCCAGAAGCCACAGAATCTCCAACTTCGACTCCAGCTCGTCCGGCACGCAGTCGATAGCTAGATCAGCCGACCGAACGGCTTCCTCGATGGTCGACGAAAAAACGACCGTGGACAGCGCATCCGGCCCCAGGGCCGCGCGAAGTGCCTCCTGCGCGTGCTGCAGATTGTGCGGCATCACGTCCTCAAGAAAGACGTTGTAGCCCGCGCGAGCAGCCTCCTGGGCCAGCCAGCGTCCTAGCGGACCCGCTCCGATAATGGTGATGGTCAGGGCCACAGCGCGCGTCAGACCGCGGCGGGAGTGCTTCCTGCACCTGCGATGCTTGCCACCTGAGCCGTCGCACCGTTGGCCTTGAGCGCGCGGGCCACATCTTCTGCGCTGGGGCTCGCCTGCGCCAGGTGTTCGGCAACACGTACGGCTTCCTCTGGGGTGAGAGTCGGCGCGGCTGCCAGGATGCGGCGCAGGGTGACCGCAACGTCGTCAATGTAGTTCATCAAGCGGATTGCTTCTCCAGAGAGCGGCATGGGATCCTCGTTCGTGAATTTCACTTCCTATTGTAGGGGTTTCCGCAGGGTTGTTGCAGCGTCCCATTCATCCTGCGAAACGAGCCGCTGCTCGCCGCTCTCCGCAACCTAACGCTTCACGAGACCAAGTTGGATCAGGCTCTCTGCCGTCGCCACAATCGAATCCTCGGCCGAAAGCGGCTTCCAGTCAAGCACGCGCTCGGCTTTGGCGCTGGTCGCATCTTTGTGCTTGCCCAGTTCGGGCACGATCTGCCGAACAGTGGAGTCGAAAACGCCGACAATCCGCAGAATCCAGTCCGGCATCTCGTGCGTCGGGACACGTGAGGCGGCTGCACCCAGTCGCTCGCGAAGAATCTGAGCAATCTGGAGAATCGAGATGAATGAACCCGTCACTGCCAGGAAGCGCTCCCCCGCCGCAGCAGGATTTGTCATCGCGCTCAGATGCAGGCTCGCCACATCGCGCACATCCACAACCCCAAACTTCAGACGTGGGCAGGCGGGCACACCGCCATCCAGCAGGCGCTGCACGATTGCGATCGAAGTGGACAAGTCGCCGGAGAACACGGGCCCGAAGACAGCGACGGGGTTCACCACTGATAGCTGCAGCGAGCCGCCCTCTCTGGCCATGAAATCCCAGGCCGCACGCTCGGCTAGAGTCTTGGATTTGACGTATGGAGTCACTCCTGGACCGTCAGGATTGGTCCAGTCTTCCTCTGTGTAGGGTCCAGGGCCAGGGCTAGTTCCGTAGCCAATGGCGGCAAAAGAGGACGTCAGAACGACACGGCGAACACCAGCGTAGCGCGCCGCGCGCAGCACCCGGAGAGCGCCTTCCCGGGCGGGAACGATCAGCTCATTCTCGTCCTTCGGAACCTTGAGCGGAAACGGCGAAGCAACATGCAAGACGTAATCGCAACCGGCCACAGCCTGCGGCCACCCTGCATCCCCCGTCAGGTTGGCAACCGCGAATGAGAGAGCCTCGCCCGCCTCCACGCCGCCCACTCGCAGCATCGCCCGGACGTCCGGCTCACGATCATGTGAGCGAACAGTGGTGCGCACTAGGTATCCGGCCTGCAAAAGCTGCAAAATGCAATGCACACCGATGAATCCTGATCCACCCGTAACCAAAACCAACTCTCTGCTCATACCGGCCTCAGACGAAATGGTATCGCAGAGGCCGGTTAGTTGGAGGGCAGACCACGCCAGACCGTGCAGCGCCCCCTACGAAGCTTTGCTGCGCAGCTCCTGCTCGGCTCGGAACCAGTCTTCAGCATCATGACCATGCTGGCAACCCCGCTCCAGCCAATACTGGTGCGCAAGTCTTGCGATTTGTTCAGTCGAGACGCGGGTTGGTGAAACCGTCACTTTCGCGGTTTCACGGTTGATATCAATTGGGGTTACGCTAGCCAGCTCCTTCTTGGGCGCTGCGCTTTTGCGCGGCTTTGCCGCGCCTTTCGGCTTGGCTTCCGTTACCGTCTCAGCTTTCGCCTTTGCGGCCTTGGGCGCCGCCGTCTTCACGGTTGCGTCCTTCTTGAGCGTGCCTTCCTTTTCTGCCATGGGGGACTCCTTATTGGGATTGTGGCCGCCGCGTGGGCTGCTCATTCTTAGACTACTCGATGGCACTGTCAATGGGAATCTGAAACCACCCTGAAGAACCTGCTTCAGCAACGAAAAATGGCTGGAATGCTGGCAGCGTCTCGGCCGCTGACTCGCCCGGTTTTGTCTATCAGCCCCGTCCAACCGCCTATAAAAACGTGATCTGCCGCACAGTTTTGCCTGTTCCCAGGTGGTAGGATTCGTGCCGCTTGAGGGAGGGGCCAGAAGATGAGCACGCAATGTTCAAACTGCGGCGTGCAGCTTGGCATGAACTGGAAGTTTTGCGCCGAGTGTGGGGCACGCCAGGACCATGAAACGGAAAAGCCGCAGCACCTCGAAAGCGAGAGGGCGCCAATACAAGGAACTTATGGCGGGCTCTTCCTCGGGGTCATCGCCACGCCCATCCTGATTATCGTGGGCACCATGCTGTGCCTCACCGGCTTAGGCGCGATTGCCGGTATTCCCATGATCCTTGCCGGCGTACTCGCCCCGCTTCTGGGGCCGCTCATCGGCTTCGGAGCGCTGCGCGGAAAGTGCCCTTGGTGCGGCAGTTCAGTCAACACGGTTGCCAACTCAAAGGACTTCGGCTGCCATGCCTGCAGCGGCAAAATCCACGTGGTCAATCAGCACTTTGAGAAGGCTGCCTGAATATCCCGCCCTGAACGGACGCCACTGAATTCGAGGGGCAAGAGTCCATCACTGCACTTGCCGCAGACGCGCCGAGGCGCCCCACCCTCCCACAAGGAATGGGCCGCCTCTTTGCTTTCCGGAGTGCGTGTGTTGCCTGCCGGAAGCCTATTGAATCGATCTGCCCAACCCTGCTGGTGCCGGCTGTTGCCCCACTCGATCTACAGCGTCCGCTTGAACAGCGGCGTCGCCACCAGAAGCGTGCCGATGCCAAAAGCAAACAGAAACAGCAGGTCTCCCCTGATGGCTGTCATGCCGCCGTCTTTCAGAAGGATGGCCTTGAATCCATGGATTGCGTAAGTGAACGGGTCGACCACTGCCATGGCCTGCAGCCACTTCGGAAATGCCGCAATCGGATACATCGCGCCCGAAGGATAAAACAGCAGCACGTTGAGCACCCCGAACATAGCGCGCGGAACCAGCGGGTCGTTCACGCGCACCATCAGCAGGAACATCATTCCGTTGAATGCAATCGACGTGGCAAGAATCAGCAGCAGCAGCTCAAAGTCGGCCATTGGATTGAAGACAACCCCGAGTCCCGCCATGAATGAGCCAATTACAGTCAGGCAGATGCCGGCGAGCGTCGCCTTCATTGCTCCGGCTATGTTCATGCCGAATACAAGTTCGATCTTGGTGATCGGTGTAACCAGGTAGCCTTCGTGAACGCCTCGCGCCTTGTCGTCGATATAGAGCATCCCGCCCCCGATCATCACGGAGATGTACATCGCCATGGCGACCGTAGCGGGCAGCAGGAACTTCAGGTAGTTGACATAGGGGTAGAGCTCGACGATCTCCAGCGCGACGGAATTGGCCAACCGGGGCTGGATCGCTGGAGCAGTGACCGCGTCAATCACGAGTTGCATCTCAGCCTCAAGCGAGCCTGAAGTGAACTGGTCGGAGTTGTCCACGACCAGGCCCACATTGGGTGCGTCCTGCCCATAGACGCGGCGTGAGTACTGCGCGGGGATAATGACTGCCGCATCAATCTTGCCGGTGCGAACGTCTTCGCGAGCCTGCACCTCCGATGTGTACTCAACAGTAGTGAAGGTCTTGATGTTCGCGGCAACGGCGTCAAATGCCTCGCGCAGCTTCACCGCCTGCGGCCCACGATCGTAGTCAATGATGGCCACATGGCATCCGACAATCTTGCCACCGAATGCATTGCCCATAATGACAAGCTGCAGAATAGGCATCATCAGCGACATGATCATCAGCGTGGGCGAGCGAAAGAACTTTCGCATCTCGCGTTCGATAATCGCAAACATTCTGTTCATGGCTGCATCCCCGGGCGTGGCGGCATGGTAAAGATGGGCTTGACGGTTTCATCGCGAAGCTGGCGACCGGTGTAGTGAACAAACACGTCGTCGAGCGACGTGTTCTGAACGCTAAGCGATGTGACCGTCTCGCCAAGCGAAGCGGCAAGCTCCACAAGCTGCATCGTGGTCTTCGAACCGGAAGAAGTGAGCACGCGATAAAAGCCCGCCGACTGCCCCTGCACACTCGTAACTCCGTCCAGCTTTTCCAAACGCGACTGCCACTCTTCAGTTTCGCGGTCGAAATGCACCTCAACCACGTTCGCTCCGGGAACGCCACGCTTCAGCTCGATCGGCGTGCCCAGGGCTACCAGCGTGCCGTGATCCACGATGGCGATCCGGTCGCAGAGCTTGTCCGCCTCTTCCATGTAGTGAGTCGTAATCAGGATCGTCAGCTTGCGTGCTTTGCGTACTTTGTCCAGCATCTCCCAAACAGCAATTCGCGAGACCGGATCGAGACCCGTCGTCGGCTCGTCGAGGAAGAAAATGTGCGGATTGTGCACCAGGCCGCGGGCGATTTCGACACGCCGCCTCATGCCGCCCGAAAGCGTCTTCACCGGCGCATCGCGCCACTTGAGCAGATCAACCGCCTCCAGAACTTCATTGATGTTGTGAATCCGTTCAGCGCGCGGCACTCCGTAGAGCTTGGCGTAGATCGAAAGGTTCTCCTCTACCGTGAGATCTGGGTCGCTGGTCAGCGCCTGCGGAATCACGCCAATCACCCTGCGCACTGCATCGGAGTCCTTGGTCACATCGTGGCCGGCCACCAGCGCGCGCCCGCCCGTCACAGGAATAAGCGTGGTCATCATGCGGATCAGCGTGCTCTTGCCTGCGCCATTCGGCCCGAGAAGGCCGAATATCTCGCCTTCCTTCACCGAAAAGCTAACATCCTTCACTGCCATGAACGAGCCATAAACCTTGACGATGTTCTGCACCTCGATGGCCGCGCCCGCAGTGGGCGGAGGCAACTCGCCCGGCGGCTTGATCGAAGGTTTGGACTGTATCTCCGTTGGAGTGGCGGCTGTCATTGCTTCACCAGCTTGTCTTTGGGAATGTAAACCTCAGCCGTCATGCCAGGCACCCAGCGCTCGCCCGGATTTTCGATCAACAATTTGAGCTGGATCGTCTTGATGTCCCGCTTGCGGCTTGAAACATCGCGCTGAGTCGCAAAATCCGCTTCGGCCGCCTTGTTGATTACTTTGCCGGTGATCGTCTCGCTCGCGCCGCCGGGCATCACAACGCGCAGCGTATCCCCAACCTGCACCGCCCCCGCCTGCGTCTCCGGCAGAGGCGCATAGACCCATGTCTGCGTCAGATCCATGATCGTCACGATGGCCGCGCCCATGGTTACCACCTCACCCTGCCGCGCAACACGCACATTCACCTTTCCTGAGACTGGCGCGTAAACCTGTGAGTACCCAACCTGCACTTTGGCCTGTTCCGCCAGCGCGCGCGCGCTCTCAGCCGTGTCGCGAGTCTCGGTTACGGTGCGTTGCGCGACGGTGTTCAACAACTCATGGGCCCGGGCTTGCCGCAGAGCGGCCTCCGCAGCGGCCACGTTGGCTTTGGCTGTGTCAACGGCGGCTTTGTCTGCCTCCAGGCTGGTCACCGCTTCATCGCGCGCCTGCGTGCTCATGATGCCCTGCTGCGCCAGGGCCACCGTGCGGCTGGTATCGGCCTGCTGGTGCATGTAGTTCGCCTGCGCCTGCGCCAGCACAGCCTTCGCCGAGTTCACCTGCGCTTCTGCATTCACGGTCGCGCTGGTGGTTTCGCCTACGGTCTGGCGCTCGGTTGCCACGGTCTCACTCAGACGCGACGTTTGGCTCGCGGCCGTTGCCTCGGCGGCCTTACGTGCAGCCTGCAAATCCTCGCTCTCAATCACCGCGATCAGTTGGCCCGCCTTCACGTCCTGCCCCTCGTCCACCAGCAGGCTCTGGATACGGCCGGGAATCTTCGCGCTTACGATCACTTCGTTCGCGTCGACGGTGCCGATAAGTTGCATGTCACCGGTCGGCCGAACCGTAACGAAGTACCAGATAAGCGATCCAATCGTAAGCAATCCAAGGATCATGAAGACCCTGTTACGTGCGTTCATTCTTCCTCCCGTGCAGGAAACGATCCTGTGCGATTTCGGGCATCGGTGTGTCGGCCAGAATCTGTTCGGCCAAACGCGCACCGTGCTGACGATCTAAAAAAAGAGCCTGGCCAAGAAAGCGAACCAGGGCAAAACGGCGCTCCGCGATTACCGCAGGAGAAAAGGGGTCGAAGGGCATAATCGATCCCCAAATGGGCGCAGCGAGGAAGTAAAAGACGTTGGCGCCCAGCGCAACCAGCGGAAATTGAAACCAGTCGGCTTCGATGAGTTCACCCGAAGCTATGCCCTCGCGCACCAAAGACTGAAACATCGCATGCGTCGGAGCGAAGACGCGCTGTATCAACAGCGGGACCGCGCCGCTTTCGCCCTTGTGGACCCGGATCATCTCCTGCTGCATCAGGTTCTGAAAGTCGCGCTGACTGAGAATCCGGTCAAAGTGGTTCAGAGCGAAACGGAGAATGCGTTCACCGGCAGTCGCCGAGCGCAAAAACACGGCCATTGTGCTGTCTCTGACCCGCGAGGCAATCATCTCAAGCGTCGCGTTGTAGAGGTTTTCCTTGCTCTCGAAGTAGTAATAAATCAGCGCCTTGTTCACTCCTGCCGCAGCAGCGATGCGGTCAGTTCGCGCTCCGGCCAGCCCTTCTGCGCTGAACTCAAGCAACGCGGCATCAAGGATCCGCTGGCGCGAAAGATCCGAGCGATCAGATTGGGTTCGGCTTGGAGCGGTGGAGTGCACAGTAATTAACTAACTGGTTAGTAAATTACTCCGGTTACAGAACATGCGCAAGCCCCAAAGTGCAGGAATCCTGTGAATTCCTGGTAAGAAGTCTGAATTCAATGAGTTGAAATCTGATTTGGACAAGCTCTGGCCAAGAAGTGGTTGCTCAGGCCCAGGGGGCTGGCGCCCAAACAGCTCCCAGACGAATCCGGTGGGCTTCTGCGCGCAGCGTCTCGGCAAGGGCGGAATCGATGGGCCTATCTCCCTGACACGCGTAGTCGATCATCTTTAGCAGAACGCCTGCATTCCGGAAGGCAGCTCGGCGCCCCGAACCTGTATCGATCTGACTAACCAGTTGCTGCCATGAACAGCGCATGCGTCGGTAAAGGGCTGTGCGTACCGCCGCTAGATAGGCGCCAATGGAGACAACCAGCACGAATTGGAAGAATAAAAAAAGGATCGGGAGGCCTCAAAGGGCAAAGTCACGCTTGAATACGGGCCGATTGCACTCCGATGAGGGTACGTCTGCCGCTGAGTACCGTAAATGGCACTTAAGAGCCATCTTGGACCTGGTGATAGCCACCGTCAGGCACCGCCAGCCACAAACGCCAACGGCGCGGCCAGAGGACTCCTGGGCCGCGCCGTTGATTGCTTCAGAAAGCATGCGAAAACGTTCGCCGACTAGTGGGCTCCGTGGTCCTTCAGGTACTTCACCCACTTGCTGTCGTCCATGCCTTGCGCGTAGTTGATGGGGCGGTTTGTGCTCTGGTCCTGTGCGTTCACATCCGCGCCGTGTTCAACAAGAATAGGGATCAACGTCGTAAATTGCGCGCGAATTGCTAAGTCGAGGATCGTGTCGCCCCAGGCATCGGTAAGGTTCACATTGGCGCCCTTGGCAAGCAACGTAAGCACGTCGTCCTTTTGGTCCCGCATCACGGCCCAGAACAGGGGCGTCGCTCCGCTCGAAGCCCGGGCATTCACGTCAGCGCCCTTGGCCAGAAGGAGGTCAACAATTTCCTTGTGCCTGCTAGCAAACAGGGCGAGGTCGAGGGGCGTGTATCCGTTCTGCATGTCTGCGGTGTCTACGCCGTGACTCTGCAACAGCCAGACCGGATCCTGATGAGTGGTAGCCCCCTGGCCGAGAGCGCCGCCCAGTTCGCCAGGTTGGAAGGGACCGTAGTTGTTCTTGGCCTTTACGTCCGCGCCGGCGTCGATCAGCGCCTTCACCGCAGCAAGTTGGCCATGGAACGCAGCGTAGTGCAGCGGCGTGTTGCCGAGCTTATCCTTGGCATTGAGCTGGGTGGGATCTGCGGCGAGAATTGCGGCAATCTTCTTGACGTCGCCCTTGATTGCCGCGTCGTGAATGGGTGCGGCAAAAACGAGCGAGGTGGAGGCGAGCCCGGCCAGCAGAAGTGCAGCAAGCCGTACAGTGCGGAAGGCAAAGAACGAACGCAGCAGTGAAGACGTTTTCATTGTTTTCTCCAAGCAAGCATTTTAATCCTACCCCGGATAGAAGTGCTAGTCCCCGCAGCCGATTCCGTCGCGCCCGGTTCTTGACACTCCCCCCGGGGCCTATTTGTGAATTTGCCCACCAGCGGGCTCGGGTGATTCCTTCGCGGCAGCCGGCAGTGATGGAAAGTGGAATCCCCGAAGCGCAGAAGAAGAGCCAACAGCGGTTAAATGCGATTCATCCCAATAGAGCAAGTGATCGCCTTCCTGATAGATGCATCGATGGCCGTCGCTACAAAGTCTCGTCGAGGGATCGAACCGCATGATGTCGGGCACCCCCGTCAGCGCAAGATCCAGTTCCGTGTTCGCCAATTCATTCGGAACGAAGCTCTCTGTCGGGCGAAGCCCAGGACTGCCCGCATCGGGAGATCCCAACAGACCCGCAAGCCAGTTCCGTGCAGGTATGTGCTCAGTCCTAAACCGCATCAACGGATCGAATGGAATACCTGGGACATCATCGACTACGACGACCTTCTTTCCTGCGGACTCCAGATGCTGAATTGTGTCTCTCAACGACCGTTGAAACGCGATCCGTGCCAAGTCGGGTGTCAGATTAACCGGCTCATCGCCGGTCTCTTCCGTCACCCACCTAGAGTGATTCCCCGTGTCACGCCAAACCCCGGTTAGAATCACGATTCGAATCTGATGATCGGAAACGATCATGTCCAGGGCGCCCCGGTTGAACTTGAGACACTCTCCCGCGCTCAGGTGAGCGGGAGGAATGAAGATTGCCGCGCCCACCATGGGGAGACAGGTTGTCTTGCCGATCTGGACGAAGCCAAAACCCTGCGCTTGAGCGAGGCCGCGCATGGCTGGCGCCAATGCTGCGGCGTGACTGTCGCCCCAGAGAGCGACCTTCGGGGCCATGCCGCCTGGGTCGTAACAACTTGACGAAGTGGGGAGTTTGTCATGGCCAACCAGGCAAGGGTCGAGGCTCGGCAAATAGGCAGCGAGGTCTTCCCGCGCCACAACGGAATTCTGCGGAGGGAACTCGCCCGCGACCCAGATCCCGGAACACACCAGCAGCATCGCGGCACTCAGGATTGCGTAACGGACCAGGAGTGGACTCGGCAACCTCTTCGATCGGCGGCAGGGCTGCTCAATGAAGTAGAAGGAAAGAACCGCCAGCGCAAATGCCGTCACGACAGCCAGGAACGAAGCGATCCAAGGGACGGTGTTTCCATTAGCGATTCGTAGATAAGCCAGAATTGGCCAATGCCAAAGATAAAAGGAGTAGGAGACTCTTCCCACGAAAACCAGTGGCGGCAGCGAGAGGATGCGGCGGTTGACCCAGCTGGCCGGCGCGCCAATCACCAGGGCTGTGCCAAGGACGGAGGGTAAAGCAGCCCACCCAGGGAAAGGCGTCCTCGTATTCAACATCAGCGTTGGCACGACGATCATCGCGAGGCCGGCGAACCCTGCAACCTGGGCAGCGGAAGCTCGCAACGAAGTTGGCTTGCGATTGAATTCTGCCACAGCCAGTGCCACACCCGCGCCAAGTTCCCATGCTCGCGGTGGAAGCATATAGAAGACCAAGGTTGGATAGTGAGGCAGTGCGCGAACTGCGAGCACAAACGACAGGATGCAACCGGCGATAATCGCAGGCCAAAGCCAGTTCCGGCGCAGCCGCGTGAGCAGTAACATGCACAATGGCACCACAAGATAGAACTGCTCTTCAACGCCGAGCGACCACGTCATCAGCAGCGGATTGAATTCGCTCCTCGTGTCGAAATACCCGGAAAAGTGCCAAAACACCAGATTCGAGGCAGACAGAGTTGCCGCAATTGCCGAACGCCCAAGCTCCCGCAACTCGGTCGGCGAGAGGAGGAAACATCCGGCAATCAGCGTGAATGCGAGAACAAAGTAGTAGGCCGGGAGGATTCGTTTTGCACGGCGGTAATAAAACCGCAAAAAGCTGAAGCGTCCCGACTCCAATTCGGAAAATATATGACCGCCAATCAAATACCCTGAGATGACAAAGAAGATGTCGACGCCGGTGAATCCTCCGGGCAAGTACAGAAGACCGCTGTGATAGAGCACGACGCTCAGGATAGCTATTGCGCGAATTCCATCGATGTCCGGCCGATAGGACGTCTCGGATTTTATGGGTCCAGGGGCGCTCATGAAGGTCTCGGAACATCGGTGCGAGTTGCTGCTAAGGTGCTCACTGATAACGATATGATGGCAAACAAGAGTATTCTATCCCGCCTCCTGGCGATTGCAGAGCAGTTTGCTCAAACCCAGTCGGGAATGACCGCGCGGATCAAGGCGGTTCTACTAGCTCCCCATGTGGGGAGGCTTGAAACCGCTGGCACACAGTTGAGCCGCACTGACTTTGGTCGAACCGGGCAGGCAAAGTTTAGCAGGGCTGGGGGATACACCGCGGCAATGCGACCTGTAAGGCATCCAGATCCCCAACCACACGCCAAACCACCGACCGAAGATCGCATCTTGCTGTCTTGGAAGAAAAAACAGTGAGGCGGATGACGGAAGCCTAACTCAGGCAAAGAAGCTGATCTTCGCTGCGGAAGCTTCGGAAAAACTAAATGAGGGCTCCTTCACACTGTCCTCCCAATCCTCAGGCTGCACCTCGGCTGCAAATTCGGAATCTCCAGCCTCACTTCCCGATTCCCTTCCCTGCGATTGAAAACCACTCTCTTCCTTCGTGGGAGAGTAGGTTTCGTCCTCGGTGCGAGCTGACCGCTCTACCCTGGCCATCGGCACAGGTTCGCCGTCAACCCCAGTTCCTCGGGAGAGCGGCAGCATCGCGAGAGGTCCGATCGGCGTGATTCCCATGATGGCTCAAAAACTGCTGGCCTTTCATGAGGGCTTATCGGCAGACTTGCCCGAGACTTGAACAATGCCTGAAATCTCAACAGTCCGGCCATGCACAAAAGCACATCCTGCCCTGAGATCCCGGCTTCGCTAACCTTGCTACACTGGGGCCATGATGGATGAAGTGGAATTTCGCAAGCTGGCCGAGGTCGCACTCGACGCGCTGCTGAAACACCTCATTGCCCGCGAAGAGGCGGACGAGGCGGGATTCGAGGTCGAAGGCCAAAACGGCTTGCTCAACGTATCCTTCGAAGAGCCGCCCGGCAAGTTTGTCATTACCCCCAACGCGCCAATTCAGCAGATCTGGATCTCTGCGCTCTCCACCAGCTTCAAGCTCGATTGGGATGCAAAGGCTCAGGACTTTGTGCTGCCGCGCACTGGCGAAAGGCTACTGCCCCTCGTCGACCGGCTCATCGGCGAATACCGCTAGCACCACGCAGGAGTCCTGAAAAGAGTCCTAGTTCTTCTTGAAAGCGTAGATGCAGGGCCGCCCCTCGATCCGCGTTCCCTTCCCTCGCCCTTCGCGAAATTCCGCCTTTATCCGGTACGTGAACTCCGTTCCCTTGGGCGTGTCCTGCCCCGGCACATACACCTTGTCTCCAGTCCAGACGGTCGCCGTGAGCTGCGCTGAACCGTCATCGGCGATTGGCCCTTCGATCAGGATGGAAGCCGCATGATGCTCAACGCCATAGACTCCGCGCAGATTCCCGTCTCTGATCTCGCTGGTGAACTCCCAACTGAATCCTCGTGCGTCCTTGAACGGCTCGCAGGCGAGAACCGTGTCCCATTTGCCATCGAAGCGGCTTGACCCGTCAGCAACAACGGGGATATACATCAGCGTGATGATGGCAACGCATCCCATGAGTCTGCGCATGGTGACCTCTTGCGGCCCATCATAACGGCTTTTAAGCGACGGAGGAAACCAGAATCCCGCAGGCAGATTCAAGCTCCGGAAAATTAAGGGCCCGGCATGATGGCCGGACCCTTTTGTGGAGACCTATCCTATTCTTCTGGGGGCCTATATTACTGCAAGGCGTAAATGGACTTAAGCACCTTGTCGGCTACGACCTTGGGCAGCGGAGCGTACGACAGTGCGGAGACCTCACTTTCACCAGAAGTCACGATCCAGCTCAGCAGGTCCTTGATCACCTTTCCCTTGGCAGGATCGGTCGCCTTGACGGGGATCAGCATCCAGCTGAAGCTCGAAATCGGGTAAGCCTCCTTGCCGGATGCGTTCGTGATCGAGACGCGGAAGTCGGCTGGCATCTGCTTCACGCTTGCGGCGGCTTCGGTGACGCCCTCGATGGACGCCTTGAGGTAGTTGCCGGTCGAATTCTTTACAGCACCGTAGTTGATGTGGTTTTGCAAAGCGTAGATCAGCTCAACATAGCCAATGGCGCCGGGAAGCTGACGGACCAGTCCCGCAACGCCTTCGTTGCCCTTGCCACCAACTCCGCAGGGCCAGCTGGGCGAGGTGCCTTTGCCTGGGCCTAGAGCCCATTCGCTGCTGACCTTGCTGAGGTAGTCGGTGAAGATGTAAGTTGTTCCGCTGCCGTCGGAACGATGAACAACAATGATCTTCTGGTCAGGAAAATGGCCCCCTGGATTGTCCTTCTCGATGCGCGGGTCATTCCATTGCGTGATCTTGCCAAGATAAATATCGGAAAGAACCTCACCGCTGAACCTCACATCCTGCACACCCGGGACGTTGAACACAGGCACTACCGCTCCAAGCACGATAGGGATATGGGTCAGCTTCACTTTGGAGGAAGCGAGCTGTTCATCGGTCATTGGACCATCGGAAGCGCCAAAGTCCACCAGACCGGCAGTCACCTGGCGAATGCCGCCGCCTGAACCGATCGACTGGTAGTTAATCTCCACGCCCGGATGGGCCTTGGAGTACTCACTAAACCACTTCGAAAAAATGGGATAGTCGAAAGTAGAACCCGCGCCGGTCAGCTTTTGCGCTTGCGCCGTTGTCATGGCCAAAATCAGGAATCCTGCAACTACGAATGCTTTCTTCACACAAATCTCCCTTGCAGAGGAACTGCCGCATTCGATTGTCTACCACGAATGTTACGGGGATTTGAATCCAGGCTAGATTTTGGGGGATGAGTTGCTGGTTTTCCGCAGAATCCGTGGATTAATGTCCTGGGCCAGCCATGGGCTTGGCCAGCGGGAGAGTGAAATGGAACTGCGCGCCCGAGCCCAACTCGCTTTCCGCCCAAATCCGGCCACCATGAGCCTGAACGATGTGCTTGACGATGGCCAGGCCCAGACCGGTGCCCCCAGAGTCTCGGGAGCGCGCCTTGTCGACACGATAGAAGCGTTCAAATATCCGGTAGAGATGCTCTGAGGCTATGCCGGGGCCAAAATCCTCGACTGTGAACTCAACTTCGTTTTGGTGCTGGCGAGCCCCCACTCTTATACGTTTGCCGGACTTGGCATATTTGAGCGAGTTTTCAATCAAGTTGCCAAAAACCTGGTTCATCGCGTCGGGATCGGCCATGACAAGCGCGTCGGGCGCACCGGAGGACTCAAGTTCAACCTCTGAATCAACCACGATGCCGCCTAGCGATTCGATTGCGTCCTGCACCATCTCATCGGCGCGGATCGCCTGGCGGGCAATCTTGTAATCCGGGCTTTCAACACTGGCCAGCGCCAACAGATCTTCGGTAAGGCGATTCATGCGCACGGCATTCTTCTGGATCACTCCAAGGAACTCGCGCGTGGTCTCCGGTCGCGGATCCGGATCTTCGAGAAGTGTCTCCACATACCCTTGGATCGACGTGAGCGGCGTGCGAAGCTCGTGGCTGACATTGGCGATAAAGTCTCGCCGCGAGCGCTCGGCCGCCTCAATCCCGGTCACATCATGCAGCACGACAAGCGCCCCGCCCGACGGCAACGGCGCAGCGTTGATTTCAAATACGCGCCCGTGAACCAGCGAACTGGCGCGGCCGAAGCGCACCTCGCCCCGCTCTTGTGCGGCACGCACGCATGCCAGGACTTCCGGATCACGAACCGAGTGAACCAAAGGCCGGCCCGGCACAATCTGCGTTGCGGCAAACTGTTGCATCACCGCGTTTGACCACCTGACAAGACCTTCGCGAGTAACAGCAATCACGGCCTCCTGCATGGAGTCGAGCATCGTGACCAGTTCCTGGCGTCTGCTTTCAATCTCAGCGAAATCTTGCCCGAGGCGCTGGGCGGTCTGGTTCAGCGCGGCCTCCATTGTGGCAAGCTCGTCGTCCCCATAGGCGTCGAGACGCGCCTCCAGATCGCCGCCTGCAATCTTACGTGCGAAAGAGACAACCTTGCCCAGGCGGTCCGTGATGCGCGCGGCAACCCACGCGGCGAGCGGCAGCGCGACGGCCAGCGCAATCAGCCCCGACCAAAGAGCCTCAAGCCCAAGGCGATGAAGTGTCTCTCCAGCCGATTGCTCCACAAATCGGCGGAATACAAACTCCATCACCGCCGTCTCAAAGACCAGCAGCAGGACAAAGAGACCGAGCAGCTTGCTGAAAACTCTGGGGGTCAAGGTGCGGTGCTCCCAACTGCGGTGCTATCAACCGTAGTCCGTTCGAACGTCGGCAGCGAATCAAGCTAAACCGTTGCGCGGTTATTCGGACTTGGGAATCTCAAACCGATAACCTGCACCGCGCACGGTCTTCAGGTAGCGTGGATTCTCCGGATCGACCTCAATCTTCTCACGGATACGGCGCACATAAACATCCACCGATCGCGGCGTCACGAACCGCGCATCGCCCCACACCGCATCCAGAAGATGATCGCGGCTGAAAACCCGGCCAGGATGTCGGGCAAGATAGTCCAGAAGGCGAAACTCCGTTGCCGTTGTAGTAGTCAGATCGCCGCGCACGCGCAACTGCATCGCGTTTGCATCGATGATGACCTCTTCAAATCGGATGATCGACGGCGAGGTGGGACGCTCAAAGCGGCGCAGAACTGCCTTCACGCGTGCAACCAGCTCTCGTGGGGCAAAGGGCTTTGTGATGTAGTCGTCTGCACCCAGTTCCAACCCCAGAACCCGGTCATTTTCACCGGCACGCGCCGTGAGAAAGATAATCGGGATCGTCGACAGCACCGGGTTGGCGCGCAGCCTGCGGCAGACATCCAGCCCGTCGCCCCCCGGAACCATGATGTCCAGCAGGAATAGCGCCGGAGGTTGGCGCTCGGCGTCTGCAATCACGTTGGTGGGGATGCTATAGAGGCGGGCTGAAAACCCTGCGGCCTCGAGATGATGCTGCACGAGGCGTGAGATATCGGTGTCGTCTTCAAGAACAAATACGGTTTGGCTCAAACGGTCTGTCCTCGCCCGGCGACCGTCGAGTACCCATCTGCAGGCCGTCCGGAACTATCAACAGACTAATGCAACCAGGCAAACAGATTGCAAATGTTGTGTGAATTTGGCAGATCGGGATACTCCTCCCCTTGACCAGTTTTCCACCCAAGTTTCCCTTGACTCTGCGGTTTAGCCTTGAAACACTGCCAGCGCGCTCCCCTCGCCCGTATCGGCGCTTTCCGTGCCGGTCTGGCCGAAACATCCCGCCCTGGAGACAAGGCCCCGTGTCGGATGTGCGCGGCAAACCCTATCCCCATATGCGAAGCAGTAATCAGTCGTACAAATCAGAAAACGAAAGTGAGAGAAAAAATGAAGAAATACTTTGCGGAGTTGGTCGGAACATTCACCCTGGTGCTCTTTGGAGTTGGCACCGTCGTGATCACCGGCGGTGCCACCGGCATGGTGGGCATCGTCGGCATCGCCTTCGCCTTCGGGCTGGGCCTCGTCTGCGCGGCCTACGGAATCGGCCCCATCTCTGGTTGCCACATCAACCCAGCGGTCAGCTTCGGCGCATTCGTTGCCGGCCGCCTCTCCTTCGTTGACATGATCGGGTACTGGGTCGGCCAGTGCTTCGGCGCAATCCTCGCCGCTGGCGCCGTCAGCGTCATCGCCGCCGGCGTTACCGGCGGTTACAACATCGCAGCCAGCGGCCTGGGCCAGAACGGCTGGGGCGCAGGCTATGGCGGAGGATACAACCTCACCTCGGCGTTCCTCTTCGAAGTCCTCGCCACGTTCCTCTTTCTTATGGTCATCCTCGGCTCCACCCAGAAGGCCGCACCTTCGGGCTTCGCCGGATTGGTCATCGGCCTCACCCTGGTCGCCATTCACTTGCTGGGCATCCACATCACCGGCACCAGCGTGAATCCCGCCCGCAGCCTTGGTCCGGCGCTCTTCGTCCGTGGCCAGGCTCTCGGCCAGCTCTGGCTCTTCTGGATCGCCCCCCTGATTGGTGCTGCGATCGCTGGTCTGCTCTTCCGCATCAAGCTCCTTGAAGTTGAGTAAGCGCAAACTACAGATAACAGATGGCAGATGACAACCGATGCTTGGCAACTCGGAACTGTCATCTGTCATCTGTCACCTGTCACCTTTCATCCGCGCTCGGCCTCCAGTTCGGCGATGTAGTCGATTACCGCCTCTGACCAGCCGTCGATGTGGTTCCACGCTCCGTATCCCACACCGTTCTGGGCCGAAGCCACGTTGATCACATAGCCA
Organism: Acidobacteriaceae bacterium; assembly: GCA_003165935.1. Classification (GTDB taxonomy): domain Bacteria; phylum Acidobacteriota; class Terriglobia; order Terriglobales; family Acidobacteriaceae; genus Telmatobacter. Next base: position 14,212 of record PMXB01000149.1, on the reverse strand, counting down.
ACCCCGCGCGGCGAAGGAACCCGGTCGTGGCACTGCTCGTCGGTGATCACCACGATGCGCTCGTACCCTTCGCGCATCTCGGCCTCCACCTGCCCCAGCGAAGCCCCCAGGTTGGTTCCCCCGTGGGTCTGGCTCTTGTCCAGCGCGTCGCGCAGTGCCATTCCCCGGCGAGACGGCACGCGAACTGCCTTCTCAGAGAAAGTGAAGATCGTCACCGACTCCGCGATCTCGCGCAGCAGGATCGCCAGACCGTATGCTGCATCGGTCCGGCGCATCTCCGAGCGAAACGAGATGGGCGACTCCATCGATCCGGAGACGTCCACCAGCAGCACCGTCCGTCCGCGCAGAACCGGGCCAAAGCCTTCACGCTGCTCGAGTGAGCGGAACATTGCCTGCTCTAGTGCGTCCTCCCACTGCGGCGCGCTGCGCGCAGCAGCCAGAAAACGAAACGGCAACACCCGGTCCGTCCTCACGGCGGCAATCCCATCGAGCACAAGCTTCTCCTGCACCTGCGCGTCCTTCATGTTGCGCAGGTTGCGCAGAAGAGCCAGCGCCCCCAGCTTGCGCTCCGCCAGCAGACGCTCCCACACTTCGCGCTTGGCCTCCGCCTTGCCCTCGGCGCTCTCGCCGCGTCCCGCCTCAGAGAGTGCAACCTCCCAAGTGTCCGGCGTAGCCAGTTCGTTGTCCACAAGACGGCGCCACAGCGCAGCCTGTGCCTCGTCGACCGGGCGAGCGTGAGATAGGAACAGGACGTCGCGCAGGCGAACAGCTCCTGCGCGGTCGTACTTGGCCAGCGCGTACTCGTCAAACTTGGTGAATGCGGAAGCTAGCCCCTTCTTCACCTGCGCTGACAGCGGCTGACGTCCACCCGCCCAGTAGATGGCGACAAACTCAGAGAGTTCGTCAGCACGCTGGACCACGCGGATCAGCGTCTCGGCAACCACCGCGCGATGCGTTGCGTGGCGAGCCATCTCGCGCACCAGCAGCAGCGGCGCGTGGCGAAGCTTCATCTTCTCGCGAGCCTCCACGGCCAGCTCGGCAATCTTCTCTGCCTCAACCTGGGGAACCAGTTCTCCGATGCGTCCTGCGATCTGGACGCCATCCTCGTAGAACTCGTTCTCCCACAGCATGCACGAGAGGACCGAGCGGCGCAGAGCCTGCTCCGGCGTGATGCGCTTGGCCGGCGCTCCCTCGTGGGTGCGCGGGCGGGTAAAGCGCTTCAGAGTGAATTTGTTCAGGCGCATGGTGCGCCTCCTTTCAGAAATAATCAAGAATGAATTCCCGCCGGGGAATTGACGGGCGCGGCATTCACCAAGCCGAAGCTTGGCGGCAGGGGTCGAACCTGCTCCTCCGCTATGTGCGAAGTTTCTCCGAAGTATCCGTGCCCTGCGCCACCGGCAGGAGGTTGATTTTGCAGTTGATGTCATCGAACGAAATTCATCTCGTCCAGCTTCGTTGAAAAACTTCTGCCGGGGAATATTCGGCCACGGAAGGTGATGCTCTGAGCCACGTCAGCCTGAAGGCTGCGGCAGGATTTGAACCTGCGACCTCCGCCTGAAAGGCGGCGCTCTACGAAGTATCCGTGTCCTGCGCCACCGGCAGGAGATGGTGAGTGACGGATGGTTGATCTCAGCGGGCGAGCGCAACTTCCTCTTCACCCTCTTCTTCTACGTCGGCCCCATTCGCGGAAACGCTGGCCGCCGGGACGCTGAATCCGCGCGTCTTCTTTGAAACACGCAACGGTTGAATGTTGATGGCCAGATTCTTCATCTGTTCCCAGTCCGGCTTGTGCTTGTCTGCGTAGTGCGAGCATTCATACACCGTGAACGGAAGCACCAGGTTCGGGCTCGTATTGGTGCAAATCGCCAGCATGTCAGACTCGCGATAACCCACAACTAACTGTCCCCAGCTGCAGCTCCGGCATAAGTGAGTTCCTCCCACCGGCGTGCCGTTCTTGATGTTCAGTTTGCCCATCGTTCTGCTCTTCTATCCGGACCCGCCGGAGGGTTATTAGCCGGGGAACAATCGGTACGGAACATAGGCGTCCTTAGCCACTAGACCACCCGGGCTCGCGCTCAGGGCAGGATTCGAACCTGCGTCTCCCGCTTAACAGGCGAAGTATCCGTTACCTACACCACCGGCTGAGGTGGACTTGCTTTTGGCGCGCCAATCAAAGCGCGTGCCGTGAATCGATGCCGGGGAACAAGCGGCGACAGTATCTTTCTTGCAGACCCTTTTGAATGGGCACATAAGAAGGCGGATGTCCTGCCATTAGACGACGCGTGCCAGTCACACGCGGCGGGATTCGAACCCGCATCTCCCGCTCCCGAAGTAACTGTTGCCTGCACCACCGGCCGCGTTGAGGTTGCGGCGCGACATTCATAATCGCGCCAGGAAAACGATGACCGGGGTACCAGCGGCTGCGGCGATTTTCGCTCTACCCACTGAGCTACTGGCAGTTCCCCGCCAGGCGAGACTCGAACTCGCGACCGAAGGATCCGTAACCTACGCCACCGGTCAAGGTGGAAGAATGCATTGCCCCATAGAGTCCATGCCGGGGAACAAGCGAAAAGAGTTCGGACTCGGTGCCTTCACATCGCGGCGCCTTGTGTTTCAGGGCTTCGCCCCCGCTCCGCGCTGCAAGTGCCTCCGGCAGGGCCTTCTGTCCCCGCATGTCCTTCTGTGGCAGTAGAAGTATCTCTCTTCTTTCACCACCGGCATTACTTAGTTAGTTCAACGCCTAAGTTTGCGACAGTGCTCTCCTCTTAACTCCGAGTTACAAATCAGAGCGACAATCAGAAACATGGGCCATCGCTCACCCAGAATAATCCCGAGGGAACAATCGAAGACAGGGCGTTGTCGAGGCGATGAATCTGGCTTCAACACCACTCGGGGATATCAATGTTCAAGGTTTGCTGCGCAGGAGGAGGAAACCACCGAGGTTACTGGCGAGCATCAGCTCCAATAGACCACGCCCGGAGACCGATGACGCCGAAACTTGGCGACTCCAGCCTGCACAACGAATTGTGTGATCCGTATTTCATCGGGCGTTCTCCTACGCAGCAATTACTTTGCCATAAGTCATAATGAAAAAGCAAGTGGTTCGCTTAACTTTTCCGGGTTTCTTTTTGAGAAGTTATCCCCACTTAGCCGCCACTGTTTTCTCTGCGCCGGGTTGCACACCCCTGGCCGGCTTAAGTTAGCCTGAATGTGCGGGCCGGCTCCGTTCGTTTGCCGCGCCGGCGCATCGGGCTGAAGGGAGAACAGTGTGACCTGGTTAATCCTTGTTCTTGGGGTAGTCGTCGGAATGGTCTCTGGTGTAGTCGGTCTGGGTGGCGGCATCCTCTTTGTGCCCGCGCTGGTATGGCTCCTCGGCATGGATCAGCACAAGGCACAGGGCACCTCGCTCGGAGCTCTCCTTGCCCCGGTCGGCATCTTTGCCTTCTACGAGTACTACCGCAAAGGCAACGCCGACATCCGCGTTGCTGCCCTTCTGGCGCTCGGCTTTCTATTCGGCGCGTATCTTGGCGCCATCGGCGCACAGCACGTCTCCGACCTCTGGCTCCGCCGCGTCTTTGCAGCTACCCTTATCGCCGTAGGTAGCGGGCTCCTCTTCACAAAATAAAGCCTCACGTCACTCCTTATCGCCCTATACGCGCGCAATAAAACGGAGCCGCACGTAGTCCGCAATCCATGCGCCGGTCTCGTCGCGCAGTGCAGGCGCAAGCAGCTCCGCAGTCTCGCGTACGACCTCGTCTCGTAGTTCCGCGGGCAAGCCTTCAATCACCCCGCTGCGAAACGTGCGTAGCCAGCCTTCCATGCCGGACTCCGGCAGCGGTGTCGGCCGTGGAATCAGGGAAATCCGCTTCACGTTGAAGCCGTGCCGCTCGAGCCGTGCACTGTAAGCCTCCGGTGTCGCATAGTAGTTCACTCCGTTTTCGGCATCGGCATGCCCGTAGCGTGCAAGCACAGCCATAAGCCCCACGCGAATGGCTGCGATATTGCCGTGCCCTCCCATCTCGGCTACGAATCGTCCTCCACGCCTCAGCACTCGTCGAACCTCTGCCATCATTGCGTCCTGGTCACGCACCCAGTGAAGCGCGGCATTCGAAAAGACCGCGTCAAAACTTGCATCATCGAGGGGAAGCCTCTCCGCCATCGCGTGGTGCGCCCCTATACCGCGCGACTTGGCTGCTTTAACCATGCGCGGATCTGCATCCACTCCGGTGATAATCGCGCCCGAATGCGCCAGTCGTTCTGTAAGCTGCCCGTCTCCGCATCCGAGGTCGAGGATTCGCTCACCGGCCTGCGGCGCCAGCCACTCCACCACGCCTCCTGCAAGGCCGTGCACGAAGCCTGCATTCTGTGCATATGCGTCAGGATCCCAGGTCTGGGCCATGCATCACCTCCAAGCCCAGTGTGCAGGAAACGCATTCATAAGTCGAAGTGATTAAGACTTGCTTTAATATAAGCAATCGTAATGCTCGGAAACGGGTCCAACAACGGTCCATTCAGCTTCTAAATCGACTGAACAGGAATCAACGTAAGGTCGTCAACCAAGCCCGCATCCTTCTGCACAAACGGCTCGCCATACTTGACGCCCGCCAATAGCCCGTAATGTCGAGCCTCTGCGAACGTGCGCTCGCGGATCTCCTCTTCCGGAACGAAAAGTCCACTGCCCGCATCCTGATTCGCGTATTGCGAGCGATAGGCCATGAGCGATGCGTGCCGCTGCTCAATGAACGGCGTGATGTCGACAATGAAACTGGGCCGAACATCGGCATAGAGGCTGGCGTAGACGATCTTGAATGGTCTGTGCGGCGCGGCATCGGTCTTTACGCTCGTGAGCCCCGAAAGGAAGCACGCTTCGTAGCCGAGCGTCGCGACGATGCTGTGGTCGGGGTGACGCGCTCGCCAGTAGGGGAGAATGACGACCCGCGGCCGCAAGCGCCGCAGCACGCGCACAATCTTTTTGCGATTCTCGAGCGTGTTTTCAATCGCCCCGTCGGGCAGGTCGAGCGCGCCGCGCCAGCCCACGCCAAGAATCCCCGCCGCCTCGTTCGCTTCGCGCTCCCGATCTTCCGCGGTGCCGCGCGTTCCACCTTCGCCGCGAGTCAGGTCGAGAATTGCAGTGCGAAGCCCCCGCGAAGCCATGCGCAAAAGCGTCCCACCGCAGGTCTGTTCCACGTCATCGCGATGCGCCGCTATGGCCAGCACGTCGCACGTGGCCACAGCTTCAATCGATGCGCCTTCCATCAGCCCCGCAGAGTTCATCGGAATCAGTACACGGTGTTGTTGGCGTCGGTCAATCCATCCATGTAGGCCACGTCGTAGGCAGTGCCCGTGACTGTGACGAACTGGTTGTTAATCGAGGTGCCGTCCACGGTCGAGAAGATATACACTTGTCCGCCTTCAGCCGTATAGATCTTGTGCAGACCGGTCACGGCGGCAATGCCAGTGGCGTCGCCGATATACGGCTCGATCAGGGTGACCGCAGCCTTTGCTGTGTTGTACATGGTCAGGCAGCCGTATGGCTCTCCGGTCGCGGCACGTACACCAAGGTTGCATTTACTCATCGCAATCCAAAGCGTGTTGTCGTCGGCCTCGATCATGCGGCTGGTAGCACCGGGTTCGCCGTCACTGATTGAAATCGGATTCCCTGCCGTGTAGTTGGATAGATTCACAACAGTCAGAGCGCCCGTGAACAGCGTCTGGCCCTGCACCTGCTGTGGCTGTTGGCCGACCACATACATGGTCGACGTATCGACAAGTGCATTGCTGGCGCCGCCGGGGATCGGAAGGTTCGTACTCGCAAGCTGCGCCGTTGTTGGAAGCGTCCCCGACTGCTGGCCAAGAAGAAAAATCATCGGCCCGATGGGAAGCGAAGTGATTGAAGCATTGCTGCCGCCACACTCCGGACCGCAGTTGAGTACGTAGGCGGTGCCGCCGTCAGCAGAGAAAACAGCTTTGATCGGCCGGTCAAATGTTAGCGGCGCGCCATAGTAACTGCCCGTCGCATCAACGTGGTCTGGGCTCTGCGCCTGAAATAGGCACCAGTTCGGCGCGTTCAAGGGCTCGCAATCCACCGCTGCCTTCGGCCAGGTGCTCGTTCCGCCCGAGAGGTTCGTCGTCTGCGCTGCGGTCAGCTTGATCGGATAGTAGATGTAGTTTGAGTTCTGCACAAACGCCAGCGCTACAGATCCACCGGGGTTCACGCTTACGCGGTAGACGCCGGGAAGGCTCAGCGGAACGCTTCCGCCACTCACATGGTCGAGAATTGTCAGCACATGCGCTTGCTGGCTTGCCGCAAAAGTGTAGTTCTGATTCCGCGTAACGAAAATGCTGGAGGAAGGCCCGTTAAGCCCGGATTGAGTCTGGCTTACGTTCTCCTTTGCATAGTTGATGATGCTGAAACTGCCGTCACCAGATCCGTAGACTGCGCCAAGTTGTTGTTCGGGCATATTCTGAATGGTGATCGGCAGCGCCCCCGAAAAACCGTTAATGGAAAAACTGGCTGGGGTCCCTTTGAATCCGCTCCGAACGTCGTAGTAGGCGTCAACAAATTGGAGCGAGCCCTTGGTAAAGGCGCTGGCGTTCTGAATAGCGATGGCAACGCGGTTGGTGAGTCCGCTGGGGGGCAAATTGCGCCCTGCAAAGTAGGATTCGGTGCCGCATCCGGCAAGAGCAGCCGCGGCGGCCAGGGCCGCGGCAGCGCTTATCCATAAACTTCTATTCTTCAAAATCACTTACCTCAACAGAACGAGCGGCGCGAACCGCATACGATATCGGCGGCCACAGCCGCTTGGTAAATTAGCTGTCGACGGTTTACAACGGAAGCAGTTGATTTCACAAGCCTCCGGCCGTCGAACTGTCCGGGGGACAAGACCCCCTCAACTCCAGCGAATAACAATCGAAGTATAGCAAAGCGGGCCTACCTGGCGCGGCTCCAACGCATGGCAGGTTTGGGCAAAAACCGCAGGGCACCGCCCCTCTTTGCTCCCTCGACAGTCATGTGCTTGACTGAGAGACGCCTTTCCGGTCAATGCGATAGCATTGCAACACAATGCCGAAGTTTTCGGATATCTTCGCCAGCCGTACAGTGCTCGCCGACGGCGCCATGGGAACCGTGCTCTACGCCCGTGGCATCACCATCAATCGTTGCTACGACGAGTTGAACCTCACCGACCCAAGGCTGATTCTCTCCATCCACGAGGAGTACCTGCAGGCAGGCGCGGAGATTCTGGAAACCAACACCTTCGGAGCCAACCGCTTCCGCTTGGCGCGACACAGCCTCGCCGGTAAGGTTGCCGAAATCAACGCGGCCGGTGTCCAGTTGGCGCGGCAGGCCGCCGATCACCTGAAAGAAAAGCAGGCCGGAGATGCTTGGGTGGGCGGGTCGATTGGTCCGCTCGGTGTGCGGCTTGAACCCCTCGGTAAAACCGGGCTCGACGAAGCCCGCGAGGCGTTTTCTGAGCAGATCGCCGCTCTTGCCGCAGCCGGGGCTGACCTACTGATCATCGAGACCATGCCTGCGCTCAACGAGGCGCACCAGGCCCTCATCGCCGCGCACGAAACAGCGCCCGACCTCCCCGTGCTCGTCATGGTCACGGTCGACGACGACAGCAACTGCCTCGACGGCTCTTCTCCCGCCCAGGCTGCCGCGCTCCTCACCGAGTGGGGCGCCGACGCTATCGGCGTAAACTGCTCCACCGGCCCCGCCACAGTGCTCACCGCAATCGAGGCGATGCGCGGAGCCACCGACCTGCCACTCGCGGCCATGCCCAACGCTGGTATGCCACGCGCCGTCGAAGGCCGAAATATCTATCTCTGCTCGCCGGAATACATGGCGAGCTTTGCGCGCAAAGCGATACTTGCGGGCGCCCAGGTTGTAGGCGGCTGTTGCGGAACCACGCCGAATCACATTCGCGCCATGCGCTCCGCCATGCGGGCCATCGATGCGCAGGCCCGCGTTGAAGTTCACGAGACCGCTCCGGCGTTGAGCACTGAAACCCCTCCATCTCCAATGGCTCAACGGTCCCACATCGGCAGCTTGGTTCATCGCGGCGAGTTCGTCACGCTCGTTGAGATCGTCCCACCCCGCGGAATCGACTGCAGCAAGGAAATTGAGGGCGCGCGCACTCTCGCAGCGTTGGGTGTCCACGCCATTAACGTGCCCGACTCGCCCCGCGCATCGGCCCGCATGAGCGCGCAGAGCCTGTGCATCCAGATTCAGCAGCACACCGGCATCGAGACGGTGCTGCACTACACCTGCCGCGATCGCAACATCCTCTCCATCCAGTCTGACCTGCTCGGCGCTTCGTCCATCGGCCTGCGCAACATTCTTTGCCTCACCGGCGACCCGCCAAAGCTCGGCAATTATCCTGACGCAACAGCGGTCTTCGACGTGGACGCGATCGGCCTGGTAAACATCGTTCGCCGGCTCAATCACGGCCTCGACATCGGATCAAACTCAATCGGCGCGAGCACCAACTTCACAATTGCCGTTGCTGCCAACCCCGGCGTGCCGGACATCGAACACGAGCTCCGCCGCTTTGAGTACAAAGTGGAAGCCGGCGCTGAGTACGCCATCACCCAGCCGGTCTTTGATTTGCGACTGCTCGAGGTGTTCCTCAAGCGAATCGAAGGCCACAGGATTCCGGTCATCGCCGGTATCTGGCCGCTCACCAGCCTGCGCAACGCCGAGTTCATGAAGAACGATCTGCGCGTTTCCATGCCCGACGAGATCATGGCCCGCATGGCCCACGCCGACTCCCCAGACGCTGCGCGCAAAGAAGGAATCAAGATCGCCCAGGAAATGCTCGATGCGGTGCGCCCTCTGGTCCAGGGGGTGCAGGTAAGCGCGCCGTTTGGCCGCTACTCAGCCGCGGCCGAGGTAATGGCGAGCGTGCTCCCCACCAGCAATACGGAGTAAATACCATGGCGTCGTTTGAAGAATCGTTGAAGAAGCTCGAAACCATCGTAGACAAGCTAGAGAAGGGTGACCTCGCTCTTGAAGAGTCGCTCAAGCTCTTCGAAGAAGGCGTTGGCCTTTCGGCTTCGTGCAAGCAGGAACTCGACGCAGCCGAAGGCAAGGTGCAGATGCTTGTCAAGCAGCGCGACGGCTCCTTGAAGGCTGAACCCTTCCTGACGGAGAAACCGTTCTAGGCTCACTCTCCTTGAATCCCTGCACCGCTACGCAGCCAGCGTCTGTTGCGCAACGAAGCGCAGGCTGTTCCGGTCCGGGTCGCGCACATACATCTCGCGCGTGCCCCACGTCTGATCCACCGGGGCCACATCCACAGGAATGCCGGCACCCATAAACTCGTCGTAAAGACCGTCCACGTCGTCGAGATGAAAGTTCACCACGCCGCCCGCAACTCCGTCGCCTGAAAACGAAGACAAGATAATCCAAACCTCGTCGCGCGATAGAGCCATGTAGCAGGGATCGGCATGCGGGCTTGCGGGGCTGACAAGTGGGCCGTGTGCGTACTCGATGCGAAAACCAAGTCGCGCGTAAAACTCTTGTGCCGCCTGCGCGTGCGAAACATGCAGCAGCGGCATGGCTGACTCGAGCATGATTCCCTCCCACGTTGCACTTCAGTCTGCCTGCTTCTTTGTACGGCGTCGGGCCAGTCGCGAAAGTGTTGCCTGCTCGCGAAGAACCTGCTGCAACGGCCGCGCTGGCGTCCCAAAGTGCACGGTGCCGGGTTTAAGCCCATCGTTGGTCAGTTTGCTGCCATTGAAAACGCCCGACTGCCCTCCCAGAATCACGCCCGGGCCAATGGTCACGTGGTCGCCGATGCCTACCTGTCCAGCAATAACAGCTCCATTGCCCACCGTGCTCGACCCTGAGACGCCCGTCAGCGCCACCAGAATCACGTCCTCGCCGATGTCGCAGTTGTGCCCCACATGCACCAGGTTGTCGATCTTTGTCCCCCGGCCAATCCGCGTCTGTTTCAGCGCTCCCCGGTCCACGGTAGAGTTCGCGCCAATCTCCACATCATCCTCAATCAACAACGTTCCCTGCTGCGGAAACTGCGTGTAAGCACCGGTCTTCCCATCGCGCACGTACCCAAACCCATCCGCGCCGAGCACTGCCCCCGCATGCACAACCACGCGGTCCCCAAGCGAGCTACCCTGATAGATGGTGACGCGCGCATAGATTCGGCAGTCGTCGCCGATGGAGACATACGAACCGATCACGCAGCCAGCCTCGATGCGTGTGCCGTTGCCAATCCGGGCCACCTGTCCGATCACGACATTGGGCCCAATGGTGACGCCTTCGCCAATCTCCGTCAGCGGGCCGATGATCGCAGTTGGATGAACACCCTCGGAAATGGGAGGGCGATGCAGCATCGCGGCGGCGCGTGAAAACCACAGTCGAGGCTGATCTGCCTCAACTATTGCGACCCCTGCGGGTGCACCGGAACCCGTCATCCCCTGCGCCAGCACCACCGCCGAAGCGCCGCTCGCCAGAGCCTTGGCAACCGTGTTCGCATCCTCCGCAAATACCAGGTCCATTGAGCTCGCAGAACTCACGTCATCCACGCCGATCAGCAAAGTCTCCGGGCTTCCCTGGACGAGCGTTCCGCCCAGCGCATTTACCAAATCGCCTAGCGTCATGTCAGCCCCCCTCTAGTAGAGCCCCGACTCTCCCGCTGGCCGCGTCTTCCAGCGGCGATGAATCCAGAGCCACTGGTCAGGATAGCGCCGAATCCATGCCTCGGTCACAGAAGCGCACTGCTTTGTCGCTCGAAGAATATCCTCCGCCGTGTTGCCCGTGCGTAAAATCTCGATCTCCGGGCCAAAATGCAGCACATATCGGCCCTCGGACTTCTCCCAGAGCATGAATCCCGGGAGCACCGCAGCGCCGGTCTTGCAGGCAATGTGCGCAAGGCCGGTTGCTGTGCAAGCCTGCTGCCCGAAAAACTCCACAAACTCCCCTTGGGGCGGCGTCATGTTCGTGTCCATCAGGATCCCGACTGTCCCGCCCGCCCGCATCGAGGTCAGAAGTCCGCGCCCAAAGTCGTCCTTGTGGATCACGTGGTTGCCGTGCATGCACCGGACTGCATTAACCCATGCGTCGAGACGCCTGTTGTCCAGCCGCCGAATCACCATCCCCATCGGATGTCCCATCATCGAGTGGTAGAAGCTGGAGAGCTCCCACGCCCCCAGGTGGCCGGTAACGATCAGCACGCCTTTGCCCCTGGCCTGGGCAGCGAGATAGTGCTCCAGGCCTTCGCTCCGCAGCCTGTTCTTCGTGTTCAGCGGCGTATAGCGGGTCATGCGGCAGAACTCAACCAGTTGCCAGCCAAGGTGCTGGTAAACCCCACGCAGAATCTCTTCCCTGGAGTCCGCTGAGAGTTCGGGCAGTGCCATTGACAGATTCCGCACACCCACCCGGCGCAAGCGGCCCATGGTGGAATACACCGCAATAGCCAACAGCTCGGCAAAAATCCGGGCGAGCCCGCGCGGTATTCGACCCAGCGTCTTGGCGACCGCCAATACCAGCCAAAACTCGAGCGTCTCCCGCATAAAGGACAGTGTCCAGTGTATCGAGCCATCGCGGGGATGTTCGAAGCCCGGTCGGATTCTTCGACTCCGAACCCTCGCTAAAGGCGCCCGGAGCCGAATCGATTCCGTTGCAAACTCCGGCTACTTGTGCGCGTTCTTGGCAGCCACGAAGTACGCGGCTACAGTGCGGACAAATGGAACCGCGTCGGCCGGCACTGGCACGCTGCCCCTCAGAATCTCGTCAAACGGATGGGGTGCGCCATAGTAAATCTGGGTGTCTTCTGAGTTCTGGCTTACGCTAGTCCCGCCCAGGTCAATCCCGGCAAAGAGCCCTTTGGCCCGGGAGTACGCAAGCAACTCGGCGCCCATCTTCCAGTCGGTCGAAGCCTCGCCGCTGCGTCCCACCGGACCGGCGGCCGCTGAAGCGTCTCCGCCAATCTTGAACTTGTTCTTGAGCAGGTCTTGCATTCCGCGGTTGTTCACCGCAACCAGAATCAGGTCCGTCGCCTGTCCGCCAGCCTGGAAACCGAACGAGCCGCCTGCCATTCGGATAAAAACAGGTGCGCTCCAGCCGTGACCCGTACGGCACGTAACCACTCCCTGGCCGTACGATGCGCCCACTACAAAGGCGCCCTTCAGCATGCCGGGCACGACTGCTACACAAGTGGCCTGACGCAGGATATTGGAAGGGATGGTATGGTCCTGGGCGCCCATGATCTCGTCAAGTACGGTCTTGGCGTTGTCAATGCGCGCCTGCAAGTCCTCGCGCGATGAAGCATAGGCGACCGATGCAACAGAAACGCAGATGGTGAGAAGTGCAATCGCTCTTTTCATTTTCTCGATTCCTTTCCCATCCAAACCGGATGGATGCGTGGGGTTCGTTGCGGTTCTTCAATGGAGCCGGCATCAGGCAGGTATTTCGATCAGTCGATCCGATAAAGCCGGTTCTGTTTTCTGCAAACGGCATGGAACAGGGAAGCCGTTCAAGCGGAATCTCCTGCAACAGCCTACAACATTCTTGCCATTCCAAGGGAATTGAACGCGCTGAGCGCCGGAGCCATTCGGTGGCTATCGGCGCTTCATTGCACGATGAATGTGGGGGGGGAAATTGAACGAGGACGGTAAAAGGAGGGTTCGGGAAGGATGGCAGCGCAGAAAAAAGAGGAGTTCCCAGGAAACATGGAAAACATGCGCCCTGGGAACTCCTTCCCCAGATCTGCGTTGTTTCTGAAAACAAGTATGGAGAAGGCTCGCTTTTCTCGCAAGAGCACGGAAGGACCCAACATTTAAGTAATAAGAAACTACTTACTTAATAGGAAACACCCTGGCATTCCGACGATCCAAAGTGCTGCGACGCCAAATTGCTCATCGCAGAGTCGCGAATGCCGTCTGACTTCATCCATAACCTTGGATGGGGAATCGGGAGATAAGCACCAAAATACATAGGATCCAGCGCAAGGAACCCAGATCGCCAGATAAGAAAAAAGAGGAGTTCCCAGGTCGCATGGTTTACATGCTGCCTGAGAACTCCTTTCCCCAGNNTTCCCCAGATCTGCGTTGTTTCTCAGAACAGTCTGTGGAAAACCTCGATCTCTCACAAGAGTACTGAAGGATCGGGCCTTTAAGTAATCGCTAAAGTTTAGGAATCAGTAAACACTAGGCCGTTCACAGAACGATGCTGTCCCCTTGGATGTGTATGTGGAACCAACGGCCGATGCAGGGCGCACATCGAAAGCTCAATCCGGTTGTCTGCGCCGGTCTTCCGCATCAGCCTGCCCACATGCGCCTTCACCGTGCGTTCTTCTATGCCAAGTTGATTGGCAATCTCGCGGTTGGAGCGCGCTTGCAGAATGTGGTCGAGAACTTGCTTCTCCCGATCGGTCAGGTGAGGGTTGGATCGGGAGGTCCCCGGATCTGGAACCTTGAGCAGCCGGTCGATCAGCTTGGAAAGTAGCCGCCTTGGCGCCCAGATGGATCCGCCTGTAACCACCTCGATCGCCATACGCACCACATCGGGACTCGCCGTCATCCCCAGCCAGGCCCGCGCACCGGCAATAATCGCCTCCAACACAAGTTCATCGTCGCCTTCTGGGCCGATCACAATCAGTTTCAGTGAGGGACGCGCGCGACGAACTGTCGCCAGCGTCTGCATGTTCACAGACGATGCCTGAAGGTCAAGAACCAGGTACTCCAGGGAGTGGCGGGAGAGAAGTTGCTCGAATGTCCCCACCATAGGAACCAGTTGCGCCCCGCCATCGGATGCAGGCTGTTCGAAAATGCACGTGAGACCTTCCAACCGAATCGGTTCATCGGAAAACAATCCGATCGGAACTGGTTCCAAGTTTCTGAGCGCGGACAATGGCCCTCCCCACGGAATGACTCAAGGAGGATTGGGCCCAATTGGCCGGCGCATTCCACCATCCGGCTCAACTTCTGCAAACCCGCTATATCCGCTATCGATCCAACTCGGCCGTCTTGCCCAGTGCTAAAGTTTGGGAAGAACAATTCCCTGTTGGTTTTGATACTTGCCCTTGCGGTCGGCATAGCTGACCTCGCAGACTTCATCGGAGCGGAAGAACAGAATCTGGCACAATCCTTCGTTGGCGTATACCTTGGCCGGTAATGGGGTGGTGTTTGAGATTTCGAGAGTTACGAATCCCTCCCACTCCGGCTCAAATGGCGTTACGTTCACAATGAT
>PMXB01000401.1 GCA_003165935.1 Acidobacteriaceae bacterium | reverse complement strand
CGGTGAGCGAGTTCCTGCTGCTGAGCGTCGGGCAGTGCGTCGGGATAGGGGTTGAGCTTGGGGTCGGACTTGATGTTGTATCCCACATCTGCGGTGTGCGAGCCGCTTCCGCGCGGCAGGACATCGATATCGAGTTCGGTGATGGCGACCTTGACGCCAAGTTTGGCGAAAGCGGAGATGGTTTCGTCTTCTAACTGAGCGGATGGCCATTGAAGGCTGTCGTGGCCCTGTATGCCAACTGTTGTGATGGGGATGCCGGCGGCCTGGAGCTTTTTGATGAGCGCGATAGCGCCGTTGCGCTTGGCCTCGTTTTCGAGCGAGTAGTCGTTGTAGTTGAGTTGCGCCTGGGGATCGGCCTCGTGGGCAAACTGGAAGGCCTTGATGATGAAGTCGTCGCCGATGATTTTGAGCCACTGTGACTGGCGCAAGGTTCCATCGTCGTTGAGAGCTTCGTTGACTACGTCCCAGGCCTGGATTCTGCCCTTGTAGCGGCCAACGACGGTGGCGATGTGATCGTGCAAGCGCTTGAGCAGGGTTTCGCGATCGACGGGCTGGCCATTTTCGCCCTGGAAGACCCAGGAGGGGACTTGAGAGTGCCATACGAGACAATGGCCAACGATGAACATGTGATTCTTTTCGCCGAAGGCAACATACTTGTCGGGCAGCTCGAAGTTGTACTTGTCAGGGCCGGGGTGAACGCGCTCCCACTTGAGAACATTTTCTGGCGAGATGGAGTCGAACTGCGTGGCGAGGAGTTCATCTCCGCGCGTATCGGCGCCCATGATCTGGCGTTCGTTAATGGCAGCGCCAATGTGGAAAAGGCCTTTATACGCGCCTTTGAGCGTGGTGGGGGCCTGGGCAATGGAGACAGCACTGACTACGACCAGAGCAGCTAACATGAGGGAACGTGAACGGGACAAGGTAGGCACTCCTTTTAGAGTGATTTTGCAGATTTAAGACGAGTAGCCTTTGCGGCGCTCGGCGAGGTCATGGGAGATGGTCAGGTTGAGCTTCATGCTGATGCCGTAGAAGATGAGGCATACTGCGGCGGCAAGGAAGGCAGCACCCGAGTAAACGGAAGCGGTGAGGCGAATGCCCTCGAGGGCGTGGGCGGACTCGACGGCATCTTTGATGCCCGAGTACCCGTAGAGTTCAAGCAGCCAGCTGGCGAAGAAGCTGCCCAACGCAACACCGATCCACAACGCAAAAACGACTGCAGATGTGACGGTTCCAGTGGCGCGCCGGCCGGTCTTCCATTCTCCAAAGTCGGCAACGTCGCCCATCATGGACCAGAGCACGGGGCCAGAGCAGCCGAAGCAGAACTGGCGCAAAACCTCAAGAGAGATGATAGGGACGGTTGCCGTGGGCGGGAAAAAGTAGAGTGCGATGCAGCAGAGGCCGGTGAGCAGCATGCTCCAAAAAAATGTGGCGCGCTTGCCCATCTTCTTGACGACTGCCGTGGAGCAAGCCACACCGACCAGCAGCGAGATCAATCCAAAGCCGTTAAACCAACTGAAGATCAGCCTGTTTCCGGCGAGTTTGTCAAAGTAAGTCAGCATGACATTACCGCGAATGAGTAGCGCGGTGAAGTAAAAGGTCGTGACCAGGAAGAGCGTGACCCAGGGGCCGTTGTGAATGAGGTCGCCAATATCCTTCAAGACGGAAGTTTCCTGCCGGGCGTCTGGCTGGATCCGCTCTTTGGTGACAGAGAACGCGATAAGGAAGAGAACGATGGACATTCCCAGGAAAGTGCCCATCGTCAACTGGTAACCTCGCGCGCTGTCGCCGCCGCCGAAGAATTTGACCATCGGGACCGCCAGGCTGCCGACAATGAAGCCGGCGGTGTTGGCGAACATCTGACGGTAAGTGGCAATGCTGTTGCGCTCGTTGGGATCGTCGGTCATGACGCCGTTGAGCGAGGCGTAGGGCACGTTGTTGGCGGCGTAGATCAAGCGCAAGAGCAGGTAGGTGCACCAGGCGTAGATCAGCTTACCTTCGGGGCTGAAATGCGGAGTGGTGAAGGTGAGAATGCCGATGATGCCGAATGGGACGGAGGTCCACAAGAGCCAGGGACGGAACCGGCCCCAGCGCGTGTTGGTGCGGTCGGCGATGACGCCCATGACAGGGTTGAAGCAGGCTGAGCCGAGGCCGACGACGAGGAACATTATCTTTGTATGCGCTGTGTCCAGTCCGAAGGTGTTGGTGTAGAAGTCGAACTGCAAGGCCATCAGCGCCTGGAAGACGAAGTTGGCGGCCAAGTCGCCCAGGCCATAGCCGAATTTCTCGCCGAATGACAGCTTGCCGGTATTGTCGGTCATTTGCGGTGCTCTCTTTCCCATCACTCGCTACTAGGGATCGCCGGCAGGAATTGCCGCCAAGGCGTCAATTCGCTCCTCTTCTCGACCCGATTCTCCGTTAACCCGATTCAGCACGGGCAAAGGAAAGACGGCAATGATTGGCGCTACCCACTATATCGCTTTACTACGGAGTTTTGGCAAGCATGAAGTGTGCCCCAGGACATATATAATTCGCAGCGAGGTTACGCCATGACCAAACATGCTCCGCTGCCCTACCATCTCAGCTTTAACGCTCAACATTCGCCGATGGGCGCGTTCATGAGCTTTACCTGCGGCAACTTCGGAACCCGCGGAGGCATTGGGCTTCAGATAGGTCAGCCGGGCGACCAGGAAGTCTTTATCGGCTATAAGGACGGCGACCGCCACTCGGACAATACTTTGAAGTGCCTGCCCTTCTACACGGCCGCCGTGAATCGGGCCGCCGACGCATTCCTGGTGGAGCAGGCCGGCCCCCAGGAACAGAATGTGAAGCCCGACGCGGTTCCGTTTGGAGAGAGAGAATTCTCGCGGTCTTATAGTTGGGCCACCGACAAATGGGTGGCCGAAGGAATGAGCTTCACGGTCTATTCACCTTTTGGGGCTATACCCGACCCCGCTGTCGACGGGAAGAGGAAGATGCGGGAGGGACTTCTGCCCGCTGTGGTTGCACGCCTGGAGCTCGACAACACCAAGGGCACGGGGACGCGCACCGCAATGTTTGCGCTCAACCATGCGCGCCCCGGCTGCCGAATTCTGGAAGAGGACCTGGGGAGCGGGCGGGTGGCGTTCGCCTTTCGCCGCGAGGCGGGCGGCGCTGCCGAACTGCTGGACTTTACCTCGTCAAGGAAGGGCGTAAAGACGGATGCAAAACCGTTTGTCTTTATGCGCTGGTCGGCCTCAGACGGCGTGCGTGAACGTCACAACCCGGTTCATCTGCTCGGCTCCTGCCCTGGGTTTGGGTTCGAGGTGCCGGCGGGCAAAAAATACGGGATCACGATTGCGCTCGGATCCTACCTGGAGGGCTTCCAGACGAATGGCATGGACGGGCGCTATCTCTACACGCGCTACTTCAAGAGCCTGGCCGACGTGCTGAAGACCGCGCTCGACACATCGGGCAAGATGATTGCCGCAGCCCAGGCGCTCGATAAGAAACTGGACGAATCCGCAGTCTCGGATGATCAGCGATTCCTGATCGCCCACGCGACGCACAGCTACTACGGAAGCACACAGTTGCTGGAGGTGGACAAGAAGCCGCTTTGGGTGGTCAACGAGGGCGAGTATTGCATGATGAACACGCTCGACCTGGCTGTCGATCACGTCTTCTGGGAGCTCGATCACAACCCGTGGCTCGTGCGGAACCTGCTGGACGAGTTTGTCCGCCGTTACAGCTACACCGACGAGGTGAAGGTCTACACATCGGAGTTTGCGCAGTCTTCCGACACCGTTCAGATCGATCCATCCCAGGCTCCGCCGCCGCCCGATGAGGCGCAGCTCAACCGGCCCTACGAGACAAAGCCGGGCGGACTCAGCTTTTGCCACGACATGGGAGCGCACAACAACTTTTCGCCCCAGGGCCGGAGCAGCTACGAGTTGGCCAATCTGACCGGATGCTTCAGCTACATGACCCAGGAGCAGCTTTGCAACTGGATTCTCACGGCAGGCTGTTATGTGGCCAAAACCCGAGACGTTGCGTGGCTCAAGAGCAACAAGTCAGTCGTCGAGGCATGTCTCGAGAGCATGATCAACCGGAGCGGCGATGTGGGTTTTGCGCAGTTCGACAGCACGCGCTGCGCCGGCGGCCAGGAGATCACCACCTACGACTCCCTGGATCACTCCCTGGCGCAAACGCGCAACAACGTCTACATCGCTGTGAAAAGCTGGGCCAGCTACTGGGCTCTGGCGCTGATGTTCCGCGACCTGGAGAACTCGGTCGATCAGAAACGGTCGAGCGATCTTGCCGCGAAGGTTGCTTCCGCGGTGAGCGACCAGGCTGTGGACGGTGTGTTGCCCGCTATCTTCGAGAAATTGAGTCCGGGCTACTCTTCGCGCATTCTGCCCGCGGCGGAGGGTTGCGTCTACCCGCTGTACTTCGTCGAGACCGGCTGGGCAGGCTGCGCGCTCGATGAGATTTACGCAACGCCTGCAGAGAAGGGCATGTTGGAGGCGCTTAAAACACACACCCGCAACCTGCTGCTTGACCCCGAGCGGCGCAACCTGTTTGTGGACGGCGGCATCAAGCTTTCGTCGACGAGCAACAATTCGTGGATGAGCAAGATCTCCATCTTCATGCACGTCACGCGCAAGGTCTTGCACCTGGACGCCGATCCTGCAATCGCCGAAGTCTTCAAGAAGGCCGACGCCGCACACGTGCAATGGCAGACGGAAGGCAGCTCATACTGGGCCTGCTGCGACCAGATCGTCTCAGGCGAGGGCAAGGCGAGCCGCTACTATCCACGCATCATCACCAGCGCGCTTTGGATGGAATAACGAGTCGTCCCAAGCGCTCAAGAACCGCAACGACGCAACGAATTGATCCGAGCGGGCACGCCGGAGATTTACAACGGTGTGCCCGTTCCTGCTGTCGGTCGGCGCGCTTCCCATCCCCACAAACACCTGTGCACCCCGCTACAATTGCCCTGCCGCTTTAATTGGTCTTTGGAGGAATCAGTTCATGCAGCTTTGCCGCCGGCTTCTGCTTTTCATCTTGATCATCGCCCCGTTTGCGCAATCTCAGGAGCTACAGCAGGCGCCATGGCTCGATACAAAGCTTTCCCCGGCCGAGCGGGCACACGACCTGGTGAGCAAGATGACGCTCGAAGAGAAGGCGACACAGCTCGAGGACTATGCGGTTGCGATTCCGCGGCTGGGGATTCCGGATTACCAAACGTGGAACGAGGCCCTGCACGGCGTGGCGCGGGCGGGATACGCAACGGTGTTTCCTCAGGCCATCGGGATGGGCGCAACGTGGGATCCGACGATCGTGCAGGCGATGGGGAATGTGATCTCGACCGAGGCGAGGGCAAAGTACAACGAGGCCCAGCAGCAGGGGAATCACCGCATCTTTTTCGGGCTTACGTTTTGGTCGCCGAATATCAACATCGATCGTGATCCCCGCTGGGGACGCGGGCAGGAGACGTACGGCGAAGATCCATTCCTGACTTCGAAGATGGGCGTTGCCTTTGTGAAGGGTGTGCAGGGCGGTGACATGGACCACTTGCGCGCAGTAGCGACGAGCAAACACTTTGCTGTGCACTCCGGGCCGGAAACGATGCGGCACAGGTTCAACGTGGATCCGTCACCGCGGGATCTGGAGGAGACGTATCTGCCGGCGTTTCGAGCCACAGTGACCGAGGGACCGGTGCAGAGTGTGATGTGCGCGTACAACTCGATCGATGATTTTCCGGCATGCACCAACAAGATGCTTCTGAAGGATCACCTGCGCGATGCGTGGGGGTTCAAGGGCTACGTAGTCTCAGACTGCGGAGCCATTGTAGATGTGTACCAGGGGCATAAGAAGACGGCGGACATTGTTCACTCGGCCGCGATGTCGCTGGAGGCGGGAACGGATCTTTCGTGCAGCATCTGGGCCCCAGGATTCAACACACTGGCGGACGCCGTGCACAAAGGCCTGGTGAGCGAAGACCTGGTGACGCAGGCGGCGGAACGGCTCTACACGGCGCGGTTCCGACTGGGAATGTTTGACCCGCCGGGGTCGAATCCGCTGGACAAGCTGACTGCGTCGGCGAACCTGACGCGTGAAAGCCGGGAGACCTCGCTGCATGCGGCCGAAGAGAGCATAGTGCTGTTGAAGAATACGGGGGCGCTACCGCTGAAGGCGCAGCCGGGCCACATTGCAGTGATCGGGCCGACGGCCGACCTGTTGCCGTCGATCCTGGGGAACTACGAGGGCACACCGTTCCATCCGGTCACGCCGCTTGACGGGATGCTGCAACAGTTCCGCAGTTCGCCAATTCTCTACGCGCAGGGCTCGACTCTTGCCGACGGTGTGGGCGTGCCGGTTCCGCGGACGGCATTTGGCCTGAACCATGGGCTGAAGACAGAGTTCTTTGCCACGCCGGACTGGACGGGTAGGGCTGTCGCGGTAACGAACGAGCCCGAAGTACAGACAGACTGGGAAAACGCTCTGCCGGTGAAGCAACTGGAGACACATGACTATTCGGTGCGGTGGACAGGAACACTGACTGCGCCGGCGGCTGGCCACTATGCATTCAGCGTGGAAGTGGGAGCCAGCTTTCCGTATTCTCCGAAGGAATCCTACCGGCTGGTGCTCGACGGCAAGGTGTTGGGCGAGGGCTCGCTGCGCAAGGGGCAGGATATTGGGGTGATGGGCGACTTCCATGCGATCACGGGGCAATCGCCGACAGCGCCGCCGGTAGAATCCTTCCCCGTTGCGCCGACCATCGCGGTGGACTTTGCGGACACCAAGCCGCACGAGTTTGTCTTCGAGTACTCGCACGCGGGCGACCGGTCAGGCGGAGGAGTGACGCTGAAGTGGCAGGCGCCGGCGCAGGCGCAACTGGATGAAGCCGTCTCACGTGCCAAAGAGTCAGATGTGGTGGTCGCGTTCGTGGGGCTTTCGCCTCAGCTTGAGGGCGAGGAACTGCCGCTCAAGATCACTGGTTTTGATGGCGGTGACAAAACAAGCATCGATCTGCCGGCCCCGCAGCAAAAGCTGCTGGAAGCACTGGGAGCTACAGGCAAGCCTTTGATTGTGGTGTTGCAGAGCGGCAGCGCAGTGGCGCTGAACTGGGCCAACCAGCACGCGGACGCGATTCTTGCGGCATGGTATCCGGGCGTGGCCGGCGGAGATGCGATTGCGCGGACGCTCGCCGGGGTGAACAACCCGGCGGGGCGGCTGCCGGTAACGTTCTACGCAACACTGGATGGCCTGCCGGAATTCACCGACTACAACTTCAAGACAGCCACGGCGGGCCGCACCTATCGGTACTATCCGGGCAAGCCGCTTTGGGGCTTCGGCTACGGGCTGAGCTACACGACGTTCAAGTACGGCGAGGTAAAGCTCTCAGCAGAGACCATCAAGGCGGGCGATCCGATTACGGCAACAGTTGCGGTGACCAACACCGGCGTGGTGGACGGCGACGAAGTGGTGGAGGCGTACCTGAAGACTCCGCAGTCGGACGGGCCGATACAGACCCTGGCCGGGTTCCAGCGGGTTTCAATTCCGGCGGAAGCGACGCGAGAAGTTTCGATCAAGATCGAGCCGCGGACTCTGTCGGCTGTGGACAACGATGGTCATCGCAGAATCCTCGAAGGCCAGTACAAGCTGACGGTCGGCGGCGCACAGCCGCAGGAAACAACGGCAAAGTCGGAGGCGAGCTTCAGCGTGGCGGGAGAACTGGGACTGCTGAAATAGCCGACCCTGAAGCAGGTGGGACGCGATTTACGGCGCAGTGGCTCTGCGTGCTCTCGGCTGGAACTGGTGGATGATGGCCACGATTGTGGCGATGATGAGCAGGAGCGCTCCCAGAACGGCGAGCACCAATCCACCGAGTGCGCCGGGACCGGTGGTAGTGGTGGATATCTGAAGCGAACAGCCGTCAATCGGCCAACCAGCGTAGGCGCCGACGTTGCCATGGCAGTAACCAAAGATCAATCCCAAGCCACCAGAAAGACAGAGAACAGACGCGATTAGCAGGCGATCAAGTTTCATCGTGGAAATCCCCTCCAAAGAATTTCTGATGCAGGATTCTACTTCGTGACTGCCTGCGATCCTGAAAAAACAGCTTAAATACTGAGATTTGCGGGACGCGGCGCTGCATGCTGCCCGCCCGTGACTCGTGTCACACGCTGCTCTTCACAACTGGCGAATAATCCAGAAAGATGGCCGTCGAGGCCCCACTGGAGAGCGACGCTTATGTACAGGATCGTCGAAGCGCGGAGCGTCGGGCAGAACATCAAGCAGTTTGTGATTGAAGCGCCTCGGATCGCGCGCAAGCAGCAGCCTGGGCAGTTTGTGATTCTTCGCCTGCATGAGCACGGCGAACGGATTCCACTCACGATCAAAGCGTCGGACCCGGAAGCCGGGACGGTGACGATCTGCGTGCAGGGCATCGGCAAGACGACGCAACTGCTGAACTGCATGGAAGAGGGCGATTCGATTCTGGATATCGTGGGCCCGTTGGGACATCCGTCAGAGATCAAGAACTTTGGGACCGCTGCAATTATTGCGGGGAGCGTTGGCACAGCGATGGCGTTGCCGACGGCGCTCGCCCTTAAGCGAGCGGGAAATCACGTGATCTTTGTGGAGGGCTCCCGCAGCAGAGAAATGGTCGTGTTTGAGGCGGAAGTGCGCCGGGCCAGCGACGAGGCATACTTCATGACGGATGACGGCAGCTACGGAGAAAAGGGTCTTGTTACGAAGAAGCTGAATGAACTGCTCGCCGCCGGGCGCGCGATCGACTTTGTGCTCGCAGTGGGACCTGTGCCAATGATGCGGGCGGTGGCGCAAGTCACCGGCCCGCGTGGCATCAAGACGATGGTAAGCCTGAACTCGATCATGGTGGATGGGACAGGTATGTGCGGGGGCTGCCGGGTGCTGCTGGGAAATACAAGCAAGTTTGCATGCGTGGATGGTCCGGAGTTTGATGCGTCGCTGGTGAACTTTGAAGTGTTGATGCAGCGCAATGCCATGTATCGCGAAAAGGAGTGCAAATCGCTGGAGCAGTTTGAACTGCACAAGGCTGAGGAGCTGGCGCACATCCGTGCTGAGTTGGCGACGAAAGAGGCGGAGATCGCGCGACTGAAGGCCGAGCTTCAATCCCTGGATAATGCCGCACTGGAAAGTGCGGCGCTGGACGGCACGGAAAAGGAAGCGACACATGTTTGAGACGAATACGCTTCCTCTGAAAGACCGGATGAAGATTGCGCGGACCCGGATGCCGGAGCAAGATGCGGCCGCGCGCAGCAGGAACTTTGACGAAGTGAACCTTGGGCTGGAGACCGCGGATGCGTTGAGAGAAGCGACGCGGTGCCTGGAGTGTGCAAAGCCGGGTTGCGTGCTGGAGTGCCCGGTTGGCGTGAAGATTCGCGAAGTCGTGAGCCTGATTCACACCGGCGAGTTTCTGGCGGCGGCGGCGAAGCTGAGGGAAGACAATGCCCTGCCCGCGATCACGGGGCGAGTGTGCCCGCAGGAGAAGCAGTGCGAGGGCGGATGCGTGTTGGGACGAAAAGGCGCGCCCGTGGCCATTGGAAACCTGGAACGGTTTATTGCGGACTATGAGCGGGCCAGCGGCCAGGTGGGACTGCCGAAGAATGCGCCGCACACGGGCAAGCGCGTGGCCATTGTGGGTAGCGGGCCTGCGGGGCTCTCCGCGGCAGGAGACCTGATTCAGAAGGGGCATGAGGTGCGCGTGTTTGAGGCGCTGCATGAGCTGGGTGGAGTGCTCATCTACGGGATTCCGGAGTTCCGGCTGCCGAAGGCGATTGTGCACCGGGAGGTGGAGAACCTGCGCCACATGGGCGTGGAATTCGAGACCAACGTGGTCGTGGGCAAAAGCGTCACCATCGACGAGCTGATGGAGAACGAGCATTACGACGCGGTCTTCGTGGCCTCGGGCGCAGGATTGCCTCGATTCCTTGGCATGCCGGGCGAGCACCTGAACGGCGTCTACTCGGCGAATGAGTTTTTGACCCGCGTGAACCTGATGCGGGCCTATCAGCCTTCCGACTACGACGCGCCGGTGTATGACTGCCATGGAAAAGATGTGGTGGTGGTAGGCGGCGGGAACACTGCGATGGACGCGGTGCGCACGGCGCGCAGGCTTGGAGCGCGGACGGCCACACTCGTTTATCGGCGTTCCGCAGCAGAGATGCCGGCTCGGATCGAGGAAGTGCACCACGCTGAGGCGGAGGGAATCGAGTTTCTGATGCTGACAAATCCCGTGGAGTTTCTAGGCGACGAGAAGGGCTGGCTGACCGGGGCGCGGTGCGTGCGGATGGAGTTGGGCGCGCCAGATGCGAGCGGAAGACGGTCGCCGGTGGAGATTGCCGGATCGGAGTTCGTATTGCCGGCGAGCGTGGCGATTATTGGCGTGGGCACGACGGCCAATCCGCTGATCCAGAGCACGACGCCAGACCTGAAGACAACCTCGCGGAACTACATCGTCGCAGACGAGGAAACGTTGCGGACCTCGAAGCGTGGGGTCTTCGCCGGCGGCGACATTGTGACCGGTGGGGCGACGGTGATTCTGGCGATGGGCGCAGGTCGCAAGACGGCGCGGTCGATTCACGTGTTCCTGACCACCGGAGAGTGGGAGACAGCGAGCGCGCCACAATAGAACAACGCTCGACACCTGACGCGCCAATCCGGCGGCTCATTGAGAGCCACAAAAAAGTGGCGGCAAGCTTTCGGCCTGCCGCCGCCCTGTCCCTGGGTTTTTTGGAAATTGAATCAATCGTTCGAAAACCAAATCTTGAGCAGCCTCATCGCTATTGCAGCAGCTTGGTGACCTCCTGCTGAACGCTGTTGGCTTGCGCGAGAGCCGCGATTCCGGTCTGCGAGAGGATCTCGTACTTCGACATGTTCGAGGTGGCCGAGGCATAGTCGGTGGCCTGGATGGCGTTCTGCGCGGAGGTTACGTTCTCCTGCTGGGTGGTCATCACCTGGCTGACCGAGTTGAGCGTGTTGATCTGTGCGCCGATGTATCCGTCCTGCGCGGCAACGTCGCTGATGGCCAGGTTGAGGGTGTTCAGCGCGGATTGCGCATCGCTCTGGGTGAGCAGGTCAGTGCCGGTGAGCGACTGGCCGTTTGCATCGGTGTAACTGATGGTGGCGATTCCGCCGGTGGAGCTTGTGTCCGTTGTAAATCCTGTGTTCAGCGTGCCGCCATAGGTGGTTGGACCGTTGACGACAGCCGTGCTCTGGTCCTGGATGCCGCCAGCGCTCGATATGCCGACGCTATAGTAGTCCTCAGCCGTTGTGACAGGAGCGGCATGGGCGTAGGTGACGGTGCCGGCGGCGGCGGTCTGGTCTCCGCCTCCCGCCGCCGCGGTGAAAGCCAGAGCCCCGGCCGCGCCGAGCGCGGAGTTGGAGGACGTGAAGACGATATCCTTGTTGGTCTGACTATAGGTGGCGGTTACGCCGTAGTCGCCTTCGTTGATGGTCTTGGCCAGGTCCTGGAGTGTGTCGGTGGTTCCAGTTCCGCCGAGCGTAATGGTATTGGTGCCGATGGTCAAAGTGCCGTTGAGCACGTCTGTGACCGACTCGCCGACGCCGCCCAGTGTCAGCGTCCCGATGGTGCTGGAACTTGGCGCATCGGTAGTGGGAGTTCCGGTGAGGTTGATGCTGGTGGAAGCGCCGGCCACTGTGTCGGATGTGCCTCCGGCGAGGCCGAGCGCGGTTTGCACGGCGCCTGCGCCGCCGCCCGCGCTGTGAATGGTCAATATCGCACCAGCTACCGTTGCGGAGATGCCGGCGCCTGCCGCCGCAGTAGCTGCCCAGTTGTTAATGGTCTTGGCCAGGTCGGTGAGGTTGTCGGTGGTGCCCGAGGTGCCGAGGGTGAAGTTAGTGAGCGTGCCGGATTGGCCAGTGATGGACAAAGTTCCAGCGGTGATGATGTCGGTGGCGTTTCCCAGGGTGTAAGTGCCGATATTGCCGGCGACATTACCCTTGGGGGCGGCGCCGGCAGCGACGACGGGAGCAGTGCCATCGACCGCTGTGATGGTGTCGTCGAGGTTTGCGCCATTCACACTTGCGGTGGGACTGGCAGAGGTGAAAGTCAGCGTGCTGCCATTCACCGAAGCAGTAATGCCGTACCCGTCGGCGTTGATAGTTGCCGCAAGATTAGTAATGTTGTCGGTGGAGTCGGCCTGCCCAAGCGTGATGGTGTGGCTGGCGCCGCCGGCCCCGGTAATCGTGAGGGTTCCGGCGAGCGGGTCGAGAGTGGTGCCTCCTACGGTCAGCGCTCCCACTTCCCCGGCGGCGGTTCCAGTGCCCACTCCCGCGCCGGAGATGATGATGCCCGTATCCGAGCCGCTGCCCCCGCCATAAAGCGCAGCAGCCGCTGTGGATACCGCCCCATTTCCAGCCTGTGCAGCAGTGCCGAAGGTTGCAGTGAGTCCCAGGCCTGAGTTGTCGATGGCACTCATCAATCCCTGCACCGTATTGGCGTAGCTCGTGCCGGTGCCAACGCCTACAGTCGCCGTGGTGGGCGTTACCACTCCATTGGCGCCTGTCTTCAGATATGTGACCTGGATCGAGCTGGCGCCGGAAGCATTGAGAGTGTCGCCCAATGCGGCATTCACATCATTATTTGAGAGGTCAATGAAAACGTTGGTGCCCGTGGAGCCGTCGCCATTGCCATAAGACATGACGCCGTTGGTATCGCCGACGCTGGATTCGCTAAGGCCGTGAATGTTCAAATCGTCCAACGAGGAGCCGGCGGTCGAGGAGTCGCCAGTGTAGACGGCGATGTCCTTTC
Source organism: Acidobacteriaceae bacterium (assembly GCA_003165935.1). GTDB lineage: Bacteria > Acidobacteriota > Terriglobia > Terriglobales > Acidobacteriaceae > Telmatobacter. The sequence goes on along the minus strand of PMXB01000401.1, from coordinate 15,662 downwards.
CGGTGAACACCTGCTGTTGGTTGTAAGTGGTTGTGGAACCGATATTGCTGACCTCGGCCAGGATCGACTGATACTCCTGGTTGGCTGCTCCTTCCTGGGTGGAGTTGAGCGTGCCGTTTGAGGCTTCGGTGGCCAGGGTGATGGCTCGATCGAGCAGGCTGGTCACCTGAGAGAGAGCTCCATCGGCCACATCGAGCAGGCCCACCCCTTCTGTGGCGTTGGTCTCGGACTGGGTGAGGGCCATGGAGTTGGCCTCGAGGCCGTTGACAAGAGAAAGCCCCGCAGCATCATCGGCCCCCGAATTGATCTTTGACCCGGACGACAACTGCTGCAGAACGGTCTGCAGGCTGTTGTTCGTGTTGTTCAGGTTATTCTCCGCGTAGATCGCCGAAAGATTGTTCAATACACCGAGGGCCATGGAAGTAACTCCTTTTCAGGATGCTGTGGAGCGCGACTGCGCCAGTTGCGGTTCAGATCGTGCGGCCAAGCTGTCTGCGAATGCCGAATAGGCGTTCTCGCATCCACACATCTCATCGGAGGCTGGCGAAATAACTTTAGTCATAATTTTGGGAAGTGCTGAAAGAGTGGGCTGTCCAGCTTGCAAACAAAGTGTCGCGGTTTGGATCACGATATGTCCGAAAGCGCTTCATTTGCTGCCCGATTACGCTGCAAACACTGTCCGAAACAGACCATGGGTTTGTCCTGTTTCGGATCAGGGCGGGAGATGGATTGGAAATCGGGGTGGTGCATCCAGTTGCAACGCGGAATCCGCACAAAAAAAGGCGGCAAGAGAATTCCTCCTGCCGCCATCGGTTTTCCATACTGCAACCGCAATGCTCTCGGGCTGTACCGAGGTCAAATCTGTATCACTGTTCCATGCCTGCCGCAGGTGCTCCAGCCGCTGGAGCAGCGGGGCGGTCCGAGTCCGGATCGACCATGCCCTGCGGTCCGGGCGCCGGAGNNTGCCCTTGCCACGGTCCACGCTCTTCCATGTGCTTCTGGCGATCGGCCTGGAGCTGCTTGAGCGACTTCCACTGGTCGGCGGTGAGCTTGGCGCGGATACCGAGCAGAAAACGTGCATTGGCCTTTTCGAGTTCGGCGCGGGCAGCGGCGATCTTATCGATCTCCGCCAGGATCTTGCTTTCGTTCGGCTGGTCGTCGCCCATCAGTGGCTCCATCTCCAACTCAGCCTTCTGTAGATTGGCGTGGAGGTCAACCAGCTTTTCCCGATGCGCGAGCAGCGTGGCGTCCATCTCCTTGCGCTGCGCGTCGGTGAGCTTGAGCGCCTCAACAACCTTGGGGTTGTTCCACCAGCGGCCGTGGTCGCCCTCGGGGCCCATCGCCTTTTCGAAGGGAGGCCGGTGTTCGCCAAAGCCGGGGACTCGGCCACCTCCGCCGCTCATGCCTCCGCCGGGGCCCTGAGCCAGCGCGGAAGACGCCAGCAAAACAGAAACAATCGCAACTCCAAGACGTGCAGTCAAACCAGTTTTCATTGCTTTCTCCTCCCCCTCACCTGGGTAAGGGACGGTGTTGGTTGTTGAGCGGGCTCACAGGAACCCGGTTATTTGCTGTCATCCTCTGCCATCTGAGCCAGGGGCTCCATGGCGCTCGGAATCTGCTGAGAAATGTCGCTATCGACACTGGCGAGAAGTTTCTCCTCGCTGGCGGCCTGCAGGTCTGCTGCCCGCTTCTGCTGCTCGGCGAGCCTCACCGCTGCCTGCTTCGCTGCTACCTGCCGTTCGTGGCGTTGATATACCACGCCGGAAACACTGGATGCCACGAGCGCGCAGCCGAGCGCCCATGCCGCAGCCCGCCGCCAGTTGCGACGCGGTCCAGATTGAACCACGCGGCGAGTGCTGTATGCGGCTTCGCTCCAGGCATCCACACTGAGCTTGAAGTTCCGCAGCGCCTCATCCAGTTTCAGATCAAGGATCGGATCGTCCCCCGCGGATTGCAGTTCATCGTGAGCATCGTCCGGAAGTTCGCCTGACTTTTCCCAAACACTCATTTCCCTCTCCCTAATTCAGTGCGCACACGCCCGACAGCCCGCGATAGATGCGCTTTGACCGTTCCTTCACTCAAACCCGTCGTTGCTGCGATCTCGCTCAACTCGCGCTCCTCCACATAACGCAACAGGAAGACGGTTCGCTGCCGCTCGCTTAACCCTTCCACTGCTTTCCAAACATGGCGTACCTGCTCCTTTGCCAGCATCTTCTGCTCCGCGGAGCTTTCGCCGCTGGGGAGCCACTCGCTGGCTTCGTCGAGGTCGACCGAGTTGGTGCGCGTTGTCCGCCAGAAACGCATGCGGCGGTTGCGCCAGTGATCTTTCTGCAGGTTGATCGCAATACGCATCAACCAGGTCATCGCGCTCGAATCGCCGCGGAAGCTGGACCAGTTGCGGTGAGCCTTCAGGAAACACTCCTGGGTCAAGGTCTCAGCCAGATCCACATCGCGCGTAGATGCGAGCAGGAACCGGAAGATTTGGGGTCGATGTGCGGTCACGACGCGAGAAAACTCGTCTGCAGCGATATCCGCTGCCGTCGCGCTATGCATCGGCTCCACTATGCTTCCTGCTGCCATCACACTGGTAGACGCCTCTCATGTGGGCAAGTTTACAACTCTCGCTGAATTTGTCGCATCCAAGATCGAACCAAATGCTCTGCCCGTTTTCATGATTGTTGGTTGAATCGGCGGCTGGCAGAAAGCGCAGCGCCCATGCTTGCTTAGACGGATTTTCAGGCCCCGAAGCCTATCCCAGGGACAGCCGACGGAAGAATCGCAAAAAAGAGAATGCGGGAACCTTTGTTGTCTCATCCGCGTAGAGACGAGAAGCGGGGCGATTAGGCGGAAGGCTGCGCCCGGCAGGAAAGAGGTCTTCGCATGGGGGCAATTGTTCGAAAGAGGTCCCTTCGCATTTGGGGCATGGCCGCAGTTCTCGCGCTGGCGGTCCCGGCAATCGTATCGGCCGCACCGCAAAAGGCCGCACCGGGGTCGATCGTGATTGTGTTCAAGGATGGACACAAACAGATATTCAACCTGGCCGACATTGAGCGAGTGGAGTTTCCCACCAGCGGAGAGGGTTCCGCTATGACGTCCGGCGCGCCGGTTCCTTCTCGGAATCGCTTCCTCGGCAGTTGGGAAGTGGGCGACGGGACCGGGAACAACTTCGAGATCAAACTGAATGACGACGGCAGCGCCTATCGTTCGCTGGGCGACGTCCGGGGAACGTGGCTATATGTAGACGGCGAAGCGCGGGTGACCTGGAGCGACGGCAACAAGGACTGCATCCGCAAGGTTGGCACCATCTACCGGAAGTTCGCCTACTCGGCTGGCAAGTCGTTCACCTCGGACCCTGACAACGAAGCAAACGCGCGGAATACATCGGCCAAGCCAATCTAGGTAAATCGAACCGAGTTGATTATGGAGTGTGCGAGCGCTCCCCCCATCCCCCTGCCGAATCCGAGACGGCCGGGGGATGGGGTTCTTCTTCCGCCGGCATTGTAGAATCCGGATTGCTGCGGGACAGGAACGCAAAGGGAGGCCATCCGGGTGTTTGAACTCTTTCAGATCGTGTGGGACCTGATCATGATTCGTGACAATGTCCGCAAGGGCAGGCTCACGATGCGCAAGACACTCATCTCCATCGGTTTTGTTGTGCTGATGTATGGCATCGGGGTGCCGGCAGCGGTCCTCTATGATAAGCATCCGGAGTATGAGGCAGTTTTTATTGCTGCGATGGTAGTGGTCGGGCTTTTGTTTGTGCTGCTGGTCTACATAGGTTTTCGGTGGTACTTCCAGTCGTTGGCCAGAGAACGAGCTGCTGCGGAAAGCAAAACCGAGGGTTCAGATGGGGCCTGAAGCGCTCGCTGCTGCGAAAGGGCTCGATCGCTCAGCGAACATGCAGCCGTGAGTCTCGCCAACAGGAGCAAGCGACTTGTTTATGCGTAAGACGGTTCTGGCGGCAGTGATAGTCTGAATCGCGTAAACGCTTTCTGTTGTACAGAACGAAGAGGAGAAGGATGCTCGTAGCTGCCCTCCGCGAGGAGGTTCTTCGCGCCAACCTGGAGATTGCCCGCAGGGGCCTGGCGCCGCACACGTTTGGAAACGCGAGTGGCATCGACCGCTCAGGAGACCAGCCGCTGGTGGTGATCAAGCCGAGCGGCGTCAATTATGCTTCGCTGACGCCGGGCGACCTGGTGGTAACGGATTTGGACGGAAAAGTGGTGGAAGGATCGCTGCTGCCGTCGAGCGATTTGGACACACACACACTGCTTTACCGCGAGTTTCCCCAGATTGGCGGCATCGTCCACACGCACTCGGAGTTTGCCACCTCCTGGGCGCAGGCTGGCCGCGAGATTCCCTGCCTGGGCACAACCCATGCGGACTACTTTCATGGGCCGGTGCCGGTAACCGAAGAGCTGAGCGCTCAAGATGTGGCTGGCGGATATGTGAGGAATACCGGGGCCGTGATCGTGCGCCGATTCAGGGAGCAGGGCTTGGACCCCATTGCTGTGCCGGGGGTCCTGGTGAAGGGGCACGCGCCGTTTGCCTGGGGCAGGAATGCGTCGGAAGCAGTGGAACATGCGGACGTGCTGGAGTACGTTGCGCGGCTGGCATTCAGAAGCGTCCTTTTGGGAGCGCCAGAAACTGGGATTCCATTGCACGTGTCCGAATACCACTACCAACGCAAACATGGTCCCAAGGCGACCTACGGACAAGGGAATCGTGAACGTGATTCGCTTGACTGAGCGGAAACATTCTGGCCGAAGAAACCATGCCATTCGTTCATGAAAGGTGTTAAGCCTCTTACTGCCAACTACCTACCTTTTCCCATAGTGTCCTCCTGTTTTCGGGAGCAACACTACGCTTTTCTGCATTTATGATTGAAGTGTTACAACGGGATGGTTGACATTTAGCCGGCACGATAGGTCTGTATCTTGAGCACTGTCAATCGATTGCATCAGCTGCACCGTCCCCCGGCCGATTTTGATCACATGGCAAGCTACGTGCAGGGTTATCAATTGATGTAGGTCATCCAACCATGGAAACAAGCCTCTTCAACCGCTTGCAGGCGACGCTCCTTGCCTTGGCTACTGCCGGGCTGGTTGTGCTTGCAGTCTTGAATCTGAGGCAGGAAGGGCAGTTCCAGCAGCCCGATGATGGAGTCTGGTGGCGCGAGGTCGCCGGTGGCCTTCAGGCGGAACGGGTGCTTCCGAACAGCCCTGGGCAGCGCGCCGGCATACGCATGGGCGACCTTCTAACCGGGGCCGCCGTGCTTCCCGACCGGCCCGCCCGGCGAAATGCGCTTTCCACAGGACAGGAGTTGCTGCCCGAGGTAACCGACCAGAACGCTGAGATCCAGAGCAAAACCCCAATGCCGAAGTCGGACTATGCGCCGATTGCAGCGGTTTCAGATCTGATGCGAGTGCTGGACCGGACGGAGGTTTACGGCAAAGCTAGCTACCGGATTACGCGCGGCGGAGTTTTGCTGGACACGCCAGTTGTGGTGATCCCTGAGCCGATGGACAGAAGCCTGGCGCGGGCGCAGCGCGTGATTGGGCTCGTCTACCTGGCCATCGGAATCTATGTGCTTTTTCGGCGTTGGACGGCGCCGCGCGCCACCCACTTTTATCTCTTCTGTCTGGTTTCGTTCTCGCTCTTCACGCTGAAGTTCACGGGCGAGTTGGATGGGCTGGACTGGACGGTTTTCTGGCTGAATGTTCTGGCCGAATCATTGCAGCCGGCGCTGTTCCTGCACTTTGCACTCAGCTTTCCTGAAGAGCGGCTGAAGCAGTTCAAGCGCCGCTTCCTGTTACCGCTGGTGTATGCGCCAGGCGCGGCATTGCTGGGCTTGTGGATGTGGACCATTGCGACGCGGCAGGCAACCGGGCTGCTGTTGCACCGGCTATACCAGATTTCGACGGCGTACGACGCGACGTTTTACATCCTGGCGGCTCTGTTGTTTCTGCGCAGCTACGGTAAAGCTGATAGTCCTCTCTTGCGCCAACAACTGAAGTGGGTGACACGCGGAACCGTGGTGGCAGTAGTCCCTTTCACGCTGTTTTTCGCGCTTCCCTACTTGCTTGACCTGAATCCGCCGAGACTGTTGACGAACCTGGCGGGCTTCTCGCTGGTGATTTTGCCGCTGACCTTCGGCTGGGCCATCGTTCGCTACCGGCTGATGGACACAGACCTGATCTCCAAGCGGATCGTGGCATACACGCTGGCGACGGGAATGATCCTGGGAGCGTATTTCGGCATCATCGCACTGAGCGCTCTCGTGGTGCACAATGGGCTGCCGCAGCGGTTGCGCGAGTGGGCGCTGGTGCTGACAATTCTGATTACGGCGGCGATCTTCGATCCGCTGAAGCGTCGGATTCAGACCTGGGTGGACAAGGCCTTCGATCGTCACCGCTACGACTATCGGGAGGCGCTGGTGGACTTCGGGCGAGGGCTGAACTCTGAGACCGACCTCGATGCCCTGCTCGTATCGATCGTGGAACGGTTGCCGAAGACATTGCTGGTAGCGCGCGTTGCCGTGTTCCTTGCTGACGATGAGGGGCGGCTGCGGCTGGCCAAGTCGCATGGACTGCCTCCCGACCTGAGCGCGGCGCGGGATCGGCTGGACCTGGGATTCCTTGATTTCGATCAGAACCATTCACACATTTTTCTGGAGAACGCGCAGCAGGCACTGCACCTGAAGGAGGATGAGCAGCGCACGGCCGCACTGCTTGACCTGAACTATTACCTTCCCTGCCGCGTGGCCGCAGGTGAAGGGCAGGAGGGAGCGGCGTCGCGAACTATCGCCGTGATCGGGCTGGGGCGGACGATCGGTGGAGATTTCCTATCGAGCGAGGATGTGGAGTTGCTGGAATCGCTGGCCAGCTACATCGGGATTGCGCTCCAAAATGCGCGGCTCTATGCGCGTCTCCAGGAAAAGATTGGCGAGTTTGAGCGGCTGAAGGAGTTCAACGAAAACATCGTCGAGTCGATCAACGTAGGAATCCTGGCGATCGACCTGGATGATCGGGTGGAGAGCTGGAACGCTCAGATGGAAGCGATGTATGCGCTGAGCCGAGCTGAAGCGATCGGCCAGCCGCTGCGCGCCGTGTTTCCGGCCGAGTTTGTTGACGTGATCGACAGCTTCCGCAACGAGCAGGGGGTTCATCACCTATACAAATTCCGGCTGACGACGCGTGCGGGCGAGTTGCGCAACGCGAACATTGCCATTGCGCCGCTGCTGTCGAGGGATTTTGTCACGGTCGGACGGATCATCCTGGTGGACGACATCACGGAAAGAGTTTCGCTGGAGAACCAGTTGGCCCAGGCAGACAAGCTAAGCTCCATTGGGCTGCTGGCGGCGGGCGTCGCTCACGAGATCAACACACCTCTGGCGGTGATCAGTTCGTATGCGCAGATGCTGGCCAAGCAACTGAAGGGCGACGAGCGGCTGGGGCCGGTGCTGGAGAAGATCACGCAGCAGAGCTTCCGCGCGGCCGAGATCGCGAACGGCCTGCTCAATTTCTCGCGGACTTCAACGACGGAGTTCCGGCAGACAAATCTGAACCAGATCATCCGCGACACGCTTTCGCTGCTGGAGCACCAGTTCAAGAAGGCGCAGGTCGAGGTAGCCCTGAGCCTCGCGGACGATTTGCCCAGCATCAGCGGCAATCCCGGAAAACTGCAGCAGGTGTTTTTGAACCTGCTGCTGAACGCAAAGGAAGCGATGCCCGAGGGAGGCAGCCTGCGCGTGGTTACGCAGGCAAACGGGCACGTGGAAGCGCTGATCACCGACTCCGGCACAGGCATCGCACCCGAGCATCTGAAGCGCATCTACGATCCGTTCTTCACCACCAAGACACAACCCAAGCCCGGCGACAAACGCGGAACGGGACTTGGACTGTCAGTTTCCTACGGAATCATTCAAGAGCACGCCGGCAAGATTCGCGTGGAAAGCGAAGTGGGCGCCGGCACAACGTTTCACCTGGAGTTTCCACTCCTGAGGAATTCAGTCCATGCCTGAGGTCGACCTGCCCTTGAACCTGCCCGTCTCTCCTTCTGCTACGAATGGCAACACCAGCGGAGCCGGAAGTGCGACCAGCATTCTTGTAATCGACGACGAAGCGGGCATCCGCGAATCGTTGGAGGTGCTGCTGACTCTCGAGGGCTATTCGGTGCGGATGGCGAACGACGGCGAAGAGGGCCTGCGCGTGCTTGAGTTGGAGAACTTCGACCTGGTGCTGCTTGATCTGGCTCTGCCTGGACAAAGCGGTTTGGAGTTGCTGCCGCAGATCAAGGAGCGCCAGCCCGAGCTGCCCGTGATCATGATTACGGCGTACGGCACGGTTGACAACGTTGTAGAGGCGGTTCGGGCGGGCGCTGAGAACTTTGTCCAGAAGCCGTGGGACAACGAGAAACTGCTGGCCGACATTCGTTCTGCGGTTGCGCGGCACAAGGCGGAAGAAGAAAACCTGCAACTGAAGCGCACGCTGAAGCAGCGCTACAACTTCCATAACATCGTGGGCAAGAGCGAGATCATGCTGCGCGTGTTTGACCTGGTGGCACAGGTTGCGCCGAGCCGGTCAACGGTGCTGATTCAGGGCGAGAGCGGTACGGGAAAAGAGCTGATCGCCAAGGCGATTCACGCCAACTCACCGCGCAAGGACAAGCCGTTTGTTCCTGTGAACACGGGGGCGATGCCGTCGGAGTTGCTGGAGTCCACGCTCTTCGGCCACGTGAAGGGAGCGTTCACTTCGGCGATCGCTTCAAAGAAGGGCCTGTTCGAAGTCGCCAACGGAGGAACGCTGTTCCTGGACGAAATCGCCACAATGGGTATGGATACGCAGGCAAAGGTGCTGCGCGTGCTGCAGGACCGGCGATTCATGCACCTGGGCGGAATTCAGGAGATCCAGGTGGATGTGCGCATCATTGCCGCAACCAACATCGATCTGCGCCAGGCTGTGCGCGACGGACGGTTCCGCGAGGACCTCTTCTACCGGCTGAATGTAATCTCGGTCGATCTGCCGCCGCTGCGCACCCGGCGGGAAGACATTCCGCTGCTGGCCAATCACTTTCTCGAGTTCTATGCCAATGAAAATGACCTGCCTGCGCGCAAGCTTTCAGCCGACGCCCTGCGCGCATTGGTTGATTACGACTGGCCGGGCAATGTGCGCGAGTTGGAGAATTCGATTGAGCGTGGCGTGGTGCTGTCGAGCGGCCCGGTAATCGGTTCGGACCTGCTGCCTGGACACATTACTGGACGGAGCTTCCAGGACGCGCTGCTCGAGCACAATCCAAATTCATCGCTCTTCGACATCCTTGAAGATATTGAGCGGCGCATCATCATCGAGAAACTGGAGCGCTGCAACTGGAACCAGACCGACGCGGCCGAACAATTCCACATTCCGCTGTCGACGCTGAATCAAAAGATCAAGAGGCTCAATATCGAGATTCGCAAGAAGGGCCGCGAGTAGGCACGAGGCTTTAAGGGGCGAGCGCCGAACAACGCGCTAGATGCTGCCGTCGGACCAACGGTGCAGCCGGGCACGCATATTCTGAACGCCCGATGTTAGTATGCGGCCATGCGCTTCTCATCCGTTGCACCCCTCGTTTTGCTCTCGATTTCAGCCGCCGCCGTCGCCCAGAACGCACAAACACTAAAGCCGCCGGTCGCGAACAAGATTCACACCGAAAAACACATAAACGGCGCCGTCTTGACGGACGACTACGCGTGGCTCCGCGACCGGGCGAGCCAGAAGGTGCACGCCTACCTCGAAGCTGAGAATGCGTATGCGGAGGCATCCACTGCGAGCCAGAAGCCACTGGCTGACAAGCTCTACAACGAGACGCTGAGCCACATCAAGCAGACGGACGTCTCAGTGCCCTACCGCCAGCACGGGTACTGGTATTACACGCGTACCCAGGAGGGGAAACAGTACCCTGTGCTTTGCCGGAAGAAGGAGACGCTCAGCGCGCCGGAAGAGGTGATGCTCGATGTGAACGAACTGGCCAAGGGCGAGAAGTTCATGGGGCTGGGCGAGCACGAGGTCAGCGACGACTCGAACCTCCTGGCGTACACAACGGACAATGTGGGGTTCAGGCAGTACCGGCTCCATGTGAAAGATTTGCGGACGGGAAAGGTACTGGCGGACTCCGCGGAGCGGGTTGACTCGCTGGTTTGGGCGGCGGACAACAAAACAATCTTCTACACCACGGAGGACGCGCAGACCAAGCGGTCGGATCTGCTCCACCGACACACAGTGGGAACATCGAGTGCGGCCGACCCTGTGGTCTATAACGAAAAGGATGAGCGCTATGAATTGGGTGTGGGGCGCACGCGCGATGAGAAATATATCCTGCTCGACGCGGAGAGCCACATAACCAGCGAATGGCGGTTCCTGGAAGCGGACAAACCCACCGGCGCGTGGAAGATGATGGAGCCAAGGCATGAGGGAGTTCGCTACAGCGTGGATGAAGGGAACGGGCTCTTCTATCTGCGGGTGAACGACACCAACCCGAGCTATCGCCTCGTGACTGCGCCTGTAGCCGCTCCGGGCAAACCGCATTGGACGGAGCTGATGGCTGCGCGCAGCGATGTGCCGCTCGAAGATGTGGATATATTCAAAGATTTCTACGTGGTCACAGAGCGGGTGAAGGGGCTGCCTGTGCTGCAGGTGTTTGCTGGAGCCAGTTCGCGGCCCAGCACGATCGCCGTGCCGGAACCAGCTTACCTGCTGAGCCCTGCGGCGAATGCGGATTTCGACACGGGCGAATACCGCTACGCGTATCAGTCGCCGATTACACCAAACTCGACATTTGCCTACAACGTGAAGAGCCATACCTCGACGTTGCTGAAGCAGCAGGAGGTGCCGGGCGGTTATGACAAGTCGCGCTATGCGGTGGAGCGGCTGTTTTTGCCTGCAAAGGACGGAACCGGGATTCCGACTACGGTGGTGTATCGCAAGGATCTGTTCAAGCGCGGAGAGAATCCGCTGTTTGTGTATGGATACGGATCCTACGGAATCTCGATGGACGACACGTTTTCGTACACCATGCTTCCGCTGATGGACCGCGGCGTAGTCACGAGTACTGCGCACATCCGCGGCGGTGGCGAGTTGGGCGAGGCATGGCACGACACAGGCAAGATGATGACCAAGCGCAACACCTTCACTGACTTCATTGACGCGACCGAGGGGCTACTGGCGCAGGGCTATGGCAAGCGCGGCGAGGTGGGCATCGAAGGCGGAAGCGCGGGCGGAATGCTGATGGGAGCGGTCACCAACATGCGTCCCGATCTGTTCAAGGTGGTGCTGTGCGAAGTACCGTTTGTGGACGTGATGAACACCATGCTCGATGCATCCCTTCCGCTGACTGTCGGTGAGTATGAAGAGTGGGGCAACCCAAACCAGAAGGCCGCATTTGACTACATGCTGAGTTACTCACCCTATGACAATGTGGCGGCGAAGGCGTATCCGGCGATCCTGGTGCAGACTTCGTTTGATGACTCGCAGGTGATGTACTGGGAGCCATCGAAGTATGTGGCGAAGCTGAGGGCGCTGAAGACAGATCAGAATCCGCTGGTGTTCTTTATCAACATGCACGGTGGACACGGCGGATCAAGCGGCCGCTACGATCGCATCCGCGAAGCCGACAGGCGATACGCCTTCATGCTGACAGAGCTTGGGATTACAGAATAAGGCGCTCCTACAATGAGGGCGAAGACAGTGGTCAGCTCGCAGTTTCCATAGTTTTTGCCCAGCGCACAAGGAACGCGACAACATCACGGGGCGGGCCAAACCAAACTTCAGCCTCGGTCTTTCGCTGTGTAGGACGGACGAGCGCGCTGAGGCCGCGAGCACCTATCTCACGAACCACGCCAAAGGCGGCTTCGTCAGAGAGATCGTCGCCCAGGAAAGCGACCGGCGATTCGGATTTCTCTTCCGCCAGAATTGCTTCAACCGCCCCGCCCTTGTTACGCCCGACCCGCAATTCAATACCCGCCTCAAAGTCGAGCAGCGCCAGGCCATCAAGCTTGGCAAGAGGTTCAAAGAGCTCGCGCGTGCGGCGCTCGATCTGCTCGGCTACCTTGCGCGGCTTTCCGCGCCAGTGCATGACGACGCCGTTGGCTTTGTCTTCAAAAAGACCTCCCAGCGCATCGCGGCGCAGGTGCTGCCTGAGCTCTTCAAGCCGGGCTTCGGTGGCTGCGGGGGCATGTTCGAGTTCGCGACGGCCATCGGGATAGAGGCGCTCTGCCCCGTGCAGGCCCCAGACCTCAAGCGGCGAATCCAAGCCTAGAAGAGGCGCGATTTCGCCGGCGGGGCGCCCCGTAATGACGGCCAAGCGTGTGCCGCCCTCACGCTGAACGCGAGTAAGCGCCTGACGGACTCCGGCGTAGGGGCGCGATGTGAAGCGATCGACCCGAAAGGCCGCGAGTGTGCCGTCGTAGTCGAGCAGCAGAACCGGGCGATCTGCGGCGGCAAAACCGGCAAAGAATTGATCGAGTTTTTCCTGCGCCTCAGGGGTCACCGTTTGCCCGCCTATGTTGAAAGTCTATCGTTTGACCGTCGAGCCATCTAATTTGCGCTATTCTGTGCACACTCTTCCCCGCCCGGTTGGACCGGGCTTCCCTGTCCATCACGGAATCAGTCATCGTTCGCGGCAATCCCCATGATTGAAAGCACCTTAAAAAGCGTGGTGTGGTCGGTGCAGGAGTACACCATTTATACCTGGCGGGCGGTGCTTTGCCTCTTCAGCCCGCCGGTCTACTGGACTGACACGCTTGTCCAGGCCGACACCATCGGGGCCGGTTCGGCACTGATTGTGGCGCTGACGGGATTCTTTCTTGGCGCGGTGCTTGCGCTTGAGTCGGACAGCCTGCTTGCCGGCTTTGGGGCCACAGGATACATGGGCCGCTTTGTAGGCATGACCCTGCTCATTGAACTGGGGCCCGTCCTGACTGGAATCATCGTTGCCGGGCGCAATGCCTCAACCATGGCCAGTGAGCTTGGCTCCATGGTTGTGACCGAACAAGTGGACGCAATGAGCTCGCTGGGGGTGGACCCAGTGAGGAAGCTGGTGACTCCGCGCCTGGTGGCGACGATGGTTACGCTGCCGCTTCTCACGCTGGTGGCAGACGCCTTTGGCCTGGTGGGCGGAGGATGGATCTCAATTGTCCGGCTCAACATTCCGTGGCACAAGTATCTTACCGACGCCTATGCCACGGCTGGTTGGCCCGATGTTATAGAGGGGCTGATCAAGCCGGTTGTCTTCGCATTCATTCTTGCCAGCGACGGGTGCTTCTACGGCATGAGAACAACGGGAGGCGCCGAGGGAGTATCGCGGTCAACGATTCAAGCCGTTGTGACCTCTTCCGTGCTAATTCTGTTTGCCGATTTCCTCATCAGCCGCATCATGATTCAGTTGTTTCCGTAGAAGCACAAAGATGGGGCTGGCAGCCGAAATCCCAATTCCCGCGCAATGTGCCCAGGCGACCCTGCACCGTCCCCAAATGGCCCGATGCGCTATCCTGATTTTGTTCCGTGATTTTGAAGCTGGAAGCTCCAGCCGGCAGGATCCGGCCAATCCAATGCCCTCGAACACGATCGACAGAACCGCTAAAGACATCGTCTTCACCGTGCAGGAATACTCCCTGTTCGCGTGGCGGGCGCTGGTAAATCTGTTTACGCCGCCCCGCTACTGGCCTGACTTCCTGGTCCAGGCCGACATTGTGGGCGTGGGGTCGGCTGCAATTGTGCTGCTCTCAGGGTTCTTCACCGGGGGCGTGCTGGCCTTGCAGTCGTCGGCAACGCTGGCGCAGTTTGGCGCCACGGCCGTAACCGGGCGGTTTGTGTCGATCACCATGATCCGCGAACTGGGACCGGTGCTCACGGGCATCATGGTGGCGGGACGGAACGCCTCGTCGATGGCCAGCGAGCTTGGGTCGATGGTGGTGACCGAGCAGATTGACGCCATGCGCGCTCTTGGCGTTGACCCGATGCGCAAGCTGGTGACTCCGCGCATTGCATCCACGATCATCATGCTGATGTTTCTGACCATTGTGGCCGACGCCTGCGGCATCTTTGGCGGAGCCGCCGTTACCGTGTTTATGAACGGCCAGGACGCGACGCAGTACTTCAGCGAGGCGTACGAGTTCCTGCACTATCCCGACATTATCCAGGGAATGGTGAAGCCGCTGTTCTCGGGTTACATCATCGCGTCGATCGGCTGCTTCTACGGAATGAGAACAACAGGCGGCACTGAGGGCGTTGGCCGCTCGACCATTCAGGCCGTGGTTACCGCATCCGTTCTCATCATCTTTGTGGACTTCCTGCTCACCCAGATACTCCTCACCCTCTTCCCACCGCTATGAGTGACGCGAGCTTTCTATCTCCGGCGCGCTGCCCTGAGCCTTCCGACGGAACTCCGCCGGTGGTCTGTTTCAGCAATGTATATATCTCATTTCTCGGCCCGGCTGTGCTCGCGGACCTCTCGTTTACAGTGGCGCCGCAGGAAACGCGCATCCTGCTGGGCCCGGCGGGGGTGGGCAAGAGCGTGCTGCTGAAACTGGCAATGGGGCTGCTGCGGCCCAGCCACGGAAGCATCCGGCTGCTGGGGAACGAGGTAACCGCCATGACGGAGGAAGAGCTCTTTCCGCTGCGGGCGCGGACAGGGATGGTCTTCCAGGAGAGCGCTTTGTTCGATTCGCTCAGTGTGCGGGACAACGTGGCCTACCAGCTCATCCAGGCGCGTGTGCCCGACGAGGAGATTGACCAGCGGGTTCGCGAGGCGCTTCGCTTTGTGGAACTGGAGCGGACCTTCGACATGTTCCCAGGCGACCTCTCAGGCGGCATGAAGCGGCGCGTGGCGATTGCGCGCGCGCTCATCCGGCAGCCGGAGCTGATTCTCTACGATTCACCGACGGGGGGGCTTGACCCGGTGACTTCGACCACCATTATTGAGCTGGTGATGAAGCAGCGGGATGTGTACCGGACGCCATCGATTATGGTGACGCATCGTGTGCAGGATGCGTTCATGCTGTGCACGCACCGGTTCGACACGGGGGTGGGGCACATGGTGCCGCTGCCCAAGGGCGAGACCGATCCGAATACGACATTCCTGATGCTGGACCAGGGGCGGATGATCTTCGATGGCTCGCTGCACGAACTGCTGCACACCGAAGACCCGTTTGTGCGGGAGTTTCTGGAGTAGGGGTGGGGCAGTTCGCAGTTCGCAGTTCTCAGTTCGTAGTTCACAGTTTGCAGTGGCCGCAATGCGCAGGCGGCAGGTTTACGTGTGTGTTTATGGACGTGAGGACGGCCAACGGCGCTGCATGCTAGACTTCCCCCGACCTGAAAACTGGGGCTGCGACCTGCACCAGATGAGCGCCTGACCGGCACAAAATCTCGCAGCAAAATCGGAGACATACGACGATGACGAATCGAATTGGAGACGCTGGAGTGACGCGGCGCAGCTTCATGGTTGCGGCTGGAGCAGCGGCCGGTGCGGCGGCGATTTCGCCGGCAGCGGTGTTTGGGCAGCAGAGGGCCAAGGCTTCGGATCGAATCACGATTGGCGTTATCGGCTGGGGGATGATGGGGCCGGCGAACACGAAGGCCTTCCTTTCCATGGACGACTGCCAGGTGGTGGCGGCGTGCGACATCGAC
>PMXB01000035.1 GCA_003165935.1 Acidobacteriaceae bacterium | reverse complement strand
CGGTGTAAAGGTGACGTAGATGGAGCAACTGGCGCCGGCGGCCAGCGATGCGCCGCAGGCATTGGGGCCTGTTGAGATGGCGAAGTCGTCGGGGTTGATGCCGGTGATTACCGGGGCGATGCCGGTGAGCGAACTTGTGCCGGTGTTGGTCAGCGTGGCTGCCAATGCCGATGAAGTTACATGCACAACAGTGTTCGGGAAGGTCACCGTTGCAGTCAACGAAGCAGTCGGGGTGCCGGATCCGATGGAGATAGAACTGCTGGTTACCACCGATAATCCGCTGGCGGTCGCCGACAGCGTATAGGTGCCCGACGCAGGGAAAACTAGATTGTTGAAAATCGCCACACCATTGACCGCATTCGCAGTCAATGTGCCGTTTACTCCTTCCGGACTGGAACTGATTGTGACTTGTGCTGTGGAGCTGGTTAACGGATTTCCGTTCGCATCCTGGACCTGCACCACGACCGGGTTCAGAACTGTTCCAGCCGTGCCCGTTGAGGGCGGCTCGGTTGTGAACGCCAACTGCGGCACATAGGCCAGATAGCTCACACTCGCGAAGGAAGTGGTGGGGGTTCCGGTTACGGCAACGGAAGTGTCCAGAAGATCGAAATTGTTTACCGTAAGCGGGGAGCCGCTGTTGCAGCCAGGAACCGATGTGCTGGTTGCGCAGGCAGTTTGGCTCGTCCCACTTACTGTTGCTGCGAGCGCGGAATTAGCGCCATTATCTCGAAGCGTGAAGGCGTATTGTGCGCCGCTCCCTGGGGCAATCGTTGCCCGCGCAAAGACCGCCTGGATTTGGACGTTACCGCCAATCTGTTGCGCTTGGGCCTCTGAGGGCTGAAGGCTATCGCTTGATCTCCCAGTAACCGGAAGATAGTACAGGGGATCTGCATCGGTTAATACGTTACGCCAGGTTGGGATTACGAATTGTCCAGCCACACTGGGTACGAACACCACGCTGGCATAAACAGCTGAGGTTGAAGTGATGCCGGTCTCGTGGACATCCAGAATATCTCCAGGGGAAACGCTTAGATTCACCGGCAGTTGGGCGAATGTTCCCGATGTTGCTAAAGACGCAGATAGCGGCGTCGGCGATTCATTGTGATCCAATGTTGCCGCAACGGAAGAACCGGTTCCCACGTACTCGGCAATTAACTTAGTTACCGTCCCCGCAGTAGGTATGAGAGTCGCCATGCCAGATTCCGCTGAAAGCGAACTGCTGTTTCCAGCGAGCGAAAGATACTGGGCATTACCGACCTGCTGGGAACCGAACAGTATAGTCTCGCCCGGTTCGACCGGTGTTTGTACGACGTACCAGCTTGCGTATGTGGATGCTGGAGCAGGGCTTGAGCTTGGGGTGACATGCAAGGCGACCAGATCGCCCGGAACAAAGCCGGCGGTATCTACCAAATCACATGCCTGTGTCTTCGAGCCGGAGATGGTGACGGATAGGTATTCATCAAGGCCGTTTTTGTACAACGTCCAGGTCCAACTGGCTCCTGTGCCTGGCGCAATGGTGAGATTTACGCAAAGGGAACTGAATGTTCCCGTTGTAGGCATGAGAGAGTAGCTGGTTCCGGTGGTCGGGCTTGTCGCCGATACGTTTACGTCGTTGCGCGGCATCAGACCAGTCCAGAATTGGCCGGTAGTGAGCAGGGACTGCCCAGCCTGCGAGCCGAATATGTACTGACTGGTTTGTCCGGCGGCGAGGCTTGGAACGCTGAGGGCAAGAAAACATGCAAAGGCGAATCTCATTGGATTCCTTCTCAAATCAACTGGCAGAATCTTAGTGGATATCCGTTGTGGTTCCGGGCCGTGGCCGGGTCTGTGTCGGAAGCACAGGCGGGGGTCCCGAGGAATGCGGCTTCAGACAAAAGAATAGCCGCAAACTCCTTGCCCGGACCATAATTTTGCAGCAGATTCGCGCCTGAGGCAAATTACGGGTGGTCAGAAAATCGATTACTTGGTGAGGTGGTGCTTGATGAAGAAGAGGTGGGCGCTTCGTAGTCTCCCTGCCTTACCGCTTGCCCTGAAGAGCTAAAGATTCCCATTGACGATCAATTTGTTGGAATCCATACTTCTGGAATTGTCTCTGAAGACCGACCCGAAATTCCATTCCCCTTGGAGGTCCCGAAGTGAAATTCCCCGGCTTAAGGGTGTTTTTGTGTTTGGCGCTCCTGGTGCTTGCGGTGGGTTCGGCGCAAACATCATCCAAGCAGAAAGACCTCGACGCCATCGTCGCACGTGCGGCCGATACGAAGAATCCTCAGCCGGTCGATGTCAACAAGAAGCAACTCGAAGAGTGGTCGGCGAAATACCACGTCAAGTTGCAATCGAAGATCCTGCCGCCCCAGCGAGTTAGCGGTCACGGGGGTGCAGGACCGATAGCTGCACCGGATATAGTCTGCCCGTTGGAGTTCAGGCACGAAGGTCTTCGTTGCGTTCTTTTGTGGTATGAGACGGACAAGGACGGAAGGCCGACGAGTTGTCATTACTTTTGCGAATGAGGGAAGGTAAATGATCTTGAATCGTAACTTTTTGCGATCCGTCGTATTGGTGTCTGTGTTCTGCTCTGCAATGGCCGAGGCGACCTCGAAGCAGGCTGCTCTCACCGCTGATCGCACACGCGCACGATTCGGCTCATCCGCAATCTACCGCGGAAACTGAGAAGCAACTGCAAGAATGGGCCGCGAAGTACAAGGGCACTCTGCGGGAGCGCATTGTTGGCGGTTCGCCAACTGCGGGACCAGCATCTGATCACAAGGACTGTCCTGAAACGTTTCGGACTCCCTATGCAACTTGCCATCTGGTTGATAAGTGGCAAGCCAATGGCAAAACAGGGTGCCATTACGCCTGTTATTAGCAGGTCAAAACGCCTTGGTCCCGTTGAATGCCGGGTCCGTCGGCGGCATATGCAGCACAGCACCTGAGCGCTAGCAAAGTTTTGCGTAGATAGATCGGCACTCGAATGCTTCCAAAAGGGCTGGCCACGCCCCGATTTGCCGCCACACAAAACATCGCCTGCCAATCGTTAATCGTTGGGTGTATGATTCTCTGCGCCGCGGCCCCTTCGCGACTTTCGAATCTCTATGCTCTGAGCCCCGTCCCGCAGCGACTCCAGCTCCAATTGGGGCGGACTCGTCCGCAGGTAGCTATTGGGTGTTTGGCATCGGAAACGGAACTCCTGGCGGACACCTACGGCATCATCACTGGAGGATAAGAGTCATGGCGACAGCAACAGCAACGCATCCCGGCAAACTGAGCGAGGCGATTAGCTTCCGCTCGCGTTATGGCAACTACATTGGCGGCAAGTGGATTGAGCCGGCTTCAGGACGATATTTCGAGAACATTACTCCGGTTACAGGTAGACCATTTTGCGAGATTCCCCGATCGAACGCCCAGGATATTGAACGGGCGCTGGATGCGGCGCACGCTGCGCGGGAGGGTTGGGGGCATACGAGCCCGACGCATCGGGCGAACTTGATGAACCAGATTGCGCAGCGGATGGAAGACAACCTGGACATGCTGGCGCTGGCGGAAACGTGGGACAACGGAAAGCCTATCCGTGAGACGACGGCTGCCGATATTCCGCTGGCGATCGACCATTGGCGGTACTTTGCGGGGTGCATTCGCGCCCAGGAGGGGGCCATCTCGGAGATCGATCACGATACGGTGGCGTATCACTTCCACGAGCCGCTCGGGGTGGTGGGGCAGATCATTCCGTGGAACTTCCCCATCTTGATGGCGACATGGAAGCTGGCGCCGGCGATTGCGGCGGGCAACTGCGTGGTGCTGAAGCCCGCTGAGCAGACACCGGCGAGCATTCTGGTGTGGGCGGAACTGGTGGGTGACCTGCTGCCTCCGGGCGTGCTCAACATTGTGAACGGATTTGGATTGGAGGCAGGGAAGCCGCTGGCGTCGAGTTCGCGCGTGGCCAAGATTGCATTTACGGGCGAGACAACGACGGGGCGGCTGATCATGCAGTATGCCAGCCAGAACCTGATCCCTGTGACGCTGGAGCTGGGCGGCAAGAGCCCCAACATCTTCTTTGCAGACGTTTTGCAGGAGGATGACGATTTCTTCGATAAAGCGATTGAAGGGTTTGTGATGTTCGCGCTGAACCAGGGCGAGGTGTGCACCTGCCCGAGCAGAGCGCTGATCCAGGAGAGCATCTACGACCGGTTTATGGAGCGGGCGCTGAAGAGGGTTGCGGCGATCAAGCAGGCGAGTCCGCTGGAGCGCGACACGATGATCGGCGCGCAGGCGTCGAGCGAGCAGTTGGAAAAGATTCTCAGTTACATCGACATCGGGCACAAGGAAGGCGCGGAGTTACTGGCTGGTGGCGGGCGCGCGCATCTTGGAGGGGAACTGGAAGGCGGGTATTACGTTCAGCCGACGGTGTTTAAAGGGCATAACAAGATGAGGATCTTCCAGGAGGAGATTTTCGGGCCGGTTGTGTCGGTGACGACCTTCAAGACCGAGGAAGATGCGCTGGAGATTGCGAACGACACGCTTTATGGTCTGGGGGCGGGACTATGGAGCCGCGACGCGAATCGGTGCTATCGGTTTGGACGCGCCATCCAGGCTGGACGTGTTTGGACGAACTGCTACCACGCGTATCCGGCGCATGCGGCGTTTGGCGGGTACAAGCAATCGGGCATTGGCCGCGAGACGCACAGCATGATGCTGGACCATTATCAGCAGACGAAGAATCTGCTGGTTAGCTACAGCCCGAAGAAGCTCGGCTTTTTTTAAAAGCAGAGGTCAGAGATCAGAGATCAGAGGTCAAAAACAAGGGACCAGGAAACGAAAAGCAGGGAAAAGGGAGAAGGGAAAAGGGAGCAAGGCAAAACACTATGGCGGAGATACCTGAGCAGGTGGTGGCGACGGATTTGGCTATTCACCTGATACGCGTGCTGCGGGAGAAGCATGGGGCGCTGATGTTTCACCAGTCGGGGGGCTGCTGTGACGGCAGCTCCCCGATGTGCTATCCGCGCGGGGATTTCTGGGTGGGCGACTCGGATGTGCAACTGGGCGAGGTGGACGGCGAACCGTTCTACATGAGCAAGAGCCAGTTTGAGTATTGGAAGCACACGCAGCTGACGCTGGACGTGGTGCCGGGGCGGGGCGGGATGTTTTCGCTGGACAACGCGGAGGGCGTGCGGTTTCTGATCCGGTCGCGGATCTTTGATGAGGGGGAGATCAAGGAGCTGCGAGAGGCGGGGAGGATCTAGGGTCAGGGTTCAGGGTTCAGGGGTCAGTGCCCCGAAGAGCAGGGAACAGGGAAGAGTGGTGAAGATCACTTGTGCGCATCTACATACATGCGGACGAATTGNNGCCGATTTGTGCGTGTACATGCGGACGTTTGCGGGGTGTTCGTGGGGATGTATGTGGACGAAAGGTCTCAAACCTCCGCGTGAAATGAGGATTTCTGGTGCTTTTGGCATGAGATTGCAACGCGAAAAGGGCCGGAGTTTCCGCCGCCACGACAATGACCATAACATGGTCTGTTATGGGGGGGGTGTTGTGCCGTCCCGGCGTGGAAGGGAAGAATTCCAAACCGCGGATCCCCCTTCGACTTCGCTCAGGGTCCGCTCAGGAGGACGGGGCACCCTCGGTTCATGTTGAGCGAGCATCCGTAGGGGTTAGGGTGGGCTGCCCGGCCTGCGGGGGGGGGCTGTCGTTTTGGTGTGCGCTTGGAGCTGTCGAAAAAGGGAATCGAGATCATTTCGCGAAAAAACCCACCGAGGAGGTGGGCTTTTTCAACTATCGGATGTCCGCAGGAGGAGGCATAAGCCAACAAGCCCCACGGCTAGTACCTATAATATAGAGCTAACTCTCTGAGATGTCAATTTCGAAGTCCCTCGCGACAATTCGGCAATCCCTGTCTTTACCTCGGATGGGTACATTCGAGACGGCCGCTGGGGTCACAAGCACCGACGATCCCAGGGCTCTTGCGCTCTATGCCTGGAACGCTCGTGTGTCTGCCGCGCTTTTGGCCCCGCTTCATATATGCGAGGTTGTCATTCGCAACGCTGCTTCTGAGGCTATTGAGCAAGTCTACGGACCTCGCTGGCCGTGGCAGATAGGGTTTGAACAAAGTCTCCCCAGCCCACGAACCGGCTATAACCCGCAGCGGGATTTGCAGAATGTTCGCAGTCGCGTTCTCACAACTGGGAAAGTAATTCCGGAGCTCAAGTTTGTCTTCTGGCAGAGGCTCTTCACGAGCAGGCACGATCATCGGTTGTGGGACCACTATCTCCGGCAGGTTCTGCCGAACTTGACGCCGACCAAAACCGTTGCCCAACTCCGGCAGGAGATTTACGACGATTTGGAACAGATCCGAATTCTTCGTAATCGGGTTGCTCATCATGAACCGGTGTTCGCCAGGAATCTGCAGGATGACCTGCAGGAGATCGTTGCGCTGATTGAGTATCGCGCGAAGGAAACGGCAAATTGGATGATGGCGAATCAGCAGGCCTCGGCCATCCTGCTGGAGCCGCGGACTGGACCATCTGCCTCGGAGATCGCGGAAGAGGCTTATTCGCTGTGGCGTGTCCGGGGTGACGAGGCAGGGAGCGCCGAAGAGGACTGGTTGTTGGCGGAAGCGCGGCTGCTTGGGTTGGTTTGAGGGAACGCGAGGGAGGGTCAAAATGGAAGTGAAACCGTACGTTGAATATCTGGACAAAGAGATGACCATCATGGGCATCCTCTGTGCCGTGTCGGTGGCTGCGCCTGCTGGCATACTCCACGCCTCCGTTTCGAAAGATCTATACGGCGTGTTATGGCAGCCGGAGCACTTCTTGATTTCGATGGGGTCGGTGCTTTGCGTTTTCGCCGCACTGTTCTTCTATAAGGAACGGTCGCTACTGGCGTGGTACTACGGTCAGATCTGCTTGACTGAGGCTCTCGGTACGAAGAAGTCGGTAGTCGCAGAATTACGCGAATGGCTTCGTGACGCTGATTCCTGGGAAACATGGTGGCCATATTGCTTGGGGTTTACCTTCCTGATCGCGGGATTTGCGGAGTACTCATTCGCACTATTCTGCCTCCTAACTCCACCGCACTGGCCGTGGCTTTCCGCGAATTTGAGCGAGGCAAAGCTTGTTTTGTTCCTTGCTTGCCCAATCGTTGCGTGCTTGGCATCGCCTCTGCGATGGTACGTTCGGACTCACTATAAATTCAGCGAGGATGCATGGACAGATTTCTTGTCGGACCTTCTCGCGAGCCTCAAGAGAGGGGTTCAGCCGCCTCACGACGGGGTCTATGCAAAGTTGATGCCGTCTCGACTCCACGGCGTTGGCGTGTTTGCGATACGGAGGATCCCGAATGGGACGTACGTTTTCGAGCCAGACGACGACGCTCTTGTTTCCGTTCCTGCAAGTGCAACCGAGAGCCTTCCGGCAGAGATCCGTCGGCTGTACGAGGACTTTTGTGTGTTGGATGAGGGTGAGTATCAATGTCCGTCGAGCTTCAATCAACTGACACCGACGTGGTTCTTGAACAATTCAAAATCGCCCAATATGGCAGTGGACTCGAGTTTGAAGTTCTACGCACTTCGAGATATCGAGTCGGGGGAGGAACTGACAGCGGATTACGCTGCCTACAGTGAGTGCCAGACCGAGGGGCATGAAGAGGTGACTTAGGTGCCGGAGGGGTGGGCCAACCGCCTAGTTTTGGGATGAAGTTGTTGTGGCTCCCATCTGCGGTTGTGCAGAAGTCGTCGCCGGTTTCACGTCTTCTGCGTCTCCGGGAATTAAGAGATCTAAATCCGGTGCCTGTAGTTCGCGCAATCTTTCGACCAGGTATCGTATCGGCGCCATTCCTGCCACATCGGAATAGGGGACGCTCATCGACTGCACGCCGAGCAGAAAGGGGCGCCCAGGTTCTCCGTATTTTGGCATGTAAATTATCGGTGAGCCGCTGTTGCCGCCAACCAAGCTCGCGGCTACCAGCCACTCCGTCATTATCTTGTTTGGTCCCGCGCATCCTGAGACGGGAATCTTTTCCTGCGGAATGCTGGAGACATTTCCAAATTTAAAAACAGGATAGTTTCTTTTTGCTCCGGGAATTCCTGGGAGCAGCCCTGCTGAGGCTACCGATGCCCCGATCTCCACAGCCTTTGCTTCGCTCGCTGACGGAAGTTGTGAAATGTCTAGAAGTAAATTCTCAGCCAATAAGGCTTCGAATTTCTTCCCGTCGATATTGGTGAATGCTATATCTACGGATTCATCATTTGGGTATATCCACTGCTGTCCGGCCAGCGACAATTCGGTAATTCCAGACTCGCCCTTAGTGGGGTCAAATTCCTTCTTGTTAAAGTGTGCTACCAATTCGGCAGGCGGTGCGCAGCCCATCCAGCCGGGATCCGCCATATGTCGGGCGGTCACAAGGACAACATAATGTAGATTGCGATCGTTCTTTGACGGAACTCCCAGTAGAAATCCGGTTCCATCTGGTTTTTCATTGCCTTGCGCGTCTCGGTCATAGATAAACACCACAGTTCGTCGCGTCTTTTCTAGATTCTGCGCGAGTAGGCTTTGCGCCTGCGACTGGAGCGGGATCGAAGCTATGCAGAGCAATGCGATCGAATAACCGGTGATTTAGGTCATACTCGAATTCTACGATAACGTCGGCAAGAAACCGAGTTAGTAAACTAAAGGCGACAATCACT
>PMXB01000036.1 GCA_003165935.1 Acidobacteriaceae bacterium | reverse complement strand
GCGTTCCCGCGCAAGAAGCTGCTGGGCGCACTGCGCTCTGCGCTGGCTTCAAAGCTGGCGGATGGCAAGCTGACCGTGGTTGACACGCTCGAACTCAAGGAGCCCAAGACCAAGCTCTATCGTGCTGCTCTTGACAAGCTGGATGTGACGCGTACGGCACTGCTTGTCGAGAACGGCAAGACTCTCACGCAGTCGCTGCTTCTGGGGGCGCGCAATTTGAAGGGCGTCGAGTTGGTGCTCAACAACGAAGTGCATCCCTACGATCTGCTGCGCTACGAGCGTGCCATCTTCTCCAGGTCTGCTCTCGAGCAGTTGGTCGAGGTGCTGAGCAAGACGGTTTCAAAGCGCAAGCTGGCTGAAACGGAGGCTGTGTAATGCCTACCCTGTATACCGTGATTCAAAAGCCGCTCATCACCGAAAAGGGACTGAGCGTGAAGGAAACCGAAGGGACGCTGGTATTCGCAGTTGCCCCGGCGGCCACCAAGACTGAAGTTAAAGAGGCGGTTGAAACGCTCTTCAAAGTGAAGGTCGCTGCTGTCCGCACTTCGAACGTGCTCGGCAAGGAACGCCGCCGTGGCAAGTATGCAGGCTTCCGTCCGGATTGGAAGAAGGCATATGTCCGGCTGAAGGCCGGCGAAAAGCTGCCCGAGTATGTGAGCAACCTTTAAGACAGTTTGCAGTTCGCAGTTCAAAGTTAGAAGCGAACGCAACGAGCGCGGGCAAACTGAGAACTACGAACTGAGAACCTTAGGAAACGACAATGGCAATCAAGACATACAGACCGGTAACGCCGACCCTGCGGTTCAAGACCACGCAGGTGAACGACGATCTGACCACCGATAAGCCGCACAAGCCGCTTCTCGCGGTGAAGCAGCGCACCGGCGGCCGCCGCAACGCGGGCGACCTGACCATGCGCCACCATGGCGGCGGGCACAAGCAGAAGTTGCGCCTCATCGACTTCAAGCGCGACAAGTTTGGCATTCCCGGCCGCGTGGCCACCATTGAATACGATCCGAATCGCTCGGCCCGTATCGCCCTGGTGCACTACGCAGACGGCGACAAGCGCTATATTCTGCAGCCGATTGGCCTCAAGGTTGGCCAGACGGTGANNCATGCTATCGAGCTTCGCCCCGGCAAGGGCGCGCAGATGGCCCGGTCCGCGGGAACGCAGGCGCAGTTGGTAGCCAAGGAAGGCGACTACGCTCTTCTCAAGCTTCCTTCCGGCGAGACGCGCAAGGTGCTTGTTGAGTGCATGGCGACGATCGGCCAGGTCGGCAACACCGACCACGAGAATATCTCGATCGGCAAGGCAGGCCGCAATCGGTGGTTGGGCATCCGTCCTACCAACCGCGGCGTGACCATGAATCCGGTCGACCACCCGCACGGCGGCGGCGAAGGCAAGACCTCCGGCGGCCGTCATCCGGTTACCCCATGGGGTCAGCCGACGCGTGGCTACAAGACGAGAAACAACAAGCGGACCGATAGCTTTATCGTCAGCCGCAGAGCGAAGTAAGAAGGGCAGCCTTTAGCTATTAGCCTTTGGCTTTTAGCTTGGCCTGCGAACAGATTTAGGGCATTGCCCGGCGGTTAGCTTTGGAGTTAAAAAGCTAACGGCTAAGAGCTAGGAGCTGGTTTTATGGCACGTTCCACAAAGAAGGGCCCGTTCGTTGATGCGCACCTCACGGTCAAGATCGAGGTGCTGAACCAGGCGAACGACAAGAAGGTAGTGAAGACCTGGTCGCGGCGCTCGACGATCTTCCCCGAGTTTGTGGGGCACACGATCGCCGTGCACAACGGAAAGAAGTTTGTTCCGGTCTATGTGACCGAGAACATGGTGGGCCACAAGCTGGGCGAGTTTGCGCCTACGCGCACATTCAAGGGCCATAGCGCTGGCGGCAAGGCAGAAACTGGCGCCAAGCCAAGGTAGTTCGAAGGCAGCTAGCATTTGATTTGAGGACAGACGAGATGGCAGTCGAGACAAAGGAATTCCGGGCGGAGGCAAGGTTCCAGCGGGTTTCGCCGCAGAAGGCGCGGCTTGTGCTGGAACTGATCAAGGGCCTTGGAGTTGAAGAGGCGCTAACAACGGCGGCTTTTACGAAGAAGCGGATCGCCCCGGTGATTCACAAGTTGTTGACCTCGGCGGTTGACAACGCGAAGTACTTCGCTGGCGAGCAGGGTCTGGATCTGGACGTGGATAACCTTTACGTCAAGCAGGCTATCGCCAACGACGGACCGCGCATGAAGCGCATCCGGCCGGCTCCGATGGGCCGCGCCTTCCGCTACCAGCGCCGGCTTACGCACATTGTGCTGTCGGTGGCCGAGCGTGAAGGCCAGGCAGGGTTGGCGACGAAGGTAGATGAGCCGGCAGCGAAGGCAGTCGAGCCCAACGCGGCAGCCAAAACCGCCAAGGCTCCCAAGGCAAAAGCAGCAGCAAAGGCCCCGGCAAAAAAGGCCGTGGCACCCAAGAAGAAGGCCGCTAGCAAGGCCTAGAGTTTTTTGAGAGGAAGCATATGGGACAGAAAGTCCATCCTTACGGATTTCGGCTCGGAGTGAACAAGCCGTGGCGTTCGCGCTGGTTCTCTGAGCGCGACTACGCGAAGCTGCTGGTCGAGGACGTCAAGCTGAAGGCTGAGCTGCGCGAGAAGCTGAAGGCTGCCGGCGTGAGCTCGGTAGAGATTGAGCGCCCGGGCAACAAGCTGCGCTTTTTGATCCGCACCGCGCGCCCGGGTATCGTTATCGGTCGCAAGGGCGCCGAGATCGAGAAGCTCAAGACCGAGCTTGGCAAGCGCACCAGCCGCGACGTGTTCATCGACATTATCGAGGTGAACAAGCCGGAGCTTGATGCGCAGTTGGTCTCTGAGAACATTGCGCTGCAGCTCGAGAAGCGGGTCAGCTTCCGCCGCGCCATGCGTAAGAGCGTGGACTCGGCCAAGCGTTTCGGCTGCAAGGGCATCAAGGTACGCGTCTCGGGTCGTCTGAACGGCAACGAAATCGCGCGTTCGGAGTGGTATCTGGATGGGCAGCTTCCGCTGCACACCCTGCGCGCCGACATCGACTACGGTTTCACCGAGGCGCACACGACCTACGGCGTGATCGGCGTCAAGACCTGGATTTATCGTGGCGACATCTACGAGCAGAAGCGTCGCAAGACGCCGACCGTCGGCACGAGCGTGTTTTAGAAGCAGTTCATAGTTCACAGTTCTTAGTTCATAGTTGCCGTTGCGGCAATTGAATCCGAGACTGGGAACTGCGAACTCAGAACTGTGAACTGTGAACTGAGTTTGAGGTTTTCGTTATGTTGATGCCAAAGAAAGTGAAGTATCGGAAGCAGCAGAAGGGCAAGCGCCGCGGCAAGGCATGGCGCGGTTCCTCTCTCTCTTTCGGTGAGTACGGCTTGAAGGTGTTGGAGTGTGGCTTCATCACCGACCGGCAGATTGAAGCAAGCCGCATCGCGATGACTCGCTTTATCAAGCGTGGCGGCAAGATCTGGCTGCGCCTGTTCCCCGACAAGCCGATCACCAAGAAGCCGGCCGAAGTTCGAATGGGATCAGGCAAGGGCGCTCTCGACCATTGGGTTGCCGTCGTCAAGCCGGGCAAGATTCTTTTCGAGATGGAAGGCGTAGCGCCGGATGTCGCGGAAGAAGCAATGCGGTTGGCGTCGAATAAGCTGCCCCTTCGCACTAAGTTTGTTATGCGGCCGGGCGCAGTCAGGCCCGAAAAGACCGCGGTCAAGTAGGAACGCAGCTTTTGACGGCTAGCCATCAGCCTCTGGCTCTTCAAGTTTGATCGAAGAGTTATGCGCAAGAACGATGAGGCTAGGAGCTAGAAGCTAGTAGCTAGGAGCTGAAAAGTGCTCATCCTCGTCTTAGGCAAG
>PMXB01000305.1 GCA_003165935.1 Acidobacteriaceae bacterium | reverse complement strand
CGGCATCATGGTCTCCCACCCTAGGCGCAAAAACAAAGACGCGCCGAGGGTGGGGCACCCGGAGTTTTTGGGGTTGGTGTGGTGTGGAGATTTTGGTCTCCCACCCTAAACGCATAAAGCGCGTTTAGGATGGGGCACCCGGCATCATGGTCTCCCACCCTAAACGCATAAAGCGCGTTTAGGATGGGGCACCCGGTGTGTTTGGGATGGGGCACCCGGTGTGTTTGGGATGGGGCGCCTGGCATTTTCGCGGTTGATGTGATTGGGGCGTTTCGGGATCTGGCGCTTCACCCGCCCACTCATCGCGAAAAGGCCGGGATGAATGGGGCACAGTTCCGGCGACCACTGGGCACCGCAACTTCGCATCTTCGCAGGGAGCGATCTAAGCCTCGGGTTGGAGGATGGCGAGGAGTGCGCGGAGGGCGCGGCCGCGGTGGCTGAGGGAGAGCTTGGTTTCGAGGTCGATTTCGGCCATGGTGCGATCGAGTTCGGGGAGGAAGAAGAGGGGGTCGTAGCCGAAGCCGCCGATGCCGCGCGGGGCGTCGAGGATGATGCCTTCGACGGAGCCGTCGGCGGTGTGGAGGGCGACGCCATCGCGCGCGGCGACGAGGACACAGCGATAGCGGGCGGTGCGGAGGTTGGCGGGGATGTTGGCCATGCGCTGGAGGAGGACGATGTTGTTCCACACGTCGGTGTTGTCATTGGCGTCTGGCGAGTCGATGAGGCCGGAGTCAGCGGCGAAGCGGGCGGAGCGGACGCCGGGCGCGCCGTTGAGAGCGTCGACTTCGAGGCCGGAGTCGTCGGCGACGATGAGCTCGCCGGGTGCGAAGAGAGAGTAATAGACAGCTTTAATCTTGGCGTTTTCGGCGAAGGTGGCACCGTCTTCGTCGGGCGGCTCGATTTTTTCCAGGTTTGGAAGGGGTTCGATGGAGATGGAATGTGCCTGGGCGGCGGTGCGGAAGTCGCGTAGCTTGCCGGCGCTGGTGGTGGCCGCAAAGAGGCGGAGGGGCATGGAGGTAGTTTAACGGGATGGATAGAGGCATCGGATGTGAGGGAAGAGTGCCCGTACAATGGAGGGTTAGGTGATGAGGAGAAGACCTTGATTGAGCGCTATACGCGGGCGGCGATGGGCCGCATCTGGACGGAAGAGAACAAGTACCGCTGCTGGCTTGAGGTGGAGGCGGCGGCGAGTACGGTGCTGGCCGAGGACGGAGTGATTCCGGCGGACGCCGCGGCGGCGATTGTGGAGAAGGCCGGGTTCAGCGTGTTGAGGATCCAGGAGATTGAGGCCGAGGTGAAGCACGACGTGATCGCCTTTACGACGGCGGTGGCGGAGACGCTGAAGTCGCAGGGGATGGAGAGCGAGTCGCGGTGGCTGCACTACGGGCTGACGTCGAACGATGTGGTGGATACGGCGCAGGCGCTGCAGGTGAAAGAAGCGTCGACGCTGATTCATAGCGGGCTGGTGGAGTTGCTGGCGGTGCTTAAAAGGCGCGCAGTGGAGTTCAAGCACACGCCGACGATTGGGCGGACGCACGGGATTCATGCGGAGCCGACGACGTTTGGGTTGAAGCTGCTGAACTGGTTTGCGGAGATGGAGCGGAACCTGGCACGGTTTGATGCGGCGGCCGAGGGCATGCGGGTGGGCAAGCTGTCGGGTGCGGTGGGGACGTTTGGACACTTGAAGCCGGAACAAGAAGAGAAGGTCTGCGAGCGGCTAGGGCTGAAGCCTGCGCCGGTGGCGACGCAGGTGATCCAGAGGGACAGACATGCGGCGTATATTTCGACGCTGGCGATTATTGGCAGCACGCTGGACAAGATTGCGGTGGAAGTTAGGCACCTGCAGCGGACTGAGGTGCGCGAGGCGCAAGAATATTTCAGTGAAAAGCAAAAGGGTTCTTCGGCAATGCCGCACAAGAAGAACCCGATTACAAGTGAGCAGATCAGCGGGCTGGCGCGGGTGTTGCGGGGGAATGCGCAAGCGGCGTTCGAGAACATTGCGCTGTGGCACGAGCGGGATATTTCGCACTCGTCGGTGGAGCGGGTGATTTTTCCGGATTCGACGATCCTGGTGGACTACCTGCTGGCGAAGACGGAGAACCTGATTGAGAAGCTGCTGGTTTATCCAGAGCGGATGAAGAAGAACCTGGAATCTACGGGCGGCCTGATTTTTTCAGGGCAGTTGCTGCTTGATCTGACTGAGGCGGGGATGACGCGCGAGGACGCGTACCGGCTGGTGCAGGAGCACGCGATGCGAGCGTGGAAAGAGGACCTGGTTTTTCGGGATGAGGTGGCGAAGGACCCGGAGATCACCAAGCTGTTATCGGCGGAGAAGCTGGCGAAGACGTTTGACTATATGCGGCAATTGGGGAATGTAGATGCGATCTTTGAGAGGGTGTTGGGGTGAGTAGGACAGCGCCTAGCTGCTAGCTTTTAGCTCCTAGCTGATGTATGGCGAAACCGAGAGTTGTTCGGTTGGCGAGGACGAATCGTGAGACGGGCAGGCAGAATCGTAGTTGTTTTGGCGTGCATGAGTTCCGGAGTGGGGCTGGCGCAAGGGCAAACGGCGGGCGAGAAACCTGCTAACCAAATAGTTGTCTGTTGCGGCAGTGCTCCATTTGATCAACCCGTCCGCCTTCCAAAGCAATTCGTCTATGCCTGGCTTGGCTCAAAGATGGCTTCAGGACTTCGCGGCATGCTCCGCGACGATCCGCACCTTCAGGTAGACAGTTTTTATGCTGCGTACCGTGTGAAGCTGACTTCGTCTAACGATCTTGCCTACATTGTGGAAGGCAGAGGCAACCCTGTGACCGGGGCCGACAACGATTGGTTCTGGGTCGTTGGGACTGTCGCTGCAAAACCCGCGGTCGTCTTGTTCTGCGGTGCGCTGAATCTGGCAATATTGCCAGGAGTCCACGATTCGCTGCGAGACATTCGATGCACTTGGGAATCTCCTGGCGGCGATGGTTTTATCGAAGACTATCGATTCAATAGGCAGACGTATGTTTTGTTTCGGAAGTCCGAGACGCACAGGAGACCATGAATATTACAGTTGCAATTACGGGNNGCGGGTGGAGCGGGTGCATTTTGTGGCCAGCGAGAATTCGCTGCGGGTGATGGCGGAGGAACTGGGGTTGAGCGGGCGGACGAGGTTACTCGAGAAGTTACTGGGGCACGAACCGGCTAAGACGATTCAGCATCCTGATGCGAATATTGGAGCGGCGATTGCGAGCGGGAGCCACCCGTCGAATGGAATGATTGTGCTGCCTTGCTCGATGGGGACGCTGGCGGCGATCGCGAACGGGCTGGCGAACTCTCTGATTGCGAGGGCGGCGGACGTGACGCTGAAGGAGCGGCGGCCGCTGGTGCTGTGCGTGCGGGAGACGCCCTTCAACCGCATCCACCTGCGCAACATGACGTTGGCCGCGGAGGCTGGAGCGACGATTTTTCCGGTTATTCCGTCGTTTTATAACCATCCGGTGGACTCCGAGGAGATGGCGCGGCAGTTTGTTTATCGTGTCCTTGGTCACATCGGACTGGCGCAGGCGGGGGCGTATGTCTGGAAGGCGGATGAGGGTAGGGTCTAGGGTCTGGGGTTTTGGGTATCGGTTATCGGGTGTCGGGTATCGGATTGGGCTGGAGCCGATGGGGCTAAGGTGGTTGGCCGGGAACATTTTTTGGGGTGTGGTGTCTAAACCCGTAAGCGGTGGGAGGGAGGCCGGGCGATCAAAGGACTGTTTCTCAATCGTTTCTTGAATTCGTTGCTTGTCAGGGTGGGCAGGGCTTTCTATAATCAGGAATCACCGCAGTGGAAGCCGTGGTATGTTTCACCAGACGCCTAGGTCCGCAACCGGGGGGGTCAGACCGGTTGAGATGTCCGCGAGCGAGTGCTTGATTTATTATTCCCACACAAGAATTTCCCAGGAGCACTGAATGAAGAAGTTAGTCTTTGCGTCTGTGATGGCACTGGCGAGCATCGGCCTGATGACCGCGCCAGTTCTGCGAGCCCAGGACATCACCATCAAGGATCCGGCCGAGTTCAACGCCTATCAGATGGCCACCACACAGAACGACCCGAAGGCGAAGGCTGCGGCGCTGGAAGGATTTCTGACGCAGTATCCGCAGAGCGTGGTGAAGAAGGCCGTCCTGGTGCTGCTGCTGGAGACCTACCAGGGCCTTGGCGACGCGGATCACATAGTGGGCACGGCAACGCGCGTGCTTCAGGTGGACCCCAACAACTTCGAAGCGCTTTACCTGGCGGTGGTGATCAAGCGCAGCCAGTGCACCCGCTCGATCGACCAGAAGACCGGGAAGACGAACGACGCTCCGACCTGCGACGACGGCACAACGATGGCGGCAAAGGGCCTGACAGTCGGCAAGCCTGACGGCGTCTCGAGCGACGACTGGAAGAAACAGACTGACGCGGCATATCCGATCTTCCACTCGATGATTGCGCTCGACGACATTATTTCAAAGGGCGACCTGAAGGCCGGCATCTCGGAGTATCGCAACGAGCTGATGATCTTTGCAC
This sequence comes from Acidobacteriaceae bacterium, assembly GCA_003165935.1. Classification (GTDB taxonomy): domain Bacteria; phylum Acidobacteriota; class Terriglobia; order Terriglobales; family Acidobacteriaceae; genus Telmatobacter. Next base: position 9,667 of record PMXB01000305.1, on the reverse strand, counting down.
CGGAAGCGACGCAGAGCGGGCCGGGCCTGGTGGATACGCTGAATCTGGCAGAAGCCTATGTGAAGCTTGCACCGCCGGATATGGTTAACGCGGTGTGGTTCTATGCGCGCGCGTGGGACTTTGCCCCCGCAGGCTACAAGGGCGTGATCGAGAAGAAGCTTGAATATTGGTACAACAAGTTCCACGGCAGCCTGGACGGGCTGGACGCGATCAAGCAGAGCGCCCAGGCGACAGTGTTTCCTCCGGGAACGCTGATGATAACGCCGGCCGATACGCCAGCGCAGAAGATTCACAAGATCCTTGCCAACACGCCTGACCTTAGCACGCTGGCGCTGGAAGACAAGGAACTGGTGCTTTCCTACGGCGCCAAGGAAGACGCCGACAAGCTTTGGGCGATCCTCAAGGATCAGCAGACTCCGGTGCCTGGAATCGTGATCGACGCTACAGCTTCGGTGATCAAGGTTGCCGTGACGGCCGATGCCAAGCAGGCGAAGACCGCAGACTTCATCGTGAACCTGAAGACCGCGATCACGGTGGATAAGGACATCCCGGCGGTGGGCTCTGAATTCGGCCTTGCCTCAAAGGGACAAGCGGAATTGGACGGAACGTACGACAGCTACACGCAGATTCCGGCCACTGATACGGTGGCGCAGTCTGTGCAGATTGTGCTGCGCGACGGCTTCATCCAGCCGGAGAAGAAGAAGGTGGTTCCGCACAAGCCGACGCCCGCGCACCACGCGGCAGCGCACTGAGGAAGTGCGCCGAGGCCGCGAGGACTCGGCGCGCGACCAAGACTTGTGGGTTCATTACTTCTGGGTTTAAGGAAGGCAGCTTGCGTATGCGGGCTGCCTTTTCATTCTTGAGTGAAGTGAGCAGGAGGCCGGATGGTTGCCGGGCGCGCGGTTTGGTGGGCGCGGGTGGCTGGTAATCTAGGCAGAATGGTGGATTTGGGAGATTCTCGGCTGGTTGTGGTGTTGAGTCTGGGATTTGTGTGCGGAGGGATGCCTGCGCTCAGAGCTCAGGGGGTGCCGCGCGAGCGGGAGATTACCGCGCCGGAGCGGAGGATGCTGTTCGCACCAGATCCGGAGAAGCCGGGGATTACGGACCGTGTCTGGTTCAAGTCAGAAGAAGAGATGACAGAGCAGGACCGGGCAGAGGCGGCCAATGCGGAGGCCGCGATCGGCGAGAAGGCGGGATTCATGGGGCTGGGGTACGACCAGGGACAGTGGACCTACAAGCAGATAGTTTGTGCGGCGCTGCCCAATCATCTATTCCTGCAATACACGCGGAACAACGGTGCGGGCGATGTGAGCCTGTTTTCGGCCTCGGTGCCGCGCGGGGGTGAGGGGCGCGTGCGGATTATTCCGATAGAGATGCGGGGGTACTCGCTGTTTTCGCCCGCGCCGATCAACGCGCTCACCATTTCGGCGTTCAATCACATTCGGGGAGAAGAGCGGGCGGCGGGAGCCGATGTCCCGGACTGGCTGGGCACGGCGCTTTGCTATGCTGCCTTGGCGGGCGGGCATCCGCAGGCTGCGCATATGCCCAACGTGGAGGAGAGCGCGAAGGCGGACAATTCGCCCACTGCAACGCTTGAGGTCGAGGTGAATGGCAGGGCAACGCTTTCGTTCGCTGACGTAGCGGCCATGCCAGGGCCGATGGAGTGGACGATGATCTTCGACAGGAAGGGGACGCTGTTGAAGGCGAAGCATGCTCCGGCGGATTTGGTGACGGTGCGGAAGTTGAATCCTAAGCCGGTGGATGAAAAGGGGAAACCGAGGGAGTAGGCGTTAGAAAGCATTCCGCAGGGGCTAAAGCCCACGTTCTTTTGACGTGCTTTTTGGCCCGGCTGAAGCCGTGCCGTTATTACAAGGCGTGAGCTGCGACGGTCTCCTACCATTGCACCGAGAACGCGAAAGGATGGGGCAGCCGGCCTTGTGAGAGGGCACGGGGCGGACAGGCGCGTGCCGGAGGCCGCCGCGACAGCCGGTCTGGAGACCGGCGCTACCATACGCTGCGCCTACGGCGCGGCTGCGACGGTTTCCCACCTTTTCACAGAGAACGCGAAAGGATGGGGCAGCCGGCCTTGTGAGAGGGCACGGGGCGGACAGGCGCGGGCCGGAGGCCCCCGCGACAGCCGGTCTGGAGACCGGCGCTACCATCCGCTGAACTACTACTCGCCGAGCATGATGCGCTGGATGGCTGAGGCGTGGCCGGTGTTGAGGTCGCAGGTGATGAGGGCGGCGCACATCTTTGGGTTTTCTTTGGCGGCTTCGAATTTTGCGGGCATACCGGTGCGGAATTTGTGGAGGACGAGGTCGCGCTCGACGCCGATGACGCTGTCGTAGGGGCCGCTCATGCCGACGTCGGTCTGGTAGGCTGTGCCGCCGGGGAGAATGCGCTCATCGGCAGTGGGGATGTGGGTGTGGGTGCCGAGCAGGGCGGTGACGCGGCCGTCAAGATGCCATCCCATTGCGACTTTTTCGCTAGTGGCTTCGGCGTGGAAGTCGACGAGGATGACCTTTGCGCCGGAGCGGGACTTGATGCCGGTGACGAGGTCGTCGGCGGCTGCGAAGGGGTCGTTGGTGTTGGGCATAAACACGCGGCCAGCGAGGTTGGCTACTGCGTAGGGGACGCCGCTGGTTGTGGTGCCTTCATATACGCCGTAGCCGGGGACTCCGCGCTGGTAGTTGATGGGGCGGAGGACACGGCGGGCACGGGCGTGGCTGGATTCGGGCGCGGAGTTCATGTAGTCGATGAGTTCGCGCTTGTCCCAGACGTGATTGCCGGTGGTGAGCACGTCTGCACCGAGGTCGAAGAGGTCTTCGGCGATGTTCGGCGTGACGCCGAAGCCGCCGGCGGCGTTTTCGGCATTGATAACGAGAAGCTCGACGTTGTTCGCGGAGCGAATGTGGGATATATGCTCCCGGACAATTCTGCGACCGGCGCTTCCGAAAATGTCACCTACGAAGAGAATGTTCATGGTGTCCCTAAAGCGAGGGACTAGGCACTAGGGACTAGGCACTAGTCACCGCGTGGTCTTAACAGCTCGCAACGCTTTCATCAAGGAAACTGCCATTTTGCTTACTTCATCGGAGAGCGATTGAACGGAGGGGATCGCTGCGGAAGATCCGAATCCGAGCTCCTTAGCAATGATTAGCTGGGTTTCGACTTCAGCACAAGAACCTCGCGCATGTCCGAGGAACAGAAGGTACTCGCCTTTTGAAGATTTTCCATAACCCTCTGCAATGTTGCTTGCAATGGATACGCAGGCGCGGCGAAGCTGGTTTGTTAGTCCGAATTTCTCTGATTCCGGGAATCCTGCAGTGAGTTTGTAGACAGCAACAGTAAGTTGGATTGCGCGCTGCCAAACGATCAGATCTCGAAATGAGTTGGCCATGTTGAATTTGTCTTCCTTCTTGCTAGTGCCTATTGGCTAGTCCCTAGTGCCTGAATCGCGGTTGCGCATGAGGGGGAAGAGGATGACGTCGCGGATGGAGCGGGAGCCGGTGAGGAGCATAACGAGGCGGTCGACGCCGAGGCCTTCGCCACCGGTGGGGGGTAGGCCGTAGGCGAGGGCGCGGACGTAGTCTTCGTCCATNNTCGGGCTTCTGCTTGGAGAGCGGCGAGACGACGGTTGGGTAGTCGTAGATGATGGTGGGCTGGATCAGGTTGGGTTCGACTACAGCTTCGAAGAGGTTGTAGACGGATTTGCCGATGGGCGCGCCCTTGCCCTCCGGGCCCTTACCTAAAGACTCGTAGTAGACAGCGGAGATGGCGCCATTAAGAGTCTTGAGCGTGGCGATGCGATCAGGGTCGGTGTGGGCGGTTTCGCAAACAGCCTTTTCAAGCGAGCTCATGGCAGAGTGAAGACGCGCCTGGAGGACGGACGCTGATTCGAAAGCCGTGATCGCAGGCTTGGCGCCGGCTTCAGAGGGCCAGAATTCGCGGATGGCTTCGCGCATGGTGAGGCGCGTCCACTTGGCGAGGTCGATGGATTGGCCATTGAACTCAGTAACGGTGGTGCCGTTGACTTCGCGAGCCACGAAGGCGATGAGGTCTTCGGTGATCTGCATCAGGTCGTGGTAGTTGGCGTAGGCCTGGTAGAANNATGGTGAACTCGGGGTTGTGCTGGGTGCTGACGCCCTCGTTGCGGAAGTTGCGATTGATTTCGTAGACGCGGTCGAGGCCGCCGACGACCAGGCGCTTGAGATAGAGCTCGGGCGCGATGCGCAGGAAGAGGTCCATGTCGAGCGCGTTGTGGTGGGTGGTGAAGGGGCGCGCTGCTGCGCCGCCGGCGACCTGCTGCATCATGGGCGTTTCGACTTCGAGGTAGCCGCGATCGTCGAAGAACTGGCGCAGGGCTTTGAGGGCTTTGGCGCGCTTGACGAAGACTTCGCGTGCATCGAGGTTGGAGAAGAGGTCGACGTAGCGCTGGCGGTAGCGGAGCTCGACGTCGGCGAGGCCGTGGAACTTCTCTGGCATGGCGAGCATGGCCTTGGAGAGGAAGGTGATGCGCTCGACGTGGATGGTGAGCTCGCCAGTGCGGGTGCGGAAGAGGTAGCCGGAGACGCCGATGTGGTCGCCGAGGTCGAGGAGCTTGTAGAGGGCGAAACCGTCTTCGCCGACGGCATCGAGGCGGACGTAGATCTGGAGTCGCTCGCCGCCCTGCTGGAGGGTGGCAAAGCCGGCCTTGCCCTGGGCACGGATGGCCATGATGCGTCCTGCGACGGCGACAGTGACGCGGGTGGTATCGAGCTCGTCGCCGGTCGAGGCGTCCCACTTGGCGCGGACCTGGGGGATGGTGTGGGTGGCAGGGAACTGGTTGGGATAGATGGGATGGCCCATCCGGGCGATCTCTTCCAGCTTGCCTTGGCGCAGCTTAAAGAGACTCTCTTCAAACTCTGATTCGAACACGGGGATTCCTTTTTGATGGGCCGATTGAGGCTCCAACGGTCAGTATATCGTCCAATGCACCGAGCAAGGAGGGCGGACTCTTTGTGTCGGCCATCACGGCACATTGGGATCCGAACAACGAAACGGCCGTCGAACGAATCCTAACCTTCAGGAGACACCTAATGAAACTGAGTGTTGCTGTGTTGCTCGTGTGTGCGTCGTTGGTTCCGGCGGTGCAAGCTCGTGCCAAGAACGTCCTGCCGGACGCCTGCGGCGACGATAGCGTCAAATTCGATGTGGCCGCGCAAAAGAATTCGTCCGCCCCTGCGCCACCCGCCGCGGGCAAGGCGCTGATCGTCTTCGCGGAAAACGAGAACCAGCCTCTCGGTCCCTTCATGCATGCCACGGTCCGATTTGGTTTGGACGGAGCCTGGGCGGGCGCGAACAACAGCAACTCTTATTTCACGGTAAGTGTGGATCCAGGCGTTCATCATCTGTGCGCCAGTTGGCAATCGGTGCTGCACATGCTGAACAAGAGTATCGATGTGGCGAGCTTCACCGCGGAAGCAGGTAAAACGTACTACTTCGCTGCCAATGTGAAGGTGATTCCGGCCGGCGAAAATCAGGCCACTTACGATTTCAATCTTTCCCAATTGAGTGACGACGCGGGCCAATACCGGTTGAAGGCGTGGAAGGTGGCGACCTGGACGACCAACAAGTAAGCGTGCTGAGGAATTGAAGGATGCTGGCAGTCCATCCCTGGCCGGGAATCGTGCGACAATGTTGGCAAGAAAGTTTAAGCGTTGAGGAGAATCCCGATGAAGCAGAGTCTCGGCCTTTTGCTATTCTTCGCGGCCCTTTCATATATCGCGCAGCCGTGGGCTGCGGCGCAACCGGATTTTGGGTGCGGGGACGACAAAGTCAAATTCGATGTTGTCACGAGGAAAGGGCAACCAGAACCCGGCGCGCCCGCGGGAGGCCAGTCGAAGATTGTGTTTATAGAGACGGTAGACGAGTGTGGCGGATGCACTACTCCGCCCCTTCGATTTGGTGTGGATGGTCAATGGCTTGGGGCCAACAGAGGCAATTCGTACTTCGCGGTAGATGTAGTGCCCGGGATCCATCATCTTTGCGCGTTATCACAAGGTTCCCTTGGCCCTTCGAAGCCGGAAGTCCGGTGGGTGAACTTCGCCGCGGCAGCCGATAGGGTTTACTACTTTGTGGCGAATTTGAGTGTTATTTCGCGGCTTCAAGGAGTGGGGCTTGATGCCACCCTGGAGTTGCAGCAAGGCGCGGTCAATTTTGCGCAGGTGTCGGAGGAGGAGGGGAAGCGGCGGATGAAGGCTTCGCCGCTGAGCGTATGGAGACGCAAGAAGTGATGGGGGACAAGGCATGAATGGCTCGACGTCTCGGATTGTTTTGGCGGAGCGTATAGTGGGCGCATGAATTGCGGGATTGTGGCTGTTGGGCGAATTGCCGCGGTCGGGGTTGTGACGATTGCGATTTTGGCTGTGGCTCAGGAATCGCAGGGGGGTCTGTTAGTTCGGGTGACGGATGCGGCCGGGTGGGTCATCCCAGGCGCACAAGTACAGGTAGACCAGCCACCCATTGAATCCGCGCTGAAGACAGCCTGGAACGGAGAGATTTATCTCGATCTCATTCACGGGAGACCTATTCTCAAAATCACGGCGCCCGGCTTTGAGAATTCGAAGCAGCGGGTCGATTCGCGAGATGGAGGGAAGGTACCGATCATTGTGAGTCTGAGGATTTCCGGCTGCCGCGGTGGTGTCACTGTGGTCTCCGGGCCAGAAATGCCGCTTGATCGCCCGTCCGTGGACACATTCATCACGCTTGCGCCCCTGGAGGCTTTGGCCCCTCTCAAGAACTCCAAGTACGATCAGAGTCGAGGACACGGGCGGGGACAGAAACAAACTGAAACACCCCAGGCTCGGGCCAATGGCGGCGCGGAGGGGTAGGCGGAGTGGTTGGCAGCGCACGCGAAGAGGGAAAGCTCATTGCGGCAGCAGTGGATGTGAGGGAGCGGCAGTTCTAGAATGGAGATGCAGAGATTTTTCTCCACTCCTGGAGCGAGATGACGGCCAAGTTTGTAATTCGGTGTCCTGAGTGCAAGTCGACGGATATACGACATTCTGAATTTAGAATGCTGGACGCGATCCCGTTCGTTTTATTGATGGTTCCATTACGATGCCGGAAGTGCAGGCGCCGGTTTTTCAACTGGCGTTGGGAGAAGGTCGAAGGCGAGGAACAAGATGGAATCGACAGGTGATTCTGTTTCGGTTGGGTCTTGCCGATTGCAGTAGGGCGTGTTTTCATTCGTGTTTGCGTGAACAGCCTCTCGGCGTGAACGAGGGGCTTTTGTGTGTTTGCGGCGAGGATGGCGCAGCGACGCGGGGTATCCTTGAGGGAGTGCTTATGGCCTTTAATCGACCCATACCGGAGAAGATGCGGCGCACGCCGAAGCATCCGAGCGGGTTGTCGCTCTATGTGCAAGCGGAGAAGATGCTACAGATCGCGTTTGTGCTGCCGTGCGCTCTGGTGATTGGCTGGGTGCTGGGGGCGTGGGCAGACAAGTGGCTGCACCAGTCATGGATCACGATTGGTGGAGTGATTCTGGGGAGTGTTTCGGGCCTGGTTTTCGTGATTCGTATGGCGTTTGCCGCCGAAAAGAATTCTGCACCGGACGCGGCTGCGGGTTCCGACAAGACGATTGACAGGGAACGCCGCGAGGGATGAATTCACGAGTGAAGAACGAGGGTTCACAACATCTGTTTGACTTGAGCGACCATGCGGCACAGGAACTGTTGCGCAAGGCGTTGCGCAACACGCTGATTGTGGGGGTGCTGGGGTCGGCGGCGGTCTGGGTGGGCGGGGGCTGGCGGAACGCGGCGATGCTGCTGACGGGGACGCTGATTTCGGCAGCAAGCATATTGGAATGGCAGCGGCTGGCGAAGGTAATCAGTGCCGCTTTGGACCAGGAGAGAATCCCGCGGAGCGCGCCGGGAGTGGTGGTGTTCTTTGTGCTGCGGCTCACGCTTTATGCGGGGGCTATTTATGGTAGCCTAAAGTGTTTCCAGGGTTCGATTATTGCCCTTTTGTGCGGCCTTGGCCTGGCAGCTTTGGCCATTCTGTGGCAGGCGGTTGGTCTGCTGCTGGACTAGATGGCCGGGCAGGTTGATCGGGCTAAAGACCTGAAACGGAAAGAACTTAAGCCTTCATGCATGGATCCTTCTTTTTGACGCACATTCTCGATCAGCTTTTTGGCGGGATCGAGGCGAGCGCATTTCAGTCGATTGTGGGCTTGAGCGCGAGCGAGGCAGCGGAAAAGGCTGCAGGCGTGAACAGTGCGCTGGCGCTGGAGCTGCTGGTGGTGGGCGGAACGATCGCCTTCTTCCTGCTTGTCCGGCTGACGCTTTCAGTAGAAAAGCCGAACCCCGCGCAGCAGGTGGCGGAAATGATCGGCGAGTTTACGGGTGGCCTTGGCGAGCAGATCATCGGGCACGGGTATGAGAAGTATCAATCGTTCCTGACCTGCATTTTTCTGTTTGTGCTTCTCAACAACCTGATCGGACTTATTCCGGGAGTGCCCCCACCGACGGTATCGCCCTGGGTGCCGCTGGGCCTGGCTGTGCCGACCTTCATTTACTACAACTACCAGGGCTTCCGCGCGCAGGGGTTTATCGGGTACCTGAAGCATTTCTGTGGGCCACTTTGGTGGATGGCGTGGCTGCTGCTTCCGATTGAACTGGTTTCGCACTTTGCGCGCATCATGTCGCTTACGATTCGTCTTTACGCGAACATGTATGCCAGCGACATGGTGACGCTGGGTTTCTTTTCGCTGGTTCCGATTGGAGTTCCGGCGATATTCCTGGGGCTGCACGCTTTTGTATCAATCATTCAGGCGTTCGTTTTCATGCTGCTGACGATGATTTACATTTCGCTGGCGACAACGCACGAGCACTAGGAAGCGTTGGCGCCGGTAGCTGACTGGCTGGGGCCCGATATTGCAGGGGCTAAAGGCCGAGGAATTTGATTTCGTAATCGGCACGACTAAAGTCGTGCCGTGTTACAAGGCATTCGCCGGAGAGCGCTTCCGCTCCGGGCAGACGAAAGGCCGCAAGAGTGAGGGGGCCAGCACGGTGAGCNNTCAACCACCCACTGGCGGCCAATCCAAGGGAAGCAGGAGAAACGATGCGGAAACTGCAATATGTATTGATGATGCTGGCGGTTCTTTTCTGTGCCATGCCGGCGTTTGCCGATGGCGGCTCGACCGCGATCAACCTCGTACCGATCGGCGCCGGCATTGGCATGGCACTGGCCGCGGGTCTCTGCGGACTGGGCCAGGGCAAGGCCACCGCTTCGGCTTGCGAAGCCCTGGCGCGCAACCCCGGCGCTCGCGGCGGACTGATGATCTTCCTGGTGCTTGGCCTGGCGCTCATCGAGTCGCTCACGCTGTTCACCCTGGTTATCATCCTGGTCAAGGTGAAGTAACTCGGGTTTCAATCAAGACAAAAGCGGCCTCGCCTTCGGGCGGGGCCGCTTTGCGCTTGGCGGCTGCTTTCGATCAATGGGGGATTTTCAGGGGGCCTGGAGTGCCAGAACCGTCCCTACGGGACTGGAGATTCATTGTTGGATGGGCTTTCCCCACGCTGAAGCGCGGGGCTAACCAACGCTGCGCCTACGGCGCGGGCATGTCGAGCCAGTAGACTTCATGCTCAAGAGCGGGACTGACCAACGCTGCGCCTACGGCGCG
>PMXB01000250.1 GCA_003165935.1 Acidobacteriaceae bacterium | reverse complement strand
GTGGTGAGTCGAAGGACCTGCGGTTGCACTTCGGGCATCGTCCGCGTACTTGGAGACCTGGGAGTCCCTAACCCGTGACCCCCAATCCCCACCCCCCGTTTGCCTTACTCATGCGCTTCGTGCAACATGGACCCAGCGTTACTTTGGGAATTTCCGTCTAACCCATAGAGCGAGTACATCAGCACGACCTGCCTCAGATGCAATTGAACGGCTACCCATAAGGGCACCGCTTTTGACCACGGCCTGCGTTGTGCCTCAAGCACCAAAGCAAGTTTTCAGAGGTATCCCAAGCGGGTTTAACAAACAAGGACCTCCATGGCATCGGCTGTTTCCATCCAGATCCTCGACCTCCGCCACTTCGCGGCGCCGGTGCTTCGCCCGGTCCTCGATGCCGAGGGCGAACTCTGGAAAGAACGCCTCCATTGGGACTACCGCACCTCGTCCCGCCTCCTGATGCAGTACCTCGACAGTCACATGCTTCCCGGCTATGCCGCCGTCGAGTCAGGGCAGGTGACCGGTTACGCCTTCTGCGTCTACGAAGAAACCAAGGCCGTCATCGGCGATGTCTTCGCTCTTGCCAGTGCGCCACCTGCGCCCGGCGCAGCTCCCCACGCCGATCCTCCGCAATCCGCCTTTCAAATCGAGCAGACCCTGCTCACGCATCTCTTTGAAACGCTGCTCAATTCGCCCCACGTCGACCGCATCGAGTCTCAGCTCCTGCTCCACGACTCCGGCCGCCACGCCGGCATCTTTCGCGATTCCGGCTTCGAAATATTCCGCCGCCTCTTCCTCGTCCAGCAGCTCGAGGGTCTCTGGACCCACCCCGCCACCGAACTGGCCCCCGGCCTCGAGCTCCGCGCCTGGCGCGACGACGACCTCTCAGCCGCCGGCCGCCTCATCGCCGAAGCCTACCGTGGCCACCCCGACAGCGTCATCAACGACCAGTACCGCTCCCACCACGGCTCCCAGCGCTTTCTCCACAACATCGTCCGCTACTCCGGTTGTGGCGTCTTCTCGCCACAGGTTTCTCACGTCGTCGTAGAGCGCCGCACACGCGAGATGGTCGCCCTCATCCTCGGTTCCCGCGTCAGCAACGAGAGCGGCCACATCACCCAGCTCTGCGTTCACCCCAACTTCCGCCGCATGGGCCTCGCCCGCATGCTGCTCTCCCTTGCCGCTTTCCACTTCATGCGCCTCGGCGCGGCCGAAATCTCCCTCACCGTCACCGAGTCCAACACCACCGCCATCGACCTCTACACCTCTGAGGGCTACACCCGCTCCCGCACCTTCGACGCCGCCGTCTGGCAGCGCGGTCGAACTGTTTGAGGCAATGAAGACATTCACGATTACAGAAGTTGCCGCTGGTTGGGTCACCGCAAAGCTGATCTCCGAGCAAGGCTGTAAAACGGTTGTTGGGAGCTATACACCGAACGACGCTATCAGGGACCTTGCAGATGCCGTAGCCAGCCTCGCTACCATCTCAACCGCCCGGTGTAGCTGGAATCAAGAGCCCGGCGAAGCGGTTTGGGAATTCACGCGAACAAAGGCCGTCATCGAAGTGGCAGTGAAGTCGAACCACCAGAGCTTCGAGTGCACATTTCCGTGGCCACGTTTTTGCGACGACGTACTTGATGCATTGCAGACGCTTCGGTCCACCGTGGGGACGACTGCGTACGAATGCGAATGGCGCCATCCATTTCCTGTGGAAGCGTGCAAGAAGCTCCAAGATGCGATTGGCTGAATTGGACCGGACTGGCTTTGTAACAACGGCACGGCTTTAGCCGGGCCACACAACGCCCAATTTGCAACTTTGGGCTTCAGCCCCTGCGAGATTCTCTAATTTGGATTAAAGATTCGACCGGTGGCCTGAGCCCCTACCGCGCAATAAAGTACATCACCCAGCTCAGCACAATCGCCGACCCCACAAACAGCACAAAGCAGTACGCCCCATAGCGCACCATCTTCGGCGGCGTATCGCGCATCGTGATTCCGAACACGACCGACGCAAACAGCGCAAACATCAACACCGCTGCAAAGTGAGAAGGATGCATCAGCTTGCCTTCCTCCCCGTCCGCAGGTTGTGCGCGTCCACCGCTGCAATCACGTTCAGCAGCCCGGCCACCACAATGAACCGCGATCCCCAGTCAGCCGTTGTCACTTGGACAAGGTTCGAGCCCCACCCCATCAAACGGCCCACCACGTAAAGCAATCCGGTTCCCAGATCGCCCGCCATGCCCAGAATTTCAAGAATGTCGTGCGCGCCCGTATATATCTGTCCCTGCATAGCCAGACCGATCGAGAACATCCCCACAATCGACGCCGCCAGCAGCGCCCCGCGGCCCCACTTCCTCAGCAGAAAGTGTCCCGCCCCGGGCACCAGCCATCCCACAATCAGAGGCAGATACACAAACCCCTGATCTTGACTCGAGTTGCGGCCCGGCGCCGCGCCTGTCTTCTGTTGTCCTGTCGCCATTCCTTCTTGACTATATCGCACCGGGGGCCGTCACTAACCCCTAACCACTAACCCCTAACCCCTGCCTTTCAAATCCTCACCAGCTCCCGTTGCACCTTCCCCGTCACCCACGCCTTCCCCGGCGCTGTCATCATGTCGATCTCGCTGCGCACGCCAAACTCCGGCAGATAGATTCCCGGCTCCACGCTGAAGCACGTATTCGCCAGAATTAGCCGCACATCGTGCGTCTCCAGGTTATCCAGGTGCGCGCCCGGCCCATGAATCTCATGCGCAATGTTGTGCCCCGTCCGATGGGTGAAAAACGGCCCAAAGCCAGCCGCATTGATCACTGCCCGCGCCGCGTCGTCGGCCTCGTAGCCACAGATCGCCCGTCCCTCGGCAAACGCCTCTTCCACCGTCTTGATCGCCGCGTCCCGCGCATCGCGCACCGTCGTAAACACCTGTTGCTCACGCTCGCTCGGTTCGCGTCCCACCACGCCCGTCCACGTAATGTCGTAGTAGATGCTCGATGGCGTGTCCACGCGTCCCCAGATGTCGATCAGCAAAAAATCCCCATCGCGAATCGGCGAGCATCCCTCCGCCGTCGGCTCATAGTGTGAATCCGAGGTGTTCGCATTCACGCTTACGTCAGGCCCGTTCGCCCACACCAGTCCCTCGCGCCGCATCGCCTCGCCCAGCCACTGCACCATCTGGTACTCGTTCAAACCCCCGTTGCGCACCCCCCCGTTTCGCACTCTCCGCCCAATCTCCTGCCACGCCTCCGCGACAATCGCGTCGATCGCCTTCTGCGCCACGGCATGGCTCGCCATCTGTTCCTCGCTCAACACCGCTTCAAACTGGCTCACCATGTCCGCCGAGCTGACAATCTCCTTGCCCAGCCCGCGCAAAAACTCCACCGTCCCCGCGTCCACCATCGAAACGTACATGATCGCGTTGTTGGGCGAGTACTGCATCGCCAGCCGCCGGGCCCCGCCCAGCATCGCCTCCAGCCCCCCGGCCAGTTCCTGCCAGCTTGAGTAAACGCCCTTCGCCCCCGGCAGCGTGTCCAGCCGCCCCTGCTCAATCCGGTGCACCAGCTTGCGCGGCTCGCCCGTCGCAGGCACAAAGTAGTACCAGCGCCGNNTCGCGGTGATGATGATCGTAAAAAAGCCAGCCATCGTGGCCGGCCTCGCGCACTGCCGCCTGTATCGCCTCTAAGTTCATACGGGAAATGATACCGGTCGAGCCACCCTAAGCAATAGCAATCATCACCTTGCCCACCGCATGGCAGCTCTCAACATGCCGGATCGCTTCCGCGGTCTCTTTGAGTGAATAGCTCTTGCTGATCACCGGCTTCACGGCCCCCGACTCCAGCATGCCAACCAATACATTCAGGTCTCCGGTATTCACCTTTGCCAGCACCCCGGTGAGCTTCTGCCTCGAGAACTTTGCCGCAATCGCCTGGCCCAGCATCCCACCCATCAGTGCCCAGCCGGATCTCTCCGTCCCACCCCCGCCGCAACCCACAAAAGTGCCGCGCAGTGTGATCGCTCGCCTGATCGCGCTCAGTGGGTGATTGCCAACAAGGTCAAAGATCACGTCGAAGCGCCCATCCGCTCGTGTGAAGTCCTCATGTGCGTAATCGATCACGCGGTCAGCGCCAATGGAACGAACCATCTCAGCATTCAGCCCGCTGCAAACGCCGGTCACCGTCGCGCCAAGCGCCTTCGCAATCTGAACGGCAAACGTGCCCACACCGCCCGCGGCCCCGTTGATCAATACAGTCTGCCCAGCCTTCACACAGCCGCAATCCCTCAGCCCCTGCAGCGCGGTGACCCCTGAAATCGGAACTAAAGCAGCCTGTTCAAAGTTAACGCCCGCAGGAATGACCGCCAGCTCCGATTCCTTCCCGCACGCATACTCGGCAAAGGCTCCCTTGCAGAGTCCAAAGACGCGGTCGCCAACCTTCAGCTCCTTCGTCCCGGGCCCCACAGCCTCCACAATGCCTGCTGCGTCCGCTCCCAGGCGAGGGAACTTTGGTCGTCGCAGCCCAGTAAACAAGCGAATGAACCCAGGCACACCGCGCATGAAATGCCAGTCGTAGGGATTCACCGCGGCGTTGTGCACGCGCACCAGAACCTCTCCATCGGCGGGTGTGGGCTTGGCTATTTCCTTGAATTGAAGAACATCCGTCGGGCCGTACCGTGAATAGACGATCGCTTGCATCGGAGGATCTCCGGTCTGCAATTGGATACGGCTAACAAGCACAGAAGTTCCGCGAATCTGCGCCGGTCTCAGCCCCAACCTATTTCTGGCTGGTAGGGCCTCAATGCAGCCCCTCGCTTACAGCGCCGCCATCGCCTCGGCCTGGTTCGGGAACAGGCCCGCGTACTTGGTAATGCCCACCATCGTGAACACCTTCACAAAGTGCGGCGAAAGCCCGAACGCCAGCACCTTCTGCCCAGACGCCTTGGCCTCGATCAGCAGTTGAATCACCAGCGCTATGCCGCTCGAGTTGATGTAATCCACCTTCGTAAAATCAAGCAGGATCAGTTTCGTCGTCGCCTTCGGCAACCCCTGGTAGGTGCCCAGAACAGCTTCTTTTGAAGTGCTCGAAATATCCCCTTCAAATCGAATCACGCTAACCGGTTGACCCGCCGGGGAGGATGCCTGCTCAACATGGCTTTTCGTTTCGCTCTGCACGTTCGTTTGTCTCCGTAAAATCGGGTTGGTCGCTTTGCGCGCGCTGCTGCCTTATTCCGCTTCCCTACTCTGCTTCCTTGTCCAGCCGGATCACAAGCCTTACGTAGCTGCTCTTCCCGTCGGTTCCCGCCACCCATTCGGCTTCGTCCACCAGCGCCTGGATCAGGAACATCCCCATCCCGCGCGGGTCTTCTTCGCCATGCATCTTCTTGTCGATATCCGGCTTGGCCTGGGTCTTGTTCATTCCCTTGCCGTCGTCGATTACCTTCACTTCCAGCTCATCGTCCCCGGCTGAAAGCACCACGCCCACCGAGAGCTTTTCGTTCATCCGGTTGCCGTGCTCAATTGCGTTGATACAGGCCTCGGCCACCGCCGTCTTCAGGTCCTCGACGCGATCCTCGGGAAAGCCCATGAGCTTGGCCACTGAGGCTGCCGTGCTCATCGCCACCTTTTCAAAGCCCATCCGTGATGGAAGCCGCACCTCCACGTTCGTGCTCTTTGGCTTGCTCATGCCGCCATCTCCGAGCCATTCCGGCGCCGATAAAGCGCCAGGGCCGTCATATCGTCTCCCTGTTGTCCTCCTGCCCCAAACTCGGTCAGGCTGGTCCACAGTGTTTCGAGAATACCATCCGCTTTGTCAAGCGGGCACTTAGAAAATTCCTCCAGCAGCCTTTCCTCACCAAATTCCTCATCCCCGCGAAATACCTCGGTGAGACCGTCCGTATAGAAAAGCAGCTTCGATCCAGGCAGGAAAGTCTCTTTTTCGATCGAATAAGTCATTCCCGGCAGTAACCCCAGTGGCGTCCCGGCTGCATTAAACTGCTTCGCAGTTCCGTCCGGCTTCACCATGAATCCGGGGTTATGCCCGCAATTCACCACTTCCATCTCGCCGTCCTCTGGATGCAGCCGCAGGAAGATCGCCGTCACATACCGCCGCCGCGCCTCATC
>PMXB01000287.1 GCA_003165935.1 Acidobacteriaceae bacterium | reverse complement strand
TAACAACGGCACGGCTTCAGCCGGGCCAATAAAGTCAGCAAAGTGAGTCGGGCTTTAGCCCCTGAGGAACGTCATGCTTCCACATTTCTCTAATGCAGCCCGAACATCACTCTCTTCTTCGGCTGCAACGACGCCGCAATCGGCGTATTCAACGCATCCACCATCGGCGCCAGCAGCTTGAAATGCTTCACCAGCGTCGCCGCAAAATTCGCCTCCAGCGCCGTCTCCGCGGGCAGCGTCGTGCTCAGCCCCCACTGCTTCTGCTTGATCAGGTCCATCGCCGCATGCTCCGGCGGAAACCCCTTCGGCGGCCGCGTCAACGCCTCGCCCTCAAACTCTTTAAACACCTTGCGCACTGCCGGCCTGTCGATGACCTTCCTGAATGCCACATGATTCTCAACCAGCCACGTCCTGATCGCCGCCAGTTGCTCCTTCTCCGGCATGTACGCCCCCGCCGCAATCACCACGCCCTTCGGACTCACCTGGAAGTAGTACCCCGCGCCCGACGTCTTCTCCAGCCCCGAGTGACTCCACCACGCCGCCACATGCGTCTTGTAAGGCAGCTTGTTGTTGCTGAACCGCGTATCCCGATAAATGCGGAACAGGCTCTTCTCCGCCGGCCTCACATGGCTCGGCGCAAAATCCATCATCGCGTCCGTCACCTTGCGCACAATCGCCAGCATCGGCTCCTTCAGTTCCGCCTCATATACAGCCTTCCGCTCGTTGAACCACTCGCGATCGTTGTGCTTCTCCAGCCCGCGCAAAAACTTCAGCCCCTCAGGCCGAAGGTGCGCAGGAGCGCTTGATGCCGGTTTCAGTTTCGTAGCCATAGCAATTTGGAGTGTAACGCGAACAAGCCTCTTCTGGGCACCGGCCCTTGGCAAAGCAAAGGGAAGCCAGTTTTGGCGCTGACCGAATCGAACAAACAACGCTTGCTTTCTTGATAGAATAGACCCGATAATTAGCGGGTAGAATCTAGAACTCGATGGCCAGACCGAAAAACTCATCGCCGGGCAACAAGTTCGAGGTAACGCTGGCCAGGCAGTCCGTCGATATGATTGAAGAGCTTGCCAAGCGTGGAATCTATGGCAGGACCCCCGCCGAAGTTGGCGGCCGCTTTATTGAGCAGGCGCTTCAGCAGTTCGTCGATCCGCCACGACTGGTTCCGAAACGTACACTGGTAGCCCGAAGAGGCCGATCCAGTGCTAAGGGGTAGGAAAAGATGGCGCGGCCACGAGATCATCTTAAGAACGCTCCAATCGTCGAAGCCGTAATAGACATTCGTGTTCTTCGTGAGCTTGCCGCTTCGCCCGATACCTTTGCCGGTCTCACGTCGTCTATCGGTCAGAGATATTCTCAAGTAGGGTCAATTCACTCTCTTGAAGCCCGATTTGGGATCGAAAGCGGAAAGGAACTCCCACCCGCCCAGCGAAGGGCCGACCTGGGCTGGCGGTATCAAGCTGGACCAGAGGTGGTGCAATTCAGGGTGGACGGATTTACATTTAGCAGGCTCGAACCTTATACAAATTGGGACGAAGTGTTTGGTGAGGCCTTCCGCCTTTGGGGAATCTACCTCAACCTCGCAAGGCCGAAGCAGCTGTCGAGAATAGCAGTCAGGTACATCAACCGGATGACAGTGATAGGAAGCAGGAATATCGGCGATTTCCTTGCGGCGCCACCGATGCTCCCGAAGCCTGTAACCCCAATCATCAGAGACTTCCTAACGAGAATCCACGTCGAGGACAAGCCTCGCAACTCTGCGGCCGTGATCGTACAGGCGCTTGAACCACAGTTTGACCCGAACGTAATGTCGTTGCTGCTTGATATCGACGCATACAATGAGTTCAACCTCGATCCAACCGATCCAGACCTTCCGCTTCAATTTCTGCGGCTCCGCGAACTCAAGAACGAGATTTTTTACGCAAGCGTTACAGAGAAATGTGTGGAGATGTATCAATGAGCACAATGCAGGCAATAGCTGGACCGATCTTTGGCCTCCTCACGCCCACGAGGTCAAATGCTCAGAGCGAACCGGCACGACGCCTCCTGAAGATGCAGGAGGAGATCCGAGAGCATTTGCTTACGAGCCATACTGTAAGGGACTCCCGTGAGCGCCTCTTGGATGAGCTCGACTCACTTTACCGTCAGGCATCGCACGCGGGATGGGACGGCTTCGGGGCTGAGCCAGTGAGCGCCGACGCATACGATTTCGCAAAGATGTTCATCAAGGCACTTCCGACAACGGCTCCGCTGCCGGAACTGAACGCCGATCCTGACGGCGAAATCTCTCTCGATTGGTTCTTTGGTAAGCGACACGCACTGACAGTGAGCGTCGGGCGAACGGGCCGCTGCACATTCGCTTGGGTGCTCGGTCAGCGCTCAAATAGAGGAACAGACTGGATAGAAGATGACATTCCCGCGCCAATTGCTTTCGCACTGCTTCAACTGGATACAGCGCAGACGACGTAGGCAGCTTGGAGGGGATGCTCCAGAGCAGTTATCCGGCCCGCGCATTCTCGCATCAAGCGAGCTCGTCACTCGTTTTGTCTATTCGAAGAGCAACATTCGAAAAGCTGAAGCCCGGCCCAAGCCGGGCGCATTCAATCCGTCGCCACACATGGAGTTGTCGGTTGTGCATTCTTCAGGCCTGAATGATAGTGAAATTTGGGGAGTTGGGACGCAGACCCTCGGTACCCAGCCAGGCAGAGGAACCATCTACGGTAGGGCTGATATTCCCGTTCAATCACTCTTGGATGTGATGCTCCGGGCCCTGCGCGATGACAAACCTTTCAAGCGCCATACGTCAGTTATCGACTGGCCGATTGGTTCAGACGGAAATGAAACCAAAGAGCGGTGGAAGCAGATCACGCTTGAGTTGAGCGAGGACCCCCGTGTACAGCTTGTGCTCCCAGCAACCCCGGTCACAATCGTTTGAGCAGCACTATCTGCCCTGGGGCGCAGTTTTTTTGTGATTTTGTTCTTTCATGACTTCATCATCGGTGCTGCCCCTCACCGAATCTCCTTCAGCACCGCCCCTCAGCTCGCCAGCGCCTTCTCCACCGCCTTCGGTTGATGCGCAATCACCTTCAAATACGCCCGCGCCGCTCGATCGGGCTTGCGTCGCCCCTGCTCCCAATCCTGCAATGCCCGCACATTTAAATCGTATTTGCGCGCAAACTCCGCCCGGCTCAGCCCCGTCGCAATGCGAATGACCCTCACGTCCAACGCAATCGAAGGCTTGAACGTAGTCACACGGGCAGGCTTCACTTTGCCCTGAACAATCGCCAGAGCCTCTTCCATCGAGGCAATCAGTTCGGTGCCAATACTCTCGCGCCTCATTGTTCCTTCCTCCTGGCTTTTGCTTCTGCTTTCAGCTTCCCGGCGAGTGACGTTGCGAGCTTCTTCTCTTTCGGAGTCAGGTCCGATTGATCGTTCTTGCCGTAGAGGAAGAGAGCAAGCAACGGATTCACCTCATCGAAGAAGTAGTAAATTACTCGAACTCCGCCCGATTTCCCGCGCCCGCCTGTCGCATACCTGATCTTTCGCACACCGCCTGTGCCGTGAATCTCATCGCCTGCGGCGTAGTAGGCTGACAGATAAAACAGCAGATCTTCGTGTTCGTCTGCAGTTAGCAGCTTTTCTGCCTTGCGCGCGAACACGCTCGTCTCAACGACCGTAGGCAGCATTTCTGCTCACGCTTCTATGGTGCGGCACTGCCGCACCTATGTCAAGCCCATTGAAAATGGCTTTACGAAATCCCCTCGCCACATCCCCTCACGGCTCAAACCTCACCGGCGTATAAACCTCATACCCCGCCCGCTTAAGCTGCTCCTCACTGCGAATCGCGACGCCGCCCATCGTCACGTTCTTGAACAGAATCGGAGCCACGTTCGTCCCCATCAACTCGCCGGGCCGCGTCGCCTTCCCAAACGTGCAGTTCTCAAACGCAAAGCCAGTCAGCGGCGCCTTCCCGCCATCGATGTAGATATGCCCGCCGTCATTCTCAAACGTTGTGTTCACAAACTTGAAGTCGTCGAGCACAATATCGTCGCTGGGCCGAGCGCCCGAGGTGTATCCCTTGCCGGTAAAGTACGCGGGCGTCAGTTGAATCCACACCGCAAACTTGTTCTGATCAGCCACGAAGTGCACATCCTCAAATCGCAGGTGCCTGATGTTCGGCGCGCCCCCATACCCGATCGCCAGCGCCGAGGTATACGTGTAATTCACAAAGCCCTTCACCACCACATCCTCAACGGTAGAGCGCTTGCCGCCATAGAAAGCGAACGTGTCGTCCATAGTCATGGCGAAGCTGTCTTCCACCCGCAGATGTTTGCTGTTGCCCGTAAAGTCGAATGCATCGTCGTGGTACTGCTGCTTCCTGTTCACAATCTTGATGTTGCGCGCCGTGAATCCTTCCGTATCGCTCACCGTGACGGTCCAATAGGCCGACCGCAGCAGCATCAGCCCTTCAAACGTGATGTTGCGGCAATGGTCCACGATGTAGCCCTTCACGCCCGTTCCGTGCGGATCGTTCACCAGCCCCTCTTCCGACCGCGACTTTCCATCCCCAGTGTCCGGCTGAAAGTCGTGCCACAGCCAGGGGTAGCCCTCCATATCAATCGCGCCCTGCCCCGTGATGCCGGCGTTCTCAACATCCTTGAATACAAAGAACGCCCGCAGCGGCCGCGCTCCTGCAGGCATCGGCGGCGAAACGTAGTCGGCGTTCCTCCGCGACCCGCGTATCATAGCCCCAGCCTCCAGATAGAGCCGGACATTGCTCTGCATCATCACTGTTCCACTCAGGTAAGCCCCGGCCGGAAAGTAGAGCACGCCACCGCCGGCCTTGGCGGATACATCGCGGATAGCCTGGTTAATCTTCTCCGTCTCCAGCGTCTTGCCTGAGTTATCCACCTTGTAGTCCAGAATGTTCGTCACATGGTCATCGCCCAGCTTTGGCGGATTCTTTTCTTCCGGCTCGGCAAACAGTAGCAGCCCCGGGCTCTGGAACGTTGGCTCTTCATTGAAGAAGATCACCAGGTAGCGAGGCTGATCCAGATCGAAGCTGATTGTGTTGCCCTTGACCACCGGGCGAATGCCGTAAGCCAAAGGCCTGATCGAGCAGGTAACAATATTGCGCTCGTTTACCAGCGAAGTAATAGATACATGCACCTTGCCGCTCATCGAGAAACTGGCATGATCCATCCATTGGAATTGGTTGTAAGTGGGAAAGCGATGCACAAACACCGGCTGCCCGTCCACGCGGATCGTGTAAGCGAGACTTGGAGCCGCGCCCGGCCAAGCCGGGTAAGGAGTTACGGAGCCAAACGCCGCGTGTATGAACGCAAGAAACAGAACCGCGCAACAAGCTAGGGATTTGAACCGCATGGCGCAACGCTCCATCGAAGAATAGAGCCGCCCAAATGGGGCAGCGGCAGCTCAGTGCGCTACCGTATCACCTTCAACGTCCTTCGGAATAGTCCGCCGAACCATCATCTCCCGCATCCTTCGCCGCCAGCCGCTCCATCTTTTCACGGTGCTTCTTCACGAAGTGCGCGGCCAGGTCAGGGTAGAACTCGCGGATGCTCGAAAAGATGACGTCGCGCATCACCGAGTATCCAAACTTGGTCGCCAGCACCGGAAACGTACTCGCGCTCGCCGGATAGTAGTAGCGCGACACAAACTGCGTGGTCACCTTGGCGCCCAGTCCAGCGAAGTTAGGCGTCTGATGTCCGCCATACGTACGGGCTACGCCTTGCCGGCTGATCACGTAGAGAATTCGCATCGGTATGCTGTGGCCCTGTCCGAAGGCATAGTAGCGTGTGTCCTCGTGCAGCAGGCTTGAGTAGAAAAAGGCCGACAGGTAGGTGTTATCCGTCTTATCCAGGAAGCCGCGCCAGTTGTACGCATAGAACCCGTCAACTCCTTTGCCAAGCGCCGCATGCTGGTTCAACCCCTCGGCCGTAAGCGATGTGAGGCCGAGAAAGATGAACGATGAATAGTCTGTAGCCTGGTGTGTCGCCACGTTGAAGTTGTACTTCCAGCTCGGCGGCGGCGGCTTGGCCCCGCCTGAAACCGTCCTGAAGTTCGGCATGAACCCCAGAATGCGCGTCGGCTGTCGACGCTCAAGCGGAATCTCGTTCCCGTTCGCATCCACCGGTCCAGCCGCCACAGGCTTGGCCACAGGCAGCTTCGTTGTGGCATCTGTGGCCGATGTTTGAGTCCCTTGCTGGCCGCTCTGCTGCGCGCTTTGAGCGCCCTGTTCAGCGGCCTGCGCGTCCGAGTCCGGATTTCCGTCTGGACCAGGCGTGGCAACTTCGACTGCTGAATCCGAAACGGAGAGTCTCGCAACAGCAACGTCCCCTGCCAGCCTCGGCCCATCGGGCGGGGATGACGATTCAACTCGCCCGATGCCGCAGACAATCGAAAACGCAAAAAGTGCCACGATGAAATGCAAATGTACCGTCCCTTAAAGTTATTCAGACGCTAGGTTGGGAAAGTGAAATCCTGCTCTCTAATAGACGTAAATTCTGAGGATAGAATTCAAAATGTCTTCAGGACATTCAATCCTTGTGCCAGGTTTCTATTGCTCGAACCGCTTAGGAATGCGCGTCTCCCTCTTACCGAATCACCTTCAGCGCCCCCCGGAACAGCCCATCGAAATCCCCAGCCAGTGCCGCATCCTTCGCCACAGCCTGCTCAATCGCCTTCTCCGCCGCTGGTCGTTGATAGCCCAGATTCGTCAGCGCGCTCAGCACATCGTCCACCGCCGCGCCTTGCACACTGCCCCGCACCGGCGCAACGGCAAAGTCGTCCAGCTTGTCCTTCAGCTCCACAACAAGCCGCTCCGCCAGCTTCTTCCCCACGCCCGGAATCCGCGTCAACTGCGCATGATCCTGCCCGCGAATCGCCTGCACCGTCCGCTCCGGAGACAGCCCGCTCAGCATCTTGATTGCCAGTTTCGGCCCCACGCCGCTCACCGTGATCAGCCGCTCAAACAGCCGCTTCTCCTCGCGCTCCAGAAACCCGAACAGCGCGATCTGGTCCTCGCTCACCTGCGTATGAATGTGTAGGCTCGCCTCCGCCCCCAGGCTTGGCAGCGCCGTAAACGTGGGCACAGAAATCACCACGTCATACCCAACCCCCGCGGCCTCCACAATCGCCTGGCCCGGTTGCTTGTAGATCAGCTTTCCCCGCAGATGAGCAATCATTGGATCACGGACTCGCCTCAAAAAACTCTTCGAATACTGCTACTGCTAGATCGTAGATAAAATCGAAGTCGAAGTTTCTGCCCAACTTCGGTTGCCAATATCGGCCATGTGCAAGCCAGTGGCGCAACCTGAATGCTGCCCTTAATTCGCTAATCAGCGCCTTCGACTTTGGAATGTGAAGTTTCCAGGCTTCGAAGAGGTCCTCATCAAGACCCACGTGTTCCTGTCGAACTTTGTAAATCTGGCGAAACGCTCTCGATAGGTTGTCCTTGAGCCTTTTTCGGCATCTGAATTCGTAATCTAACCGAAAACTTGCCTCAATGCTGGCAAGAGCAATGAGCATCGATCGAAGCGAGGTCTCGTCAATTCGCGTTTCCAATTCTTCGAAGCGTTGTGCGGGGGCATAACCGATGAAGCGCTCCAAGTTCGGAGCGTCATTGAAATAGAAGCGGAGCGAAGAGACCGCATCCTCGTGATATTCGGCAATTTCTCTCAGCGATACGACACGACTCCCGGGAGTAGCTTCATCAGCCATTTGCAACTTCCAAAATCATTTCGTAGAAGGTTTCCGGATTAAGTTCTATGAATCTCCTCTCCGGCGGCCGTGTGATCATCTTCCATTCCCAGCTAACCTCTCCCGGCCCCCTTTTTGGGACTTCTGGCAGCTTGCCGTCCACACCAACTTGAACTCGGATCAAGTCCGACGCTTTTCTTGCTTTGCTGTCAATTAACAGCATTGGGACGCTAGTACCCCTCGGGCCAATTACATCGACTCGTCCTTTGCTCCCAATCAATAAGGTCCCCACAGGCCGAAACAGAACACGCTTCCTCCCAATTTTCACAGTAAGCTGTTTTGCTGAATAGGCGCCAATATTCTCCTCATAGAGGTCAATTGGCTGAGACTCAATCTGTATCTGGCCCTCGTCGACGTAGCCAGTTAGGAACTCGTGAATCCGACCATAGAGTTCGTCGAGCCGCTCGAGCCACTCATCCCGCTTCTTATTCCAATCGATCTCAGGGTGGGCAGGTTCCTGTTGGCTCTTAACAAACTCGTCAAAAGCGGCATTCTTCAGCATCGACATCTGAGCCTCCATCACTGGTCTGTCCCTCCGATTCTACCGCCAACATGGTGCAGGCGCATGCTTCTGGGGCTGCTCCAGCAAAACTACCCCACGATCCCCATCCGCTTCCCCACCCGCTCCAGCGTCTCCAGCGCCTGATCAAGTTGCCCCTGCGTATGCTCGCTCGTCAAAATCAGCCGAATCCGCGCCCTCCCCTCCGGCACCGTCGGAAACGCGATCCCCGTCCCCATCACGCCCTCATCAAACAGCGCCCGCGAAAACTCCATCGCCATCCGCCCCTCGCCCACAATCACCGGCGTAATCGGAGTCTCCGTCGCCGGCGTCGTCACCCCGCCCACGTTGAACCCCGCGCGCCGCAACTCGCCCTGAAAATACCGCGTATTACCCCACAGCCGCTCAATTCGCTCCGGCTCGTTCTCCAGCATCTCAAACGCCGCAATGCACGTCGCCGCCACGCTCGGCGGATGCGACGTCGAAAACAAAAACGGCCGGGCGCGATGATAGAGATAGTCAATCAAATCGCGGCTCCCGCACACATACCCGCCCAGCGCCCCAATCGCCTTGCTCAGTGTCCCCACCTGCACATCCACCTTGCCATGCATGCCAAAGTGGTCCACGCTCCCGCGCCCCTTCAGCCCCAGTACGCCCGAAGCATGCGCATCGTCCACCATCATGATCGCCCCATACTTCTCCGCCAGCGCCGCCAGCTTGTCTACCGGCCCAATGTCCCCGTCCATGCTGAAAACGCCATCCGTAATCACCAGTTTGTGCCCCGGCTCGCCCGCAACATCCTTCAGCAGCTCCTCGCAGTGCGCCGCATCCTTGTGCCTGAAGACCTTGATCTTCGCCCGCGATAATCGTGCCCCATCAATGATGCTTGCGTGGTTCAGCTCGTCGCTCAGGATGATGTCGTCCTTGCCCAGGATCGCGCTCACTGTTCCCGCATTCGCCGCAAACCCGCTTTGGAACACCACGCACGCCTCCACATTCTTGAACCGCGCAATCTTCTCCTCCAGCTCCATGTGGATGCGCATCGTTCCGGCAATCGTCCTTACCGCGCCCGACCCCACGCCAAACGCCTTCGTCGCCGCCAGCGCCGCCTCAATCAACTTCGGATGGTTCGCCAGCCCCAGGTAGTTGTTGCTGGCCAGGTTGATTACTTCTTTGCCGTCGTAGTGGCACACCGCCGCCTGCTGGTCGTCCAGAATGCGCAACTTGAAATGGGTGCCCTTGGCCTTCAGCTCATCCAGCGCGGCGGTCAGGTGCGCAAGTTGCGGGCGGGCAGAATTCTCGGTCATGGCGCTTCTCCTCAACCCCACAGCATAGCGCTCGACGCCGCGGCAAGCCCTTATTGTCTCCATCCACAGCTCCAGCCCGCGCCCATTCCCCCCCTCCTGCGTCCAAGAGGTATCCCGTTGGCCCGTACCTGTTGGCTCCTGCCACCCCCCGCCGGATACAATAGAGGTCTACACTGCGGCAACCGGGCGATATCCGAGTTCTGCAATTCTGGAGCAGGTGCAAGTGAGACGTTTTCTTCGCCGCGGCGTGCGGCTTGAGTTGGTTGCAGCACTCTGTGTTGCGCTGTTTGTTCCCGCGCTCGGCGCGGCCGCCCAGTCTGCGCCGAGCCTTTCCACTCAGACCACCATCCTGGCCCTAACCCACGACCTGCACGGACGTACCCAGGCCGCTGTCACCGTCACTGTCCTTGGCGAAGACGGATTGCCCGCTGTTGGCGCCGTATCCCTTCGCGATGCTGGTGTTGATCTTGCTGGCGCAGCCCTCGACGCAAATGGCGACGCCCACCTCACAGTCGATCTGGCCGCCGGCCCTCATGCGCTCCAGGCCGCCTACGTCGGCGACGCGTCCCACCTGCCGTCGCTCTCCCACGTCGCGCGAGTTGAGGCCCAGACCAGCACCGTCCCCAACTTCACCGTCGCCGTCGCTCCGACCACAATGACGCTTACCCCCGGCCAGTCAGGAACCGTCACCACGACCGTCACGCCCGTCAACTCTGCCAGTCTGACCGCCCCGATGTTCGTTACCCTCTCCTGCTCCGGGCTTCCCGATCAGGCAACCTGCGCTTTTACGCCTGAAAACATTGAGATACTTCCCAACGCGACCGCAGGCATTACCAGCACCATGTCCCTCACCACCCAGGTTGGCTCGCAGTCACTGGCCTCCGTCCCCCGGCCCGTGTCCACTCCTGTAGCCCTGGCCATCCTGTTCCCTGGTGCCTTTGTCCTTGGCGGGCTTGCCTGGTCCGTACGCCGCCGCGCCTGGCTCCAGCGCCTGTCCCTGCTGGCTCTCGTTGCCCTGGTCACTCTTCTCGGCACCACCGCCTGCAACCCGCGTTACAACTACTTCAATCACGGGCCTCTGGCCAACCGTGCTACTCCCGCCGGCAATTACACAGTAATCGTGGCAGCACAATCCAGCAATGGTGTCACCGCCATCACCAACACTGCGAATATGGCCCTGACTGTGACTGCCCTGAACGCCCCGTAGCTCGATCCACCCCTCACCATGAACCGCTGGCACTCCCCACCCGCGGAACTCTACTCTCTGGTCGAGCAAACCCCGGCCAGCATCCTGCTCGAATGTGCCCGTCCCGTCCCGTCCGATCCCGCGGCTGGCTCGCAGGCCAGTTCCATGCCCGGCTCGCACGCTCCCTCCATTGCTCCCCGCCGCGATTCCTGCCACACCCGCCTCTTCTCCGCGCCCCTGAGCATCCTCAAAGCGCACCACCGCAGCGAACTCCCCGCTCTCTTTGCTCAGATCGAGTCCGCCGTTGCCGCCGGATTCTACGCCGCCGGATACTTCGCCTACGAGTGCGGAGCCTTCTTCGAGCCAACCGCCGCAGCCGTTGAATCCATCGCGGCAAACCTCCAGCCTTCTCAGCCTTCCTCAACACAACCCCTCGCCTGGTTCGGCATCTACAACCGACCTGCGCTCTTCAATCACCACACCGGCGAATTCCTCCACGGAGAATCGCCCCTGCGCGGTCTTCCTTCCGCACCGGAGGGCGCCAATCCTCCGTGCCCCGGCCTTTCCGCGTCTCCCAGCGGAATCGGAGGGCAACCACCAGCCACTCTCCAGTGCTTCCTCGACTGCACCGAGCGCGACTACGCACTCCGCGTCCACGCCATCCTTGAGAAAATCCGCGCCGGCGACATCTATCAGCTCAACTTCACTTGTCCCCTCCACGTCCATGCGCCCGTTCACGCACCCGCCAGCTCAGCCGCAGCGCTCTATCGCCGCCTGCGCGCCCGCCAGCCCGCGCCTTACGCCGCATTTCTCCACACCGAGCCAGACCAGCGCATTCTCTCGCTTTCCCCCGAGTTGTTTTTCCACGTCCAAATCGAGGAAAAGACCCGCCGCATCACCACCCGCCCCATGAAGGGCACAGCCCCCCGCGGCCGCACCACCGCCGAAGACCGAGCCTCCGCCGATTTCCTCCGCCACGACCCCAAAAACCGCGCCGAGAACGTCATGATCGTCGACCTCCTCCGCAACGATCTCGGCCGCATCTGCAACTACGGCACCGTCGAAACACGCGATCTCTTCGCCGTCGAGCGCTACCCCACGCTCTGGCAGATGACTTCGACCGTCACCGGCGAACTCCGCCCCGGCGTCACATTCCAGCAGATATTGCGCGCCCTCTTTCCTTCCGGCTCCGTCACCGGCGCTCCAAAGGTCCGCGCCATGCAGCTCATCTCCCAGCTTGAGTCCGCGCCCCGCGGCGTTTACACCGGCGCCATCGGCTTTTTCTCGCCCCAGGAATCCATCTTCAGCGTCGCCATCCGCACCCTGTCCCTCAACGGTGACACCGGCTCAATGGGCGTCGGCAGCGGTATCGTTATCGACTCCGATCCCGCCGCAGAGTGGGCCGAGTGCAAGTTGAAGGCGCAGTTTCTCACCCAACCCGACCATCGCCTGCCCGCCGACTTCTCCCTCATCGAAACTCTCCTCTGGGACGGCGGCTATCCGCTCATCGAGCTGCACCTCGGCCGCCTCGCCGACTCTGCCGCCTACTTCGGCTTCCCTTGTGAACGCTGGGAGGTCCGCGCCGCCCTCGTCGCTGAAGAAGTCTCCTTCCACGATCGCCGCCCGCGCAAGGTCCGCCTCCTCCTATCGCCCGATGGCGCGCTCCACATCACCAGCGAAATCCTCCCCGAGAAAGCCCCCGATCCCAAGCCGCTCCGCGTCACCCTTTCGCCCCACCGCACCGACCCGCTCCATCCCATGTTCTTCCACAAGACAACTCACCGTCCGCTTTACATCGAAGCCTTCGCAGCTGCAAAGCAGGCAGGCTACGACGAAGTCCTCTTCCTCAACGACCGCGGCGAAGTCACCGAGTGCTCCAACCACAACATCTTCATCGAACGTGCCGCCCGCCTCATCACTCCGCCCGTCGAATGTGGACTCATCCCCGGCGTGCACCGCCAATTGATTCTCCAAACCCATCCCACTGCCTCGCAGCGCCGCCTCACACTCTACGACCTCCGCCATGCCGACGCCGTCTTTCTCTCCAACGCCGTCCGCGGCCTCCGCCCCGCCGTCATCGTTTGGGAATCCTAAGTTCAGCGCTCTTATAGCCTGAAATTCACTTCGACCGTGATCATCACCGGCACAGGCACGCCCGCCTTCATGGCCGGCTTAAAGTGCCACTTCCTCACCGCCTCAAGCGCCTTTTCATCCAGGCCATGGCCCAGGGACCGAACGACGCGCAGATTCACCGGATTGCCGTGCGTGTCTACGATCAATGAGACCAGGCAAACTCCCTCGAAGTGTGCCCGCCTCGCCTCGTCTGAGAACTCCGCCTCAACAAAGTTCAATGGAACAGGCGGTGAAACTCCGTTTCCAACCTTATGGAGCTCAGGAGTGCCTGCAGCCCCAATCTTGTCCGCTTCATGGTCAGTTTCCGTCGCCGTCAGTTTCGCCGCGAATAGCTGCACCGGTTGCGCCTTTAGCCGAAACACTTCGGACGCGTTCCCGTTGGCGTCCGTTTTGTTCGCATAACAGCCCTCGATGCTGACACGCGCCTTGAGCCTCATTTCCACCGCTTCCCCTTTGAGCGTGCCGGGCTTGAACGTGTCCTGCTCAACGACGCGCTTCGCGAGCCGTTCGATTGGCGTGCCTACGGGATTGATCAAAGTCACATCGCGCGGCTTTCCGTCAGAATCTACGATCAGCGAGAGCGTTACCTCATCGTCAATATCCCTCGCACATGCACTCGCGTCCGGTATTGCCCGCTCCATCGGAATAAGCTGAGGCGCGACCACGTCGGGTCCCTCGTCATAGACCTTCGCCGGCGCCTTTCCTGCTTCCACCGGCGAACTAGATTGCTGAGTCACACCAACGCCGGCACTCACCCAAATGAAGAGCGTCGAAAGTATCAGATTTCGCGACGTTTTCACCAGCAATCCCCTCACGCAAGGATTCTACTCCCGTAGAAGCGGCCGCATGGTAATTCCCATCCTGCGCGTCTTCTCCATCAGTCTGAATCAATCGTCACGGCCAGACGATTGCTGCAGAATCAATCCGCAATAAGCTACGGAACCCACCGGGCACAGCTCACACTAGTAAAGCCTGAAATTGACCTCGACCGTAATCATCACCGGCACAGGAACCTTCCCCTTCATCGCCGGTTTGAAGTGATATTTTCTCACCGCCTCAAGCGCCTTTTCATCCAGACCATAGCCCAAACTTCGAATAACGCGCGGATTCTGCGGCTTGCCCTGCGTATCCACGATCATCGAGATCAGACAAACGCCGGTGATTTCTTTTCTCCGCGCCTCTTCTGAATACTTGGCAGCAACAGTGTTCAACGGAACCGGCGCCGAAACCCCATGCCCTATGCGCTCAAGTCCCAGAGTATCCGGCTCCGGCGGCTTGGGCAGTTCAGGCGGTGTTGGCAGATCAGACTGATCCGGCAGCTTTGGCGCAATGTACTCTTGCCTTTTCTCCTCTCCGAATGTCTGCTTCGGTTGCGCCCTTAACCGAAACACCTCTGTCGAGTTCCCGCTGGCGTCCTTCTTCGTCGCATAACAGCCCTCGATGTTCACATGCGCCAGGAGCCTCACCTGCACCGCCGCTCCATTCAGGGTGCCAGGCTCGAAGGCGTCCTCCTCCACGATGCGCATCGCAAGCCGTTCCAGAGGAGTTCCTACTGGATTGATTACCCTCACATCGCGCGGCTTCCCGTTCGCGTCCACGATCAGAGACAGCGCAATCTCATCGTCGCTCTCCCTCTCGCACTTATCCTCGTTCTTGATTGGCAGCACCATCGGATGCAGTTCCGGAGCAACCACATCCGGCCCCACCTCATAAACCCTGCCCTGCGCCGTTTCCATCCCCGCCGGCGCATCACCCTGCTGACCCACCGCAATACCAACCCCAAACCCCAAAACGACCGCCACCAACATTAACGTTCTCGCGGCTTTCACGTTCATTCCCCTCTCGCTTCTCCCAAACCCCAAACCCTCACCCCTAACCCCTAATCACTAACCCCTAATCACTAACCCCTAATCCCTGTTTCTCACGGCTTCAGCACCACCTT
>PMXB01000199.1:344-12675 GCA_003165935.1 Acidobacteriaceae bacterium | reverse complement strand
CCATGCCTGGCGCACCACCAAAAGAGCGGGCGCTTTCGGCGTCCGCTCTTTTGTCTCAACACATCTGTCCGTCCCGCCTACAAAATGTACCGGCTCAAATCCTGGTCCTTCACCACCGAAGCCACCATCTGTTTCACATACTCGGCGTCGATCAGAAACACCTTTTCCGGCCCCGACGCGGTCATGCGTTCCTCATAGGGCAGCGGTGTGGACGACTCGGCCTTGATCACCTCATTCAACGCAGTGGCAGCCTCATCGTTCGGCGCGCGGCGAGCCACATCGGGAGCCAGGAAGCTCACGTCCTCAAGCACACGCTCCATGATCGTGTGCAGCCGGCGAGCGCCAATGTTCTCGGTATTCTCGTTCACCTTGAACGCGAACTCCGCCATCTCGCGCAATGCCTCAGGCGCAAACTCCAGCCGCACGCCCTCCGTCTCCAGCAGCGCCGAGTACTGCTTGGTCAGCGATGCCTTGGGCTCAGTCAGAATCCGCAGGAAGTCATCAACCGTCAGCGACTGCAACTCCACGCGAATCGGAAACCGCCCCTGCAACTCGGGAATCAGGTCGCTCGGCTTCGAAACATGAAACGCGCCCGCGGCAATGAACAAAATATGATCGGTCCGCACCATCCCGTAGCGCGTGTTCACAGTGGTGCCTTCCACAATCGGCAAAATATCCCGCTGCACGCCTTCCCGCGAAACGTCTGGCCCATGCGAGCCCTCGCGCCCGGCAATCTTGTCAATCTCGTCCAGAAAAATGATCCCGCTCGTCTCCACGCGCTCCGTTGCGGCCCGATTCACCGAATCCATGTCGATCAGGCGGCCTTCCTCTTCCTGCACCAGGTAGTCAAACGCGTCGCCCACCTTCATCTTCCGCTTCTTTGATCCGCCGCCAAAAAGGTTGGGCAGCATGTCTTTCAGGTTCATCTCCATGTCTTCAAGATTCTGATTGCTGATGATGCCAAACTGCGGGTTCCCGCGCTCGCGCACGTCCAGTTCCACCTGCCGCTCGTCGAGCTTCCCCTCGCGGAACTGCTGGCGCAGCTTCTCACGCGACCGCTGATAGCTCTCCGTGCCGGGCAGCGTAAGCTGGCCTTCCTGCGCTGGCGGCGTCGGCGGAGGCGGTGGCAGCAGCACATCCAGCAGCCGCTCCTCCGCGTTCATCTCAGCGCGGTCCTCTACCTCTTCCAGCCGCTCTTCGCGCACCATGTCGATCGCGATCTCCACCAGGTCGCGAATCATCGACTCAACATCGCGGCCCACGTAGCCCACCTCGGTGAACTTCGACGCCTCCACCTTCAGGAACGGCGAGTTGGTCAGCTTGGCCAGCCGTCGCGCGATCTCTGTCTTGCCCACGCCCGTCGGCCCAATCATGATGATGTTCTTCGGCATGATGTCGTCGGCAATATCGGGCGGCAACTTCTGCCGGCGCTGCCGATTGCGTAATGCGATTGCGACTGCGCGCTTGGCTGCCTTCTGGCCCACAACGTGTTTATCGAGCTCGGTCACGATCTCGCGCGGCGTTAGCTCGTCGAGCGAGACGTCTTGTTCTTCGGCGGATGCGGGTAGGTAGATAGCCATTCTTGTTTCCGAATACTCCAAAATCTTCTCAGCAAACGCCATTTCTAAGATTGGCGTCTCTGGCTTTGCATCAGGCCACGCCATATTCTCATCTGGCGCTTCTGGCTTTGTATCAGGCCACGCCATATTCTGATCTGGCGTCTCTGGCTTTGCATCAGGGCACGACTTTAGTCGTGCCGTTCGGTTCTGGCTTTGTAACAGGGCACGACTTTAGTCGTGCCGATGATGCATCAAAGAGATACTCGGGCTTTAGCCCCTGCGGGATTTGTGCCCACCCGTGACTCCTATTATCGTGCCGACGCGCGGGCCGACGCGAACGTTGCCCGCAGTTCTTTCCTGACCACAAGCTTCAACCCCGACCACGTCTCGTCGATGGCGCAAACCTTCACATCTACAAACGGCGTCTTCAGCGCAGTGTCGCGGATTCCATTCTCGGTCAAATCCGTCTCGATGCCCGAAGCTTTCTTTGGCCACGCTGCCCAGATCATTCCATCCGGCTTAACTGCCGTCGACAACGCCGCAAATCCCGCATTAAGCTGGTGGGTCGATGTCGCATAAAGCAACGCCACGTCCAGGTCCTTCGCGACTCGCACCTTGGGAAAATCCGCCAATTCCTCAGGCACTTCAGCCGGAGCATTCTTCACCAGCACACGATCTCCGTCTTTGATCCCAAGCTTCTTCAACAGCGGTGTCCCCGAAAATCCTGCCATGCGCCTGTCCTGCCCTGCCCTGCCCTGTCCTGCCCTGTCCTGCCTTCGACAATCAGTCCGCGGCGAAAGTCCGGTTTTGAAAGGGCACGACTTCAGTCGTGCCGCAAATGCGGCAAAATTAGCGGGGCTTTAGTCCCTGAGGGATGTTTTTCGCCGCATCTACTCCTGCCACGGACCATTAATCTCCCAACCTTGCCCGAAATTTTGAAGAGCGCCCTACTTCAACTCCTCCACAAGGATGTGGTCATTTGTATAGATGCAAATGTCCGCGGCGATCTTCATGGCCTTCTCGGCAATCTCGCGCGCGCCCATCTCTGTGTTCTCCATCAGCGCCCGCGCCGCGGCCGTCGCGTAGCTGCCGCCCGAGCCGATCGCGGCCAGGTTCTCGTCGGGATCGATCACGTCGCCCGACCCGGAGATAAGAAATGTCTGCCCCTTGTCGGCCACCAGCAGCAGCGCCTCCAAGTTGCGCAGCATCTTGTCTGTCCGCCAGTCCTTGGCCAACTCCACTGCGGCGCGGTTCAGGTTGCCGGCATACTGCTCGAGCTTTGCTTCAAACCGCGTGAATAGGTTGAATGCATCAGCCGTCGATCCCGCAAACCCGGCGAGAATCCTGTCCTGGTAGAGGCGGCGAATCTTTTTTGCCGAATGTTTCAGCACGTGATCGCCCAGCGTAACCTGCCCGTCGGCGGCCATCACAACCTCGCCGTTGCGGCGCACACAAATAACCGTGGTCGAACGAATACGCCGTTGAGCCGCCGCGTTTCTCTCATCCAAAGCCAACAGAAAACCCTCCAGAACCGCGCTCTTACAGGCCAAAACCCGCTCAAGACGCAGCCCTAAGTATAGGTCATTCAAGACGACTCATTGTGCCGCTTTGTTCACTCAACCGGCCCAATCTCGTCGAGAGAATTCGCTGACTTCGGCGCGTCCGATTGCCGGCGCCGTAGGCGCGGAGTTCGTTAGCCCAGCGTTTTAACGCTGGGAAGCTGGCCACATAAAAACTCGGGAGCCCCGTCGGGGCGGCGCAAGAAAAATAGCGCTCGGCACCACCAGTTCACGGGGGACCCCATCCATTTCGCGTTCTTGGCGAAATGGGTGGGCGGCCATCGCACTATTTTCGGGTGGATCAGCGCTTCACCACCCCCATCACCGCCCCCCCCAGCACATTCCCCAGCCCCTGGCTGCGATCGTAAAACTGGCCTTGCACTTGAACGGTTGCCCTCTGGCATGCCTCATAGCACCCCGGCTCAAACGCCAGCCGCTTCATCGCCTCCGCAAAGCTCGCCACGTTCGCAGCCTCGGCCTTCAGTGCTGCGCCATCCAGCACCTCCCACGCAGGCACCACATCGCTCACCACCACCGGCCTTCCCGCCAGCACACATTCAGCCGCCGTCATCGCCAGCCCTTCGCAGAAATCCGGCATCGTCGGCACGATCATCGCGTCCGCCCAGCCCATCGTTTCCAGCGCAGCCTCTTCGCTGGGCAAGCTGCCTTCCACACGCACTACTCGCTCCATCCCGCTTCCGGCAACTCCTGCACGCAACGCCTCAAATTCCGACCCCGATCCCACCATCCGCCACCGAAACGCCCCCGGATGTTCGGCCTCAAGCTCCCGCGCAAGATCGACAATCAGCCAAATGCCTTTGATGTTTTCGTACCGTCCCAGAAACAAGACCTGAAACGGTTCCCGCCCAGAACCCACCGGCGCCACTCGTTCAAGAAACCCAGTCCTGAACTGCGCCCTGCATTCCAGCACCGGGCCCCGCGGCCTGCCCGCAATCTCCCTCACCTGCCGCACGCACTCCGGAGAAACACCCACAGCAGCCGCCGCAAAGTGCCGAAAGAACAACCCATCCATCCTGCGCAGCACTGCGGCCAGCCCGCGCCTGGGTCGATGTCCCATCGGCCAAAGCGAGTTGTGCAGCACGGCAATCACCGGAATGCCGAACAGACTTAGCAGCCCCAGCACAATCCACTCCGTCGTCCCCGAGTCCGCAATCACCACATCGGCGCGCTCGGCCAACGCCCAACGCACCACGCGTAGCCCATACCAGATCGACGCCAGATAATAGCGCCATCCCCGCCCGCTTCCGATCTGCCCCTTCGGCCGGTTCTCTACCCAATGCGCACCTGCCTGTATTCGATCGGCCCTCGGATGCGATGAGATCCCGTGCACAACCACGCCGCCCCGCTCTGGCCCAACCTCGTCGTGTCCCGCCTCGTCGCACCAGTCCAGAAACTGCTTTGAAAACGCCATGCTCATCTGAAACCCGGGCGCGTGTCCGGCATTCAAGTCGCGATAGAACTGAACCACGTCTCCCGGCCCAAGCGCATAAAGAACGCGAACCGGCCTTCCTTTGCGCGTTGAAATCCCAGCTCCGGGCACAGCAGTTTCCCGCTTCAAATTCAGTTCCTCATCTGCGTAGGTTTTCGGCATCTTGTCGAACTGCCACTTTCCCCAGGGTTTCCGATCATCGAAGGGCCTATGGCAGCTCAGCGACGTAAAGCAACTGATAGCCAAAGCATCCCGGCAATAACCTGCAAGCAAGGCGATCCATTGAGTGAGCTGCGTCAGGCATCAGGCGCCTCAGGCCCCACGAGGGAAACCACCCCTCGACCGCTGATTCAATCAACTGAAAACCGCTCAATTCCAAAAGCCGCTTTCCCGATTCGAACGTATAGAAGTGCACATGAGTACTGTCCATGAGTCCGCTCTCTTCATACTCAAATCGCCCCAGCGCAAACTGTAAACGGCTCTTCCAGTACAAAACATTTGGAAGTGCGCCCGCTACTCGACCACCTTTCGCTAGTACCGTGCCCGCGTCTTGAAGAATCTTGCTGGGATTTCGAATGTGCTCGAGCACGTGTGAAAAAACAACCAGATCGAATTCGCCGCGCACATCTGGAGGGAGACCATACTCTAGATCTTGCAAGTAAACCTGCGTGCAAAACTGGGATGCTTCTTCCTGTTCGCGTGAACTAATTGTGATGCCCACAACGTCCCATCCAATTGACGACAATGCACGAGCGTTATCGCCAGCCCCGCATCCGCAATCAAGGGCCCGCCCCGGAGGCAAACGACTCACCAGTTTAAGCAATTCCTGATTGCCGACGTTCCGGTAAATACGCTTTGAACAGTCACTGCTCGACATGATCCTCCAACTGGTTCAAGCCGGATCCTGCACTTATCGCGCCAGCTACTTGGGCCTTTCCCATCCCGGGTGATTTGAATGGCCCGAGCGAATCGGCAACACATGCCGCCGTCACGGGTTTCCCAAGTCTATACCGGGCGGGAAATCTGGCATTTGCACCGTCGCAAAGAGAAAACCGGCCTGCCAGGGCCGGACACCGCTTCGATTGACTCACCTCAATCATCGCATGGACGATTGGAGTCAACCGTTCCATGCGATGGGCACCAAATTCCCGGTTACCCATATCGGACTCTCGCCGAACCTCGCCCACGCTCCCGACTCACTGTACGTACGCTATCCTTAAGTTTGAACCCGTATCTGGCTTCTACCCCCATGCTCAATCCGGAGTCCTCCCGCAAATGACACACTTGAACGCCAACACATGGGAAACCGTGTCCGGAGTGGCTGCTCTCGCCGCCCTCACAGGTCTGGCGTTGTGGATGGTGCTGCGAAAGAGGCCTTCCGAAGAGCAGTTGGAGCGCGCGCGCTGTCAGTTTCTGTCCCAGTCGGGCCGCCTGGTCGATGGTATGCTCCTGGACATCTGCGACGTTGAGATGCCCGGACATAAGAAAAAGGATCCGCCTCGGACCCTCACCATGCTCCTCTATCACTACCGCATCGGTGGCGTGGATTACGAGTGCTCCCAGGACATTACCCAGCTTCGCGAAATTCTCGATCCCGCCCAGGTCCGCGCCGGTTTTCCCTGCACCGTGCGTTACCAGCCCGGCAATCCGCAGAACAGCATTGTCGTCGCCGAAACTTGGTCTGGCCTTCGCCTCGGCTTGCCTGTCCTGCCGGTCTTTGAAGACCCCGACCCCCTCGATGTAACCCACCTTCGCCCCGGCCGCGGCGAAGATTGATCCAGTCAAATCTGAGGCTATCGTTCAGCCAATGCCATTGGCCCCGCATACCCACCCCCGGTATACTAATCCCATGCATGTCCATGCGGCGCCTGCATCCCCTGGCGCCAGCCGCACACAATCCGTTCTTCTCTTTTCGCTCTTTGCCACCCTGGCTTATGTAGCGGTCACTTTCATTGCGGGCCTGCGCGCCCACTCCCTCGCCCTGCTCTCCGAGGCCGGCCACAACGCCTCTGATTTTCTGGCGCTTCTGCTCAGCTTTGCCGCGGTCTACTTTCAAACCCGCCCCGCCGACTCCACCCGCACCTTCGGCTATCAGCGCGCTGGCGTTCTGGCCGCCTTCATCAACGCCGCCACTCTGATTGCCATCTCGTTGTGGATCGGCTTTGAAGCCATCCATCGCCTCAGCGCGCCGGTAGCCGTCCAGCCGCGCATCATGATGATCGTTGCCGCGGCCGGCGTGCTCATGAACGGCGTAATCGCCGCTCTGCTTTGGGGCGTGGCCCGCGACGTAAACATGCGCTCCGCCTTCCTCCACATGGCCGGAGACACGCTTTCCACCGCCGCTGTCATCGCCGGCGGCGCAGGCATCCTCTACACCGGGCAGAACTGGATCGATCCCGTCCTCTCGCTCCTGATTGCCGCCCTTATCCTCTGGTCTTCCATCGGCATCGTTCGCGAAACGCTCAACATCCTATTGGAAGGCACCCCGCAGGGCATCTCCCTCAGTGAAATCCGTTCAGGCATGGAAGATATTGATGGCGTGCTCAACGTGCACGATCTCCACGTCTGGAGCCTCGGCTCCCAGTCGCGCGCCCTCGCCTGCCATGTCACCATCGCCGACATTCCTCCCTCTGAGAGCAACTGCATCCTCGTCAATCTCAACCACGTGCTCAAACAGCACTTCCACATCAGCCACACCACCATCCAGTTCGAGCACATCGGCTGCGAAGAGACCCACGGATGCGTCGTCCCCGTCGCGGAGATGGCCTCCCATTCAAGCCATGGCCATCATCACGGCCACGCGCATTGAGATCGTTTCGGTAGAATCCTTCAGTAGGATTTTTCCCTGGAGGTCCCGGCCTTGATTCCCCGACGCGCGCGGATTGCCGCTCTCTGTCTCGTCCTCATTCCTGCAACACTCATCTTCGCCGTCGCAGCGCGCTCGGATGACAAGCCGCCCGCCCCCACCGCCGCGCAGCTTGATGCGCTCACCGGCGAGTACACCAACCCGATCGAGCCTGACACCCCGCTCAGCTTCTACGTCGTCGATGGCAAGCTCATGGTCGAGTCGGATCGCCGCGTGCCTACCGAAATGAAGCCGGTGTCACCCACCGAGTTTTCCACCGACACTGACAAATTCAACCTCCGCTTTACTCTCGACGCCTCGGGCCACGGCCTCAGCGTTGCCTGGACCGACACCCCCGATGAGCCCTTCAAGAAAACAGGCACACCGGTCCACCACCTCTTTCACGACTACCAGCGCACTGAGGTCATGATCCCCATGCGCGACGGCGTCAAACTCCACGCTGTCATCCTCAAGCCCGCAGACATCGCCGCCCCGCTTCCCTTCCTCATCCAGCGCACCCCATACGGAGTCGACGGGACCAGCCGCGGCTCCTTCTCCGCGCAGCGTCCCGAGCTTGCCCGAGACGGCTACATCTACGTCGGCGAAGACATCCGCGGTCGCTATAAGAGCGAAGGCGAATTCGTCATGAGCCGGCCCCTATTGAATCACTCGCCAGACCACAAAGACCCCAACGTCGTCGATGAAAGCACCGACGCCTACGACACAGTCGCCTGGCTGCTGGCCAACGTCTCCGGCAACAATGGCCGCGTCGGATTCATCGGCACCAGCTACCCCGGCTTCCTCGCCATGGCCGCTGGCATCGATCCCCATCCCGCCGTGAAGGCCATCTCACCCCAGGCTCCCATGATCGACGTATGGATGGGCGACGACTTCTTCCACAACGGCGCATTCCGCCAGAGCTACGGCTACGACTACGTCTACGAGCTCGAGTCCAGCAAAGAGAGCACCGAGGTCGACTACGGCAAGGACAAAGACGGCAAGCCGCTTGACGGGTTTGACTACTTCCTTGAGCGCGGATCGTTCGCTGAAGACGTCAAGCGATCAGGCTCCAAACTCCTGCCCACTTGGAAGCTCTTCCTCGAGCATCCCGCCTACGACAGCTACTGGGCCTCGCGAGGCGTCGAGCATCACCTCGACACCGTTGCGGTTCCAACCCTCTCCGTCGGCGGCTACTACGATCAGGAAGACATGTTCGGCCCGCAGATCGAGTACTCCACCCTCGAGCCGCATGACACAAACCACCAGAACTTCCTCGTCCTCGGCCCGTGGCGTCATGGCTCGTGGTCTTCGTCCAGCCGCCACCTCGGCGCAATTCAATATGGCGAGCCCATCGGCAAAGAGTTTCGCGAGCAGATCGAAGCAAAGTTCTTCGCCCACTATCTCAAGGATGCCCCCGGCGTAAATGGCGCTGGATTCGACCTCAAAAACACCGCCAGCTTCCAAACCGGCTCAAATACCTGGAAGCGCTACTCTGAGTTTCCTCCGCTCGAATCGCAAACCACCGCACTTCATCTCATCGGCAATGGAATGTTGAGCTGGTCCGCAACAAAAACACCCGCAAAAACCGCGTATGTCAGCGACCCGGCAAGCCCCGCTCCCTATCGCCATCGCCCCATCCAGCCCACCTACAGCAAGGGTTCTGAGTGGTACAACTGGCTCACTGAAGATCAGCGCTTCGTCACCGATCGCAAGGATCTCGCCGTGTGGCTGCTCCCCGTGCTTAAGAAGGATCTGGTCGTCACCGGCGAAGTCATCGCGGACATCTTTGCCGCCACCACCGGCTCTGACAACGACATGGTCGTCAAATTGATCGACCAGTATCCCGACGACGACCCTGACCCAACCATGCGCGGCTACCAGCTCATGATCAACGAAGAAATCTTTCGCGGCCGATACCTCACATCGTTCTCCGACCCTAAGCCGCTCCGCCCTGACTCCATCCACGAGTACCACTACTCGCTTCACGACGTCGACCACGTCTTCAAGGCCGGCCACACCGTGATGGTCGAAATTCAGAGCACCTGGTTCCCGCTCTACGACCGCAACCCCCAGACCTTTGTGCCCAACATCATGACCGCCAAGCCCGAAGACTTCAAGCCCGCCACCATCACCATCTACTCCGACCCCGACCACGACTCAAACCTGCAACTCCCGCTAATGAACGCCTGCGATCACATCGAGTGCTTCTAGTGTCCTGAGTCCTTAGTTCGCACCACAACATTGCTGTCATCCTGAGCGAAGTTTGGTTGGTTTTTCGAGCCAAACGCAGTCGAAGGACCCGCGGTTGCTTTTGGTCATTCTTCAACGAACTTCAGACTCCGGACACTAAGCGAGACCCAGGGTTCGCAGCTCAATGCACATTCTGAATTGCTCGTGTCTCCGCTGCTTTTTCCTTTGACTTCGGAACTCCTCTCTGATATATCCGTAACAGACATATCTGTTGTGGATATATAGCGGAGCGCCATGACTATCTTCGACCTGCTGCTATTCCTCCTTGTCCTCGCCACAGTCGTTTCGCTGCTAATCGTCGCGGGCGCGCTCCTCTTCCGCCGCTGGCGATTCGCGCAACGGCTTGCCGTCAGCCTTCTTTCGGTCTGGGCTGTCTACCTGGCCGCCGGAACCCTCATCGCCGCCCTTTCGCCCCAGCGCGTGCTGGCCATTGGCGACGACCGTTGCTTCGACGAGATGTGCTTCGCCGTCACCGGCTTCCAGCGGACGCCCACCATCGAGTCACCCGCCGGAATCACCCACGCTCACGGCGTCTTCTACATCGTCAGCGCACGCGTCAGAAGCCGCTCCAATGGCCGCGCACAACGTGAGGTCGGCCGCAAAGGGCTGATGGTGGACCAGGCGGCCAATTCTTACGAGGCCTCCCAAGAGGGCATGCAGGCGCTTGCCAGCGTTGACGGTCCGCTCCCCGGCCTCGACGCCGATGTCGCCCCCGGCCAGTCCGTCTCCACCAAACTCGTCTTCGATGTCCCCGCCAACATCCCTGGCCCCGCCTTCACCCTCGGAACAAACATCCTCTTCTTCCCCCCGCGCATCATCCTCGCCAGCGACGACCACTTCCTCCACAAGCCAACCATCGTGCGCCTCCAATAGGGGAGCAATGCTGATCCATTTCGAGATTTCCATCCCTTTCCCCGGTCCCGCATCCAATCCCCGAGGCCCCTATGGAATTCTCAATCGATCAGTCTCTCGCCCTTCTTGCCCGCACGCCAGCCACCCTCGACGCCCTGCTCCGCAATCTGCCCGATGAGTGGACCCACGCCAACGAAGGCCCCTCAACCTGGTCAGCCTTTGACGTCGTCGGCCACCTCATCCACGGCGAGCAAACCGACTGGCTTCCCCGCACGCGCCTCATCCTCGAGCACGGCGTATCCCGCCCCTTTGATCCATTTGACCGCGACGCCCAATTCCGCTTGAGCACCGGCAAATCCCTGCCCCAGCTCCTCGACGACTTCGCCCGCCTCCGTGCTGAGAACCTCGCCGCCCTGCGCGCCCTCGACCTCCAGCCCGAGCAAATCGCCCTCCGTGGCCGTCATCCTGCCCTCGGCACAGTAACGCTCTCCGAACTCCTTGCCACCTGGCCCGTCCACGACATGACCCACCTCCACCAGATCGCCCGAATCCTCGCCCACCAGTACCGCAATTCCGTCGGCCCCTGGAAAAAGTACCTCGGCGTCCTCCACTGCTCCGGCCGCAGCGCCTGGAAACGCAAAGCGCATGAACTTTCCGGCGCCCTCCAACGTACAAAACATCAGGAAACCACAAAATGACCATGAGATCCGCAAGGCCAGCTTTGCTGGACGTGTTCTCAGGCGTAATCGCGATCGTCGCGGTGGTCGGCACATGCATGGCTTCAAGGGCCATCGGGTTCGACTTTCGCGCGATCTATGCCCTTACATCGGCAGCGTTCTTCCTGGCGGGGTTCGTGCGGGGCAGCGCGGCAGTCGGCCGCCTTGGATGGCAGGTGGTACGGGTCAGCGTGGGTGGGTTTCTGGGCACTGCCGCCCTGGTCATGAACAATGGACCCCACCTGCTGTTGCTTCAGATTGGTTTGGTCCTGATAACCCTCGCGGTTGTCACCACGGGCATCGTTGCGCGAAGGCGCTGGCAATCGGACCGCGGCTCAAGCGTCCGGCTGTCTGCGCTCTCGCTGATTGCCGCGGGCTTGATTGTGTTCTTCGCTGTCCCCAGGCTATCGACTTACGCTGCTTTTGAAGGCGCCAATCGTCCCCTCGCCTCATTCACCTTGCAGGCTGACGACCACGTTCTCCATTCAGAGGATCTGAGAGGGCACGTTGTGATCCTCGCGTTCTGGGCGAGTTGGTGCGTTCAGTGCCTTGAAGAACTACCCGAACTGCAAACGGTGTATACCCGGTTTCAAAACAACCCTCAGGTCGTCTTCCTTGCCGTAGATACCGGCTGGGATGGCGAGACCCTTGAGAAGGGGAATCGACGGCTTGCTCAACACCATCTGGCTCTTCCAAACGTCTTTGATTCAGGAGCCGCCGCGCAATCGCTGAGCGTGGACGCGCTCCCCACATTAGTCCTCCTCGACCGCAACGGGTCTGTGAAGCTTGTCCATCATGGATACGACAGGGCCGAGCACCTTGATCACGCGCTTAGCGGCAAAGTCG
The DNA here is from genome assembly GCA_003165935.1 of Acidobacteriaceae bacterium. Lineage (GTDB taxonomy): Bacteria > Acidobacteriota > Terriglobia > Terriglobales > Acidobacteriaceae > Telmatobacter. The sequence continues at coordinate 598 of PMXB01000199.1, read as the reverse complement.
AGGAACTACTCGCGAGCCCGCATTCGCGCTAAGATAGAAACAGCGATGGATCTTCACTTTCCCATCCCGGCTCTCCTCTAGCGGCGCCCGCCGCCTATAGCCGTTCTCCGCGCATTCCCTGCCACATTTCAAGAGACCAAGTTAACGCCCCTGTGCGGGCCCCCGAAGACCCAATCCTGGTACCGCAATTCCGGGAACACCCAATTCTGGAGAGACCACCATGATCGATCGCCTCGAACAAATGGAGCAGCGCT
>PMXB01000199.1:0-299 GCA_003165935.1 Acidobacteriaceae bacterium | reverse complement strand
GCCGAGCAGCACCGCTGGAAAGTTGAAGTCATGTCGCTCTCCGAGTCCGGCGTCGGCGGATACAAGGAAGTCATCGCCATCATCGAGGGCGACCGCGTCCACTCCCAGCTCAAGTGGGAGTCTGGCGTACACCGCGTCCAGCGCGTCCCCGCCACTGAAACCCAGGGCCGCGTCCACACCTCCGCCGTCACCGTAGCCGTACTGCCCGAGGCCGAGGAAGTCGACATCAAAATCGAGGCCAAGGACATCCGTATCGACACCTTCTGCTCCTCGGGCCCCGGCGGCCAGTCGGTCAACAC
>PMXB01000172.1 GCA_003165935.1 Acidobacteriaceae bacterium | reverse complement strand
GAAGGCGTCAAAGAAATGTAGTTATTCGCGTACCGGAAACGCCGCGCAGATCGCGTCTACCAGTCTATGAACGCCGGAGGAAGGGTTCGTGTCCTCCGGCGTTTCTGTTTCATTCCCCTCAAGTGCTTGATTATCGGCGTTCGCAACTCCCCTTAAGATCCGCAATTGCCCTGAATTATTCGCCCGATTCCTCGCGTCCAAATAGCAGTCTCGGAGTAAAGAACCGACATCCCTAATATGTTTTCCGTCCTTTCCGTGAGTGATGCCAAGCTCCTCGCAGCGCCTTTGTACGGCATCTGAAGCTATCCACGCGCTCCAATTTGCTTTGTGCCAAAGCAGCCATATCTCGAAACATGGGTTAGACACCGCGCACTTCAATCCAGCACGAAGCGCGGTATCCAGCGCGTCACGTAACCCAAATCGCGTCTGCTGGGTGAGTTTGGCCTCGACGTCAAATACGCACCAAATCTCATCAAACGGCTCGGCCTTCCTTGCAGCACCACCGAGTCTCCTGGCTTCGTTCACTATGCCGACTGGGTCAGTGTACCGATGTTCAATGCGAACCTCGACGCTCTTCATTTGGCGTGATCGCTTTATAGCTTCTAGATATTCCCGTTCGGTGACGTCCCCTTCCACGACAATTAGGAAGCGCTTCTCCTGTTTGAGATTTCGGGCAGGCCTTCTGGCACGATCCTTTCTAGCCACAATTACCCCTCGCTCGAGAATTCCAGAGAAGTTTGCGCTGGTTCACTTGGGATGAGGGACTCTCGCAACAGCTGCTCGTCAAGAAAAGGAATTGCGCCGAATCTGCCTCCCAGATAGCCTGCCTCAATGTTCTGATTTGTGCGCGGCTGGTAATCCGTCAGCGGAAATAGTCTTGTCGCCCCTTCGCGGTTTTTTTCCGTGAACCAAACCTGATCGCGGCGCAGCAGCCCCATGTCAAGCAGATTGGTGTTATGCGTCGTGAAGATGACTTGAGCGCCCTTGGGGTTTAGCTTTGGCGAATTAAAGATTCGCACCAGCTCCCGGGCCAACGCGGGATGCAAACTCGATTCCAGCTCGTCTATGAGAAGGAGGCCCCCGTCACGCAGCCGATCCAAAAGCGGGCCGAGGATCGACAGGTAAGCAAGAGTTCCACCTGACTCATCCACTTCTTTCAGAAGGTAGGACCTGTCTTTGGCCCCAGCGTGGCTCAACCAGAGGAAATTAAGGGGAGGCAGCGGCTCCAGTTTCTCTGAATTAGGGAACAATCCAGGGAACGCTTGCCGGAGCCCTGCCTCGGATTGGGGATCAGGCTCTGGAAAGTTCATCGAGGAGACTGAGAGGTCGCGGATCCCCACGTCCGCAAACCTTAACATTTCTAAGACCTGCTTTCGACGGTCTTCCTCTCTGCAGGATGCAACCGCACGTTCCCTTATTCGGTAATTCCCCAGAGAATCAAAACCATCTGTTAGAAAACTGCAGATTCTTGTGAGGAGCAAATGGTTTCTTTGTGCGCTTGCGGAGGAGAACAGACTATTTGGCCTGACATCTTTCCGAATGCCCTCCAAATGCCTTGCATCCTCGGCGCTCTTGATCAAGTTTTTGTTGGGAAAGGAGACCTGGGTATCTTCCCCTTCGGATTCCCGATGGAAAAGTACTTTGTCTCGGCTGGTCGCGTCGACAAGCCATTCTCTTAGGAAAGTCGTTCTGTTGAATCGGAAGCCATACCGAAAGATCGAGGAATCGAGTAGGAACACAATCTCGAATTCCGAAGCGTCGTTGCTCGAAGTGTCGTCCAGAACGAAAGGATCGTACCGCGGAATCGGCCCGCTCGGCCTCCAAAGCCGCTGAGACTCAGAGACGATATCGCTAAATGCGGAAAGTGCCGCTAATACGTTGCTCTTTCCCGAAGCATTTGCGCCGTAAATCGCCGCGCAGCGAAGCAGTTTCAGGTCCTCAAACGGGGTGGCGATCAGGCTTTCACTTCTCTCATCAGTGCGCGTCTTGGCGGCGATCAGGGAGAGTTCCTGCTCTTCGCGGATGGAACGGAAGTTCTTGCAGCGAAAGCGCAATAGCATGGGAAAATCATACAGCGAAATGGTATTCTGCGCAGAAAATCGACGCTAAATTGGATTTAGACGTTTGAAAACAGGGTGTGTGCAAGAGCGGGAAGGCCGGTTGGTGGGTAGGTGGCCTCAATCCTCAGCAGCCCCGCGTTGCCTCACCCCGGCATCTCTGTATCCCTCGAACTCGCGGACCACCCTGCAAAGCGCAACCAATCGCTCCTGGGAAGTTCCTGCGTTGAATGACCCGTCACTGCCTTTCGTGGAATCAATCATAATTCATGACTCAATATATATTTATGTATATATAAAAACACATGGTTTGATATATTATCGTAGCTATACTTCTCCATCCGCGAGGCCCCCATGCCCTTAACCCGCACCCGTAAGACCACACCCCCCGCTCTCCGCAAAGAGCGCGTCCTGATCGAGTTCCCCGCCAGTCTCCTCAAGCGCGCCGACCAGGCCGCGCGCGAACTAGACAAGAACCGCAGCGAACTCATCCGCACCGCCGTCGAAAAGNNGCCGAAGAATTCGCCCACATCGACCGTGAGGGATTCTGATGGCGGGCAAGCCCTTCCGCGGCATGGTCGTCGAGGTTTCGCTCGACCCCGTAGTGGGACACGAGCAGGGCCGTTCGCGGCCCTGCGTTGTCGTTCAAAATGACGTGGGCAACCGCTTTGCATCAACCACCATCATCGTCCCGCTCACCGATGCGGCTCACATCCTCGCACCCTCGCCAATCTATGTACTGATCAAGAAGGGCGATGGCGGAACGACCAAAGACAGTTACGCTCTATGCGATCAAATCCGCACCGTCGATCAGCGCAGATTCAAGAAGATCTTTGGCACTCTCTCAACGGAAACCATGGCAGAGATCGATTCCGCGCTACTGATTAGCCTTGGCCTTCCAGGAGCGAATATCTCTCGCAGCGGATTGAACTGACTATCTCATCCCCGCAGCCCAACTCGAGTCCCTTGCTTCAACGCGAGCCCGCACAACCAAAGCCGCCGCAAAAAGAGCCGCAGCCCCTTCCANNAGTGTAGTCGAATGTGAAGTGCTTCCGCTCGTCCCCGTGATCGTGACCGTATAAGTCCCTGTAGGCGTATTCGATGGAACCGTCAAGTTGAAATCCGACGTTCCCGTTCCCGTAATAGATGACGGACTGAAGTTCCAGCTCACTCCACTTGGAAGCCCGGTCTGCGAAAGCGTAACCGGCGCATCGAATCCGCCCGTTGCCGTCACCGTCACCACCGCGAAGCCCGTCGTCCCTCGATTGATGGACCCCGAACTCGGCGAAACCGAAAGACTGAAGCTGCCCGCCACCGCCGCAGTCACCGTAAGGGTCACCGTCGTCGTGTGAGTAATCCCGCCGCCAGTTCCCGTCACTGTAATCGTGTACGTGCCGGCGGTCGTGCCCGCCGCCACAGCCAATGTCATCGTCGACGACCCCGATCCCGGAGCCGCAATCGACGACGGGCTGAAGCTCACCGTCACACCAGCGGGCTGTCCGCTCGCCGACAACGCCACCGCCGAGTTAAACCCGCCGCTGACCGTCGTCGAAATGGTCGAACTTCCATTGCTGCCCTGCACCACAGAGACCGACCCAGGCGATGAGAAGATCGCGAAAGCCGGACTCGTGCTCGTCGGAGCCAGCGCATTGATCAGCGCCGCTCCATTCGGACTGCCCCAACCCGTCACCAGGTCAAAGCCCGTCGTCGCCGAGTAGCTCCCCGACGTCCCGCTCGTTATGTCGTGGAAATCCGTCGCATACGCTGGCGTCACGTTCTGCGCGTAAATCGTCGGGTTGATGAATCCAAGCGTCTTCCCGCCGCTCGCCACCGCTTGCTGGTTGGCCAGCGCAATGTAGCCCGCCCACATCGGCGCCGCAAAACTCGTGCCGCCGTAGCTATTCGCCAGGCAAGCCGTCTGGTCGGAGCAGGTGTAGAACGTGAAGTTCGCGTTTGCCGAAACATCCGGTCCGTTCCGCAGCGACGTCGACCCCTTGTTGCTGGAGTTGATCACGCCGGAGAGCTGCTGCCACGACGGAATCGCAATCCCATCCGGCGAAACTCCGCCGCCCGAGTCGACCCATGCCGTCTCTGACTTCCACGGCCCCGCGGCGCTCGCCGTCACCAGGTCTGTGCCGCCAACCGCTACCACATACGCATCGTCCGCCGGCCATGCCTCATTGCTCGCGGACCATGTCGAACTGTCCCCCGACGCTGCAAAAAAGTTCTGCCCCTGCGCCGCCATCTTTTGAAAATAAGGGTCCAGCGTGGTCGGATCGTCCGGCGTCCAGCCCCACGAGCAGCCGATCGTTGTCGGCAGCGGGCTGTGCGTAGTCATCGCGCTGATAATCGCCGTATCCGTCGATCCGATGTACACCACCATGCTCGCCAGTCCCGGTGCCATTCCCAGAGCCTGCGTCATATCCAGCGTCTGCTCCGTGTCGTCGCATTTGCCCCCCGCCCGCGTGTACACGCAGCTCGTGCTCGTCCCGTCCGTCGACAGCAGCGTAATAGGCACACTGTTCGTCTGCCCCACATTCTTGTAGTAGGTGTTCAGATCGGCCAGATCCGTCCCCACATACTCGAGCAAGCCCAGGTTCTGCCCCGCACCCGTCAGTGCCGTGCCTCCGTAGTAGGCCGCGCGCATATCGCTGCCCAGGTACGACGCCGACGGTCCCGAACCCGTCGTCGCATGGCTTACCACCGCGTCAGATGTCAGCCCGTGCGCCGCCGCGTAGTCGCTCCGCTTCTCCAGCATCGGATGCGGAATCGAGTAGTTGTCCAGCCCTGACACATGCCACAGAGCAAAATGCAGGTCCGTCGTCGGCTCGCGGTCGGGCCCATAAAACGTTCGCGCCTCCGTCGGATGCTGGTAGGTCTGCATCACCACGTGGAACGCTTGGTTCACCGCCGAAACCGGTCCCTTGACCTGGATCTCCATCCCGTCGCGGCTTCCGCCAACCACTGTGAGTCCGCTCTCCTTCAGGTAACTCACCGCGTCGTCGTAGTCTGCCTGCGTCGGCCCAAACCTCTCAGTGAACTGCTCCGGCGTTAGAAACTGCCTGTAGATTGGGCTGCCCGGGTTATAAACCTGTTGCAAAAACGCCTTGAGCCCTGCCGGATCGCGCAACGGCAGCACCACGTCTAACTGCATCGTCTGGCCGCCCGGCATCTCTGCCAGCGCCGGCGCCTCGCCTGTTCGAACAGCCTCCCGCACATGACGGGTGAGCAGGTTTTGCGCCTGAACATGCAGAGCCGCGACTGAAAACACCGCGGCCACGATAAGGAATTGCATTCCTCTTTTGCGATTCAATTGACTATCTCCTTAGATGGGGGATCTAAAGGTTGGGGGAGTTGAGGCGAAGGGCTTCCGGTCGATATCACTTGGACGTACAGCCCTTGGAGTTAACGCAGAATATCACCCCAAAAATGCGTCCGGCCATCAAAAAATCCGCAACGCTCGCTGCCAGGTACCCCGCCGAGAAGGGAATTGCTCCCTTGCACATCCTCGCTAAGTCGCAACCCTCAATCCCTCAACGCTGTCATCCTGAGCGAAGGTCGCCGCAGCGACCCGCGCCGCGCAGGACTGATCCTCTACGGACTCCAGATCGCCTCCCAAAACGTCGAACGCAAGACCAATATCCTCCCCATGTTCGGGGTGGAGGCCCAAACTCGAACCAAAGATGGCGACGACCTTGCCCCCGAAAAAGTCCGCTGCTACGAACCCGAGGATTGTGGCAACTGCCCCCATCTGGACATCTGTGAAGACTTCGAAGACACCGAATCGGAGGACGACGACGAAGAGGAAGGAAAAAACGCATCAAGCCCGACAGCCCGACAATCCAGACAAGAGCCTAACTCCGAAACATTCCATCAAGGTCTACGCAATCTTCTGCGCTCAGCCTGATTGCCGCCGCCGAAACGTTCTGCTCCAGATGCTCCACCTTCGACGTCCCCGGAATCGGCAGCATCACCGGCGACTTTTTGAGCAGCCACGCCAGCGAGAGCTGCGCCGCACTCGCCCCATGCTTCTCCGCGATACGAGCCAACGCCTGCGCCGACGGGTGATCCGCCTTCAGCATCTTCCCGCCCGCCATTGGGTACCACGGCAGGAACCCGATCCCGTTCTTCTCGCAGTACGCCAGCGTCTCCTCGTTGCGCCGGTCCGCCAGACTGTATCGATTCTGTACAGTCACAACCTTCACGATTCTCCCAGCATCTTCAATCTCTGCCGGCGTTACTTCGCTCAGCCCGATGTGCCGGATCTTGCCCTGCTCCTGCATCCGCTTCAGCGCTCCGAGACTCTCTTCAATCGGTGTCCGCGGATCGATCCGATGCAACTGGTAAAGCTCAATGCAGTCCAGCTTCAACCGTCGCAAGCTCATCTCCACACATTGAATCAGATAGCCTGCGCGCCCAACGTACTCCGTCTTTGCCGGACCCTGCCGCGTGATGCCGCCCTTGGTCGCGATCACCAGTCCCGCCGGGTACGGCCACAGCGCCTCGCAGATCAACCGCTCCGCAATCTCTGGCCCGTAAGCATCGGCCGTGTCGATCAGGTTCACGCCCAGCTCGACCGCGCGCCGCAGCACTCGCCGCGCGTTCGCCGCGTCATCCGGCTCGCCCCACGCGCCCTCGCCCACCAGGCGCATGGTTCCGTAGCCCAGCCTGTTCACGGTCAGGTCGCCGCCAATTGCAAAGCTCCCCCCCATCGCCGCATTCAATCGAGTATCCATCTGTCCATTCTGATCCATCGCCCCGACCGCCGCGCTGCTTCACATTGCACACCATGCGCCGTCTGAAACCCGCTCCGAAAGCCAGTCCAGGATCCGCCCTCGGGAACCACCCTCCACCCAACTGCGTATCCTGACTGTGTAATCTGAATCGCAGAGCCCGCCAATCACTGTACCGAGCGGGCCTTACCCGAGGAGAGCCACCATGGCCACCGCAGCCTATCCCAACCCGCAAGCCATCTTCTACCAGCACTACGAGGCTGTCCGCCGCGACGAGGTTGTCGGCGTTCTCCTGGCCCTTTTCCTCGGCGGCTTCGGCGTGCACCACTTCTATCTGCGCCGCACCGGCCTGGGCATCCTCTACCTGTGTTTCTCCTGGACCGGAATCACCTGGATCCTCGGCTTCATCGAGTGCTTCTTCATGCCCGGCCGTGTGCGCGAGTTCAACGCCATTCAGGCCGCCGGCATCGCCGCCGCGCTGGGCATGCCAATGCCCGCCTGGGGCCAGCCCTTGAACGTCACAGTGAACGTGCCACCCACTGCAATGTCCCAGCCCAGCACTCTCAGTGCGTGCACACGCTGCAGCCAGACAAACCCCGCCGGGGCGAGGTTCTGCTCGTCCTGCGGAGGCTCACTGTAAAAAACGGGCCCGCCCAATCAAGGCGCTGCACGTTCGACTGCGGCATTACATGTTCGCGTGGCCAGACCGCATCGATTCATTGAACTTCGGCTTGGTGAAGTCAAGCGCCGCCTCGAGCGCCGCCTGGTAGTCTGCAGCCCGCTCCATCAGCTTGGGCGTTGCGGCGGCGAACTCACCCTCCACCACCATCAACCCCTCGCCCGCTTCGTGTCCCGCCATCCGCAGCAGGTCAGCCTCGGTCGTGTTCAGGTACTGCGCGTCGCGCGGATCGGCAATCCACACCGGATTGCTTTCACCTAGAACGCCAGAGAGCCAATAGACCTTCGACAGCAGGTAGCGCAGCCGCTCCGCGTCGTCCGTCTCGGTAAACACAAACCTCTTCTGCCAGCGGCTGTAGTAGCGCGTGGTCACAGGCACAGGCTGGCGGTTGCCGCTCTTCACAAACTCTAGCTGACCGTAGTCCACCGTCTTGCGGATCGCGTTGTAGACAAACGTCTCCGCAAAGGGCTGCTCCATCGCCGGTACAATCTCCGCAAACGTCAGCGTCACCGCCGCCGCCACCTTGGCATGCAGATTGTGTGCGCCGCCATCGGCCAGATGCATCTCGCCGTGCACAATGTAAGTGTCCGCACCGGAAGTGGATGTGTGGAACGGCCACTCAAACTTCCCAAACGCAATCGGCAACCCGCCAAGCGTCACGTAGCAATCGGGCCGCGGATTCTTAAGCCTCTTCGCCTCACCCGCAAGGTGAGAGGTCATCGTCGGCAGCATCTCTGCCTTGTCGAAATCGAATGCTTCGCTCAGCTCAAGCTTCAGCGTGCGTCCCGCTGTCTCCCCCGCGGGCAGTCCAAGCTCGAACACGGCTGTAGGCTTCCCGTGAAAATCCGTTCCCTGGCTGGAAGAGATGAGGACCAGGCCTGCCTTTGCGGCGGCCGCTTCAACGCTGGTGGCAAGTTTTGACTTCAAATCGGTTGTCATTTACTGGGTTCCTGCTTTTGAGATTGGTGCATAACCATTCTATGGGAGCAACCGCTCTTGCGTCGCATTTACAATGGACAGGTGCCGTCCGATCCCGTTTCGCCCATCATCCTCGCCGAAAACCTGGTCAAGGTTTATGCCGCGGGTCGCCTTCAAGTGACTGCCGTCCGGGGCATCTCCCTCAGCGTTCAGCCCGGCGAGTTTGTCGCTATCGTCGGACCGTCCGGCTCAGGAAAATCCACGCTCTTTTACCTGCTCGGCGGCCTTACCCAGGCCACCCAGGGCCGCGTCGTCATCGATGGCGTCGACTTCGCCACTCTTGACGATGCTGAGCGCACCCGCCTCCGCAAAAATCGCATCGGCTTTGTCTTCCAGAAGTTCAATCTGCTCCCCACCCTCTCCGCCATGGGCAATATCGAGATCGCCTGGGCCGTGAGCGGCCGCAAAGGCCCGCTCGACATCAACTACCTCGACCATCTCAGCGACCTTCTTTCGATTCAGGGCCGCCTTAAGCACCGTCCTTCCGAGTTGAGCGGCGGCGAGCAGCAGCGTGTCGCCATCGCCCGCGCGCTCGTTACGCGGCCTGCCATCGTTCTCGCCGACGAGCCCACCGGCAACCTTGACACAAAGAACTCCGAAGCAGTGCTCCAAATGCTGGTGCGCTCCAATCAGGAGCTCGGTCAGACCACCCTCATGATCACCCACAACCCCGAGGCCGCTGCCGTTGCCGGCCGCATCCTCTACATGCGCGATGGCCAGATTGTGCGCGAAGAGAGGGGCAACGGTCAGATGCCGCCGCTTACCATGCCCCCCGTGCAAGCCGCTCAATCCGAACCGTCTTCCGGGCCGCGGTTGGTTTGACCGCATTTCGCCCGCCCCGGTATACTTAGTTCTGCAACAAGCGGGAGTAGCTCAGTGGTAGAGCATCGCCTTGCCAAGGCGAGGGTCGCGAGTTCAAATCTCGTCTCCCGCTCCAAACCGCCCTCCGGTACATCCCGGATTGGCTACGGCGGTGTGGAGCGAAAGCAGTAAATAAAGGCAGCCCTGCCAAGGCGCGGTACCCAAGTGGTAAGGGAGAGGTCTGCAAAACCTTTATGCGCCGGTTCGATCCCGGCCCGCGCCTCCANNTTTCCGCCTTCACAGAGTCATGGCCGGTTGTCTTCCAAATCTCGGGCGGCGCTACTCGACCCATGTGACTGCGGTTCTACGTTAAACCGCTCCAGTTGTTCCATGGCCTTCACCTGGTGGTCTTGCGTGGGGTGAGCGCAGCGGAGCACCATCTGGATTCTGGAGTGGCCGAGCACCGCCGCCAGCGTCACCAGGTCAATAGACTCCCCGGCAATTGCGTGTCCTCAATTGACCAGAACTCCCCGTATGCAAACTGCGAGACTCAATCTGCCAGTTCTCTTGCCCAGTTCCCTTGCTCTGTTTCTGGCCTGTGCAGGTCTCCTGGAAGTTACTCGTCCGGGCGCCTTCGCAAGCGGTCATTTCAATCGCGTCCGCCGGTACGGCTTTGTGGCCTGCATTCACTTTGACCAACACAAAAGGACGGAGAAGGAAAGCAATGAGCATCACAAATTCTATAGTGGCGATCTATGACACCCACCAGCAGGCCGAACATGCGATCAAGGAATTGCAGGAGGCCGGCGTGGACATGAAGAGTCTCTCGATCGCAGCAAGGAATCAGCACACCGACGAACATGTGGTGGGCTATTACAACGCCGGCGACCGTATGAAGTACTGGGGCAAGGTTGGAGCGTTCTGGGGCGGCTTCTGGGGCTTGCTCTTTGGGTCGGCCGCATTCGCCATTCCGGGCATCGGTCCAATTCTGGTAGCTGGTCCGTTAGTCGGATGGATCATCGCGGGCCTTGAGGGCGCGGTTGTAGTGGGTGGCGTAAGTGCTGTGGGCGCAGGTTTGGTGAGCATCGGCATCCCCAAAGACAGCGTGCTCAAGTACGACGTGGCGCTGAAGACCGACAAGTTCCTTCTCGTTGTTCACGGAACTCCCGACGCAGTGGAAAAGGCGAAGGACATCCTGGCGGGAACGGAACACAGCTCTTACACCGTCCATGGCGAGCCCGCTCTCGTCTAAGGACAAACACCGTCGCACGGCGTGAGCGCAGGGCTCTGACGAGACTTTCATGAGCCTGGCACAGGCGTTGCGGCGCGAGAGGCAATCATCATGAGACAAAACAATTCGTTCCCGGCACTCATCTTCGCGATCATCCTCGCTATTGGCGCAGCGGTCGCCTACACCTTTCACCGCATGTCGGCCGACGGGACAGCCATTGTTGTTCTTGCCTGCGCCTTTGCGATTGCCTACATCGCTGCGTCCGCTGTTCGGGTTGCCGATCAATGGAGCAAGGCTGTTGTCCTGCGCCTGGGCAAGTTCCGCTCCCTTGAAGGGCCGGGATTGTTCATGATCATTCCGATTGTCGAATCCATCCCNNGTTCCGGTGGATGTCGATGCCGTCCTCTTCTGGAAGATCATCGATCCGAAGAAGGCCGCCCTCGATGTGCAGGACTATCAGAGTGCAATCAACTGGGCTGCGCAGACGGCTTTGCGCGATGTAATTGGCAAGACGATGCTGGGCGACATGCTGGAGGGCAGGGATAAGATCAGCGTGGACTTGCAGAAGATCATCGATGTGCGGACCGAGCCCTGGGGCATCAACGTGATCTCTGTCGAAGTGAAGGACGTCTTGATTCCTTCCGCTCTGGAAGACGCTATGTCGATGCAGGCACAGGCGGAGAGAGAACGCCAGGCCCGCGTGATTCTGGGCGACTCCGAGCGCCAGGTGGCCGAGAAGTTCGGCGAAGCGGCCAAGACCTATTTGAACAATCCTGTCGCCCTGCATCTAAGAGCAATGAACATGCTGTACGAAGGACTGAAGCAGAACTCGACCATCGTGATTGTCCCCAGCACAGCTGTGGAATCGATGCAGTTAGGCGGTCTGGCCGGATTAACGGCATTGACCATGGGTCTTGGCGAGGAAAAGGCGATGAAGGAAAGAGCAACAAGGGGCGCTGCGATTGGCGGCCTGGGCGAAGCTTCACTTCCTCTTACGCCCACTCAGACTGGGCAGTTAGGCGTGGGGCCGGTTGGCTAAACAAACGGAAGCCGGACGCTCTAGGATAGTCTCGAAAAACAATGTTCGAAATCGGAGTATTCCTGAGATGAATACACAACAACTGAAGGACACAGTGCAGGCTCTTTTTGTTGACGGCAAGGGCCTGTTGGCGATGGACGAGAGTAATCCGACGTGCAACAAGCGCTTCGCTGCACTTGGAATTCCGCTGACTGTTGAAGCTCGACGCGCCTATCGCGAATTGATTGTGACCACGCCAGGGCTGGGGGAGTTCATCGGCGGCGCAATCCTCTACGACGAAACCATTCGTCAGAAGAAGGCCGACGGAACACCCTTTGTCAAAGTTCTCATTGATGCGGGTATCATTCCCGGCATCAAAGTGGACACAGGCGCCAGGGAACTGGCCGCCCATCCAGGTGAAAAGGTCACAGAAGGCCTCGATGGATTGCGTGATCGGCTCCAGGAATATCTTCAAATGGGCGCGCGCTTTGCCAAGTGGCGCGCCGTCATTGCGATTGGCGATGGGCTCCCGAGCTGGGGTTGCATTGAAGCCAATGCACATGCTCTGGCTCGCTATGCGGCGCTGTGTCAGGAAGTCGGGCTGGTTCCAATCGTCGAACCAGAAGTTCTTATGGATGGCGAACACTCGCTGGATCAATGCTCCGAGACCACGGACGAGTTGCTGCGAACGGTATTCAAGGAACTGTTTGCGCAGAGAGTCATGCTGGAAGGGATGATCCTGAAGCCGAACATGGTACTCCCTGGATTGACCTGTACCACGCAGGAGACAGTGGAAGTCGTAGCCGATGCCACTGTGAACTGCTTCCTGCGAGCCGTTCCTGCGGCTGTTCCTGCAATTGCGTTCTTGTCGGGCGGCCAACCTGCGGAACTGGCTTCGGCTCGCTTGAATGCCATGAATGAAAGATTCAAATCGCGACTGCCATGGGCGGTTGCCTTCTCGTTTTCTCGGGCTATCCAGCAGCCTGCGTTGGAGGCATGGCACGGGCAAGACGCGAATGTCCAGATTGCGCAGCAGGCGCTCCTTCATCGGGCGCAATGCAATCAGGCGGCACGACGCGGCGAATACACCGCTGCGATGGAGACGAAATGACAGGGAACAAGCACAACCCGGAAGGAAACAGCAGCGACATCGGCGAGCCGGATCCGGGTCCGTATTGGCGGCGCATGCATCGTGANNCGTGACTGGCGCTTCTGGATTGGCGCATTCTTCCTGGCTGCGGCGATCGCGATCTATGTTCTCAGCGGCGACCTCGCCTGGGTTCCGCGTTACCATCAGTAATTTGCGCTCCTAGCCGGTGGGTCTAACTGAGGTCAAAATGAGCAGATGCCTTCTTAGTCAGGGCTCGGGAAGCGAATCATGAGCCAGATGCCGCTCTATCCCCTGCGTTTCGCTCCCATTTACCAGTACAGGCTGTGGGGCGGCAGACGACTGGGCGAAACGCTTTCCGAGCCTCTGCCCGGCAGTGATCCCATCGGCGAAGCGTGGGTGCTGAGCGACCGCGCTGACCACCAGAGTCTGGTGGCAAATGGACCGCTGAAGGGACAGTCTCTTGGACAGTTGATGGAGCATTCGCGAGAAGCACTGATGGGCAAGCTCGCATCGCGCTTTACCCGCTTTCCGCTGCTGCTGAAATTTCTCGACGCACAAACGATGCTCTCTGTGCAGGTGCACCCCAGCGACGCGCACCCCGAATTGATTCCAGCGGGAGATACAGCAAAGACCGAGGCGTGGGTTGTAATTGAAGCTGAAAAGGACAGCCAAATCTATGCCGGCCTCAAATCGGGGACGACCGAGAAAATCTTGCGGAGTTCTCTTGAAGACGAGACCATTGCGGACCACCTTGTGTGCATTCATCCTAAGCCGGGCGATGCCGTCTTCATTCCTGCAGGAACAGTTCACACTCTGGGCGATGGCGTTGTCGTCTTTGAAGTTCAGCAAAACAGCGATGTGACGTTCCGTCTTTACGATTGGGGCCATATCGACCCCAGGACCAAAGCATCGCGGCCATTACAGGTCGACCATGCCTTTGCCTGCATCGATTTCGGAGCGAGCGATGCTGGCCTGGTTGCAGCGCGCGTGGAGACGAGCACGCCCGTGGAGCGCGAGAGTCTCTTCGATTGTCCTGCATTCCTCTTGTGTCGATTGATCGGCCAAGACCCGTTTCCCGTGGGCGCTACAGCAGAGCCGCGCGTGTTAGTTTGCATCGCGGGCTCAGGCCAGGTCACACACAACCAGATTCCCTACTCGGTTGGCAAGGGAGATGTTTGGCTGTTGCCGGCGGAGGCCGGAGTATGCGCGTTTCAACCCAGCGGAGAGACAACCCTGCTGGAGATAGCGATTCCTTGATGGTGCAAGAGATCAACCGCGCAGCGGCACCGCAGACAGGAAGATAAATGAAAAAGCTGATTGTGTTTGATTTGGACGGTACGCTTGCGCCCAGCAAGTCGTCTCTTGCGCCGGAGACTGCGGGGCTGCTGCGCGACCTTCTAGCCATCATCAAAGTGGCAGTGATCTCTGGAGGAGCGTGGGAGCAGTTTGAAAAACAGCTTCTTGCCGATCTTCCCGATAACGCCGATCTCGCGAATCTGTCTCTGCTGCCGACCTGTGGGACAAAGTTCTTTCAATACGACCGGAAATGGACGGAACTTTATTCTGAGGATCTTTCTGCGGAGCAAAGAAAGAAGATCATCGACTCTCTGAATAAGGCCGCAGGTGAATCGGGCTTTCACGCGAAAAAGGTTTGGGGCGAAGTGATTGAGGACCGCGGAAGTCAGGTTACATTCTCCGCGCTGGGCCAGCAGGCGCCATTGGAAGAAAAGGTTAAGTGGGACCCCGACTTTGCCAAGCGGAAGAAGATCACGGCGATTCTGGAGAAGCTTATCCCTGAGTTTTCTATCCGCATGGGCGGTGCAACCTCAATCGACGTTACCAAGCCGGGCATTGACAAAGCCTACGGGATAGGAAAGCTGAAAGACACTCTCCACATTTCTTTGAACGAGATGGTCTATATCGGGGATGCCTTGTTCCCCGGCGGGAACGACTATCCGGCGGAGCAGGCAGGCGTGGTCTCAATTCCTGTCAAGGGGCCGGACGATACCAACGTGGTAATCAAGACAATCCTTGCCTGCCTTGGCAACAAGTGAGCTCGGCAACTTCAGCAAAAAACCGAGGAGACTCGATGAGTGGATTCAAGTTGCAACGCCTGGGAATAATGATGGAGCCGCAGCCAGGCAATCCGAATGAAGTGGAAGGCGTCTTGAATCCAGCTGCCGCTCGCGGTCCCGACGGTCAGCTCTACTTGTTCCCGCGACTCGTCGCGAAAGGAAACTATTCGCGTGTAGGAATCGCGCGAGTGAAATTCAATGATGTCGGCGACCCAACAGGCGTCGAGAGGCTCGGCATTGCATTGGAGCCGGAAGCCGATTATGAGCGCCGACCCGACGGCGGCGGCGGTTGCGAAGACGCCCGCGTCACTTATGTTGA
Source organism: Acidobacteriaceae bacterium (assembly GCA_003165935.1). Classification (GTDB taxonomy): domain Bacteria; phylum Acidobacteriota; class Terriglobia; order Terriglobales; family Acidobacteriaceae; genus Telmatobacter. The sequence continues at coordinate 3,655 of PMXB01000172.1, read as the reverse complement.
ACCACTTCAGCGCTACATCATGTCTTACACTGCATTTTCGCCCCAGGGTCCGCGCATAGCCGTTGCCATGTCGGAGGATCTCTTTCATTGGGAGCGTCTCGGTCTCGCAACCTATGCGCATTGGCACGGCATAGAATTGGGCAACGTGGATGATAAAGATGCCAGTTTCTTCCCAATTGCAATTCCAAATCCTTCCGAGCATCCGGAACTGGCGATGCTTCATCGGCCGCTCTTCCCCGGCACTCGACCGGAGGAAACTGCCTGTTGTCCGACATCCCGCGAGGTGGATCTCGATCGGGAGAGCATTTGGATTTCCTACTGCCCAATGACCCTGCAAGGACATGACCTCAATCGCCTTGGCAGGTTTACCTCCCATCACCGGTTGGCAACTCCGGTATCACCCTGGGAAAGGCTCAAGATCGGCGCAGGAACGCCCCCGATCATGACCCGCCACGGTTGGCTGATTCTTTATCACGGAGTCAGCGAGAAGCCGCAACCGAACGCCTCTGAACACGATCTTTGCTACTCGGCCGGGGTGATGGTGCTCTCGAAGGAGCATCCGCAAATGATCCTCTATCGGTCGGCCGAACCGGTGCTCACTCCAGAATTGCCGGAAGAATGCCACGGTACGGTCGCCCATGTCGTGTTCCCGACAGGCATCGATCGGCGTGACGATCTTGGCACTCCGGATCGTCTCGACGTCTACTACGGCATGGCGGACAACCGTATTGGTGTCGCGCGACTTGACTTGCCGGAACAAATTCCCGCAGAAGCAGTCGCCGACGCACCGCAAGCGACGGTATAAATCGCTAGCTCTGCCAGATGATCGGGTTCGCTTCGAGTGGCACGAGAGCATTGAGATGACGGGGGACGATGCGCGCCGTGTAGTCGCTTGCGGGGCGCGTCGCGGTGACCCTTGCCGTATACCTGTATGAGCCTGGCGTTTCCGGACTTGGTCCGGATCCGTCCATGACCGCGCAGCAAGCGTCGTTCCCTTGAACGGGATCTGCGTAGAGTTCGACTCTCAAGTGATCCGGACTAAGGGAGCCAGGGGCAACGTCGGCTTGGAACAAGTGCTGCCCATCGTGGGTGTCGATTCGAATGCTCACGAATCGCACCGTGCTCCAATGCCGATCGAGGTCCTGCTTCCATTGGAGGAGACTCGAGCCGACAGCACCATCATCCGCTGCACGACCGCGATAGCGCGATGCCGCAGGCAGATAATGACTCTCGGTGTATTCGCGGATGGCGCGCGTTGCGGAAAATTCAGGCGTAAGCCGCGCCATGCTCTCGCGGATGCGTCCCAGCCACCTGCTCGGCACGCCGGATGCATCGCGCTCGTAGAACTCTGGAATCACCTCGGCTTCCAGCAGGGTATACAAAGTGTCTGCTTCTTTGGCATCCCAATCAGAGTCATCGCCATGTTCCTGTCCGTCCCCAATCGCCCAACCAACTTCGGGCGAATAGGCCTCTGCCCACCATCCGTCCAACTCGGAGAGATTCAGTCCGCCATTGACCAGGACCTTCATGCCGCTGGTCCCGCAGGCCTCCCACGGACGCCGAGGAGTGTTGATCCACAAATCGATCCCCTGGACCAGTTCCTGCGCCAGCATCATGTCGTAGTCGTTGAGGAAGACCACGCGTCCTTTCACCTCGGGGCGCTTGATGAAATCCTTCCATTGTTTGATCAACTCTTGTCCGGGAAGATCCTGAGGATGAGCCTTTCCCGCAAGAATCAACTGAACAGGAAATCGCGGATTGGAGAGTAATCGAATCAGCCTCTCGGTATCGTGCAGAAGAAGATTGGGGCGCTTGTAAGTGGCGAAGCGGCGCGCAAATCCCAGAGTCAGCACGTTCTCGTCGAAAACTGCCGTTGCATTGGACGAATCAGCGCCCTCCGCTGCGAGCTGGTTTTGGTATCGCTCGCGCGTCCGCTCGATCAGGCGTTTTCGCCCAGCAGTTCGCAATTGCCAGAGTTGCTCGTTGGGAACCTGGCGAATGTCATCTTCGGCTGGACGATCTCCACGCCAACGCTTTGCGCCGCAGGCAGCGGTCCACAACGCATCGGCTTCAGCAGAGTCCCAGGTTGGCACATGGATGCCGTTGGTTACCGATCCAATTGGAACTTCCTGTTGCGGCCAATGGGGAAACAAGGTCTGGAAGATCTGCCTGCTCACTTCTCCATGGAGCTTGCTGACGCCATTGATCTGGCAGCTGCCGCGGACCGCGAGGTAGGCCATGTTGAAGAATTCTCCATTGTCATTTGGATTCTCCCTTCCCATGGCAAGCAGATCATCCACGGAGACAGCGAGTTCATCGACAGCATAGTGGCTCAGATAGGTGTGAATGAGCCGGGGATCGAATCGGTCGAAGCCAGCACTCACGGCGGTATGCGTAGTGAATACATTTCCAGCTCGCGTGATACTCATGGCAAGATCGAACGGCTTCTTGTGATCCTCCATGTAGAACCTGGCTCGTTCCAGCACGGCGAATGCTGCGTGACCTTCGTTCAGGTGACAGACCTCCGGGGTGAGTCCCAAAGCGCGCAACAAGCGCCATCCGCCAATGCCGAGGACGATCTCCTGCTTCAGGCGCATCTCTGCGTCGCCGCCATAGAGCTCACTGGTAATTCCGCGATGAGCCGCGCTATTCGCAAAGTCGTTGGTGTCGAGAAGATACAACTTTGCTCTTCCCACCGACACCTCCCAGCAGCGAAGCCATATGCTTGATCCGGGAAGTTGAATTTGCAGTCGCAGCCATTCTCCATTTGGCTGTCGCAGCGGCCGGATGGGCAACTGCCCCGGATCATTGACGGGATAGAGTGCCTGCTGGCGGCCTTCCGAATCGAAGTCCTGACGGAAATATCCCTGCCCATACAGCAAGCCGACTCCTACGACCGGAACACCTAGTTCGCTGGCCGCCTTCATCTGGTCGCCGGCAACATTGCCAAGCCCGCCTGAATAAATGGGCAAAGCTTCACTCAGCATGAACTCCATGCTGAAGTAAGCAACTGTCGTGAGCGCCGTATTTGGATGCTTATGCTGGAACCAGGCGTCGGCCCGATAGGATTCTCGATTCTTCCCAAGCAGGCTGTCGAGCTTCTGGCGGAACTCAGGCGTGCCTAATGCAGCCGTAATCCTTTCACGAGAGACCGTGCGCAAGATGACCCATGGGTTTTGCGTAGTTGCCCAGAGACCGTTGTCAAGCGCTTCCCACAACTCGTCGGCTGCATGATTCCAGGACCAGTGAAGATTGAGCGCCAACGCAACCAGCTCATCAACTCCATCAACCTTTAACCAATCGGATGTCGCCTTCGGATCGTTCAATGTCCCCCCTGCGTACCGAGTCCACCAAACGAAGACCGCAATCGCAATCCTTATGAGATTGCGGCCTCCGCTTTGAGTTCAACCGGATGGAATCTAACTGTCGGTGAACATAGCCTTCTGCGGGTGTCCCTTGGCCAGTGGCGCCGGCGCGGCGGCATTGCTGAAGTCCTTCGTCCACTGCCAGTTCCTTATCTCCGGCATATCCTCAAGGTTTTCGCGGATATAGTCGTGGTGGCGCTGGAGTTCCTGGTTGAAGAAGTTGATCGCATTCTCCGCTTGCAGACGAAGACGGGGTATGTGCTTCAACGCATCCAATGCAAGGTGGAAGC
>PMXB01000178.1 GCA_003165935.1 Acidobacteriaceae bacterium | reverse complement strand
TGATGGTTTCGTTTGGGTGCACGGGTGGGCAGCACAGGTCGGTGTATCTGGCGGAGCTGTTGGCGAAGCACCTGGCTGGGAAGGCTGGGGTTGAGGTTGTGGTGCGGCATTTGAATCTGGAGCAGAGGGAGCTGGATCGGGCGGAGGGTGAACGGCAGGGCGCGGAGACGCAGGCGGTATGAGGGCGATGGTGCTGGCGGCGGGGCTGGGGACGCGGTTGCGGCCTTTAACGGACGATCGGCCGAAGGCTCTGGTGGAAGTGGGCGGGCGGACGATGCTGGAGCTGACGCTGGAGCGGCTGAAGCGAGCGGGCGTGCGCGAGGCAATTGTTAACACGCATCATCATGCGGAGATGATTGAGGAATATCTGCGGGCCAACGACAGCTTTGGGATGCGGATCGAGGTTTCGCGCGAGGATGCGTTGCTGGATACGGGCGGGGGATTGAAGAAGGCGGCGTGGTTCTTTNNGATACCGGCGGCGGCCTGAAGAAGGCGGCGTGGTTCTTTCTGGAGGGCGGGCCGGGGGCCGGGCCGGACGAGCCGTTTCTCGTGCACAACGTGGATGTGTTGAGCACGATTGATCTGGGCACGATGGTGCGGGCGCACAAGGAGAGCGGGGCGCTGGTGACGCTGGCGGTGATGGAGCGGGAGACTTCGCGGTACCTGTTGTTTGATGAAGAAGGACGGCTCGCGGGGCGGCGGATAGGGAGGGACGGGGAGCCTGAATGGGTGGGGGCAAAAGTGGATGCGACTGCGCTGGCGTTCGGCGGAATTCATGTGATCTCGCCTCGGTTGTTCGCGGAGATGAAGCAGGAAGGGGCGTTCTCGATCATCGAGGCGTATCTTGAGCTTGCGCGGAATGGCGAGCGCGTAATGGCGTTTCGGGCGGATGGGGCGCGGTGGCGGGACCTGGGTCGGCCGGAGAGCGTGGGGAAGGCGGCGGAGGAGATGGCGCAGGGGATTTACGGGGAGTAGCGCTTTTTCAGTCGCCGTATGTCAGCAGTGTTGTTTCCCATCTTCAGCAGAAAATGCAGGATCGAAATGCAAGGTCGTGTTGATGCAGTATGGATCTGAACTGGCCAGCAGCTATATGGGCCAAGGCAATCCAACATTCGGTTGCCCATGGAGAAAATGGACCAACTCGAAAACCTTGGGGAGGATAAGTTATGCCGAATACTGAAATCGAGGAGTTTGCGGCGATACTCGTTAAGCGGGTGAGAGATGAGGCGATTCGGGGTTGCGACAGGACGCTTCGCCAGGACGCTAAGGGGCATATAGCGAAGCGCTGGAAAGACCTGATTCAGGAGGGGAGCCCGGAGGCATTGGTAAGAGCGCTTATACCGGACATCGTGGACGCAACCGTCTGTCAGCTGCTTCGGTCTATTGACGAAGAGGTCCTCAAACTCTCTTTCACCACTTCGAATGCGAAAACGTGCGACTTGAACGAAGAAGGGTTTAGCGAATTGGTAGGGTGGTATGCGGGAATTCCGGGTTGGCGCTCGACTTACTCGGACGAGCGATTCAGCGACGACTACGCAGACGCCAGAGAATTTATCAAGGAACAAGGATGGGACACCGGATCCACTCGCGAACGGTGAGGACTCCCTACCGGGGCGGGGGGATGCGGACGACATTGGCGCGGCAGGAGCGGATGGGGCCGCAGGCGATGGGGTGGAGGGTCTTGTCGAGGCAGACTTCGACGGCGGTGAGGTAGTTGTTGCCGCAACTAAGGGCGAGGCTTGCGCGGGGGATGGTGGGGTTGGCGACGGTGAAGCTGGAGAGGATGTCGTCGGGGGTCATGGATGTTTGATGGTCGAGGTTGTTGAAAGCGGTCGGAATGGCGACCTCGCGAACAGCGGCGCGGGCGGCGGAGAAGAAGTCGTTGGCACTGAGGCCGGAGCAGGTGCCGTGGGTATGCCACTCGTGCTGGAGCAGGCCGGCATCGGGGTAGATGTCAGCGAAGGCTGAGGGGTCTGAAGGTCCGGGGGCGTCGGCGCAGTTCTCGGGGTAGCCGCCATCGTTGTTCTGTGGCCAGAGGCCGTGGAGGACGAAAGTGGAGTGGTTGGCGCACTCGGGGGCGTCGGGGTGGCCGTGGCAGAACTCGGGCGACCAGGAGAGATTGAGCAGGTAGTAGTCGAAGCCTGAGGCGGCGGCTAGCTGGGACTGGAGGCGGGGGTCGATGCCTGCCGGGGCCGCGGAGGGGTGGGCGGAGTCCGCGGAGGATTGGCCAGGTCCGGAGGACTTGCAGGCGACGAGGCAGAATGCGAGTGCGAGGCAGAGAGGAAGGGCAAGGGCCAAGGGGAGGGTGCGGCGGATTGAAAGGGCTTGCAGGTTCATGGGCGCAGGATAGCAGGCGGCGGGGAAAACTGGCCGCGAATTAACTGGGTCGGGAGTGTGGAATTGGCGTTCGAGATTCCCACCGATTCGGCGGTTTTTCCTGCCTTCCGGTCTGGGCAGATTCGCCCTACACTTTTCAGATATGGCTACGATCCCGAATTTGATGAATGACGCCGGGTTGCCGGCGAATCTGGATGCTGAGAAGACGATTCTGGGCGCGATATTGCTGGANNCGCATGACGGAGTTGATTGACCGCGAGCGGGCGGTGGACATTGTGACGCTGGCCGAGGAGCTGGCGAAGAACAAGGAAGTGGAGTCTGTGGGCGGCGTGGCCTACCTGGCTTCGTTGACGGAGGGTTTGCCGCGGCGGCCGGTGATTGAGGAGTACATCCGGATCGTGAAGGACAAGAGCCTGCTGCGGAAGCTGATGGGCATCTGCTCGATGGCGATTGCGCGGGCGGCGGACCAGAGCGAGTCGGCGCTGGAGGTGCTGGGGGCGGCCGAAACGCAATTGATGGAGGTGACGGAGAAGGGGCTGACGGGCGGGTTCCAGTCGCTGGACGAGATTGTGGCGCACTCGTTCGGGACGATCGACAACCTCTACAAGCACAGCAGGGAGATTACGGGGCTTGCGACGGGGTTCAAGCAACTGGACGTGATGACGAGCGGGTTGCAGAAGGGGGAGCTGATCATCATTGCGGCGCGGCCATCGATGGGCAAGACGGCGCTGGCGATCAACATTGCTGAGAATGCGGCGATTTACAGCAAGGCGAGGGTAGCGGTGTTCAGCCTGGAAATGAGCAAGGAGTCGCTGCTGCGCCGCATGTTGGCCTCGCAGGCGTGGGTTGACCAGAGGAAATTGCAGACGGGCTTTCTGGGCAAGGAAGACCAGGACAAGCTGCGGCATGCGCTGGAGCAGCTTGTGGAGTCGCAGATGTTCATCGACGATACCGCGGGCATTTCTTTGGCGGAGATGCGGGCCAAGGCGCGGCGGTTGAAGCAAAACAGGAAAGGCCTGGAGGAAGGGGCATCGGGGCTGGACCTGGTGGTGGTGGACTATTTGCAGTTGATGTCGGCCACGCTGCCTTCGGCTGGCGGGAAGAGATATGAGAACCGCACGCAGGAAGTTTCAGCGATTTCGCGCGGGCTGAAGGCGCTGGCCAAGGAACTGGACGTTCCGGTGGTGGCGCTGTCGCAGCTTTCGCGTGCGAGTGAGCGGCGCGGCGACGACAAGCGGCCGATGCTAAGCGATCTGCGCGAGTCTGGCTCGATTGAGCAGGACGCGGACGTGGTGGCGTTCATTCATCGCGAGGCGTATTACAACCGGGATGAGGAGCAGTCGGAAGACGAGAAGGCGAAGTCGGAGATCATTCTGGCGAAGCAGCGCAATGGGCCGACGGGGACGGTGCATTTGAACTTCATTTCGCGGTTTACGCGGTTTGATAATCCGGCGGGGGAGTGAGAACGAGGGTTTAGGGGTTAGGGTTTAGGCACGAGGGAACAGGGAGTAGGGAAAAGGGAACAGAAAAGCCCCGCCGGGTTGGCGGGGCTTTCCATTTTGTGGGGATGTTGTTTGGGTTATTGGTAGGCGTTGGCTTTTTTGAAGTCGCCGCCTTTGACGATGGAGATGGGCAGACCAGTCATGAACTTTTTGAAGGCTGCGTTGACCTGTTCGGTGGTGACTGCGGCGACGGCGGCTTCTCGCTTGGCGTCCCAGGCCATGGTGCGGCCCCAGCGTTCCCGAGAGGCGAGAATGCCGGCGATTGAGCCCTCTTCGGTGCGGCTCACGCTTGCCTGATCGAGCCACATCTTCTTGGCCTGAGCCACTTCCTGGTCGGAGAAGCCGTCTTTGAGAGCCTTTTGGAGCTCTTCGTTGAAGTCGACTTCGACTTTGGGCGTGTTCTGGGGCGCGGAGATGGCGTAGACGGTGAGGACGCCGCCGTCGTCGATGGTGGGCAGTGAATACTGTGCGCCGGCCCCATAGCTGAGGCCGTCTTTGATGCGGATGCGCATGAAGAGGCGCGAGTTTGGCGTGCCGCCGAAGACCATGCCGGCAATGGTGAGCGCGGCAGCATCGGGCGAGTCGTCGTCGATCTTGATGGGCGCACCAGCTAGGAAGAGCGAGTTCTGCTTGTCGGGCGTTTCGATCTTCTTGTTGATGGCGTCGACGGGCGCGTAGGCGCGCTTGATGCGTTCAAATTTGGCGGGGCTCTTCCAGTCGCCGAAGAGCTCAGCGACAAGCTTTTTGACCTCGGCCTGGTCGAACTGGCCGCTGATGACGATTTCGCCTTCGCCGGGGCCGTAGAAGTGCTGGTAGAACTGGCGCACGTCTTCGAGTTTGGCGGCCTTGAGCTCGTCAATTGACTCATCGAGCGTGTCGACGTAGCGAACGTCACCCTTTGGGTAGCGCTCGTTGAGGTGGCGGCGCAGCTCAGTGGCAGCCAGGGTCTGGGGATCGGTCTTGCCGCTCTCCGCTCCCTGAATCTGCTGGAGGCGGACCTGCTCAAACTCAGGTTCAGGGAAGGTGGATTCGCGGAAGAGATCCCTGACCAGCCGCAGCGCGTCGGGCAGGTTGGCTCCGGTGCTGCGGATGTTGGCGCTGGCGCCGGTGACGGAGCCGGAGACGTTGATCTGTGCCTTGAGCCGGTCGGTTTCGTCCTGAATCTGCTGCTTGTTTCGGGTTTTGGTGCCGCGCATGAGGAGGGAGCCGGCGAGCTCGCCGTCGGTTGATTTGCCGAAGAGCGATTTCTCGTCGCCGAAGCGGATGTTGATGACGGCGCTCACCATGCCGCCACGGGTCTGCTTGGGGAAGAGCACCAGCTTCATGCCGTTGGGAAGAGTGGAGCGCTGGACGCGGGCTTCGATGTTGGCGGGGGTTGGGTCGAAGGTTTCGCCCTGCTGCTCGGCCGCGCCNNTCGCCGAGGGTGCGGTTGGACGATTTGAGGTAAGCCTTGGCCACGCGGAGAACGTCGGCAGGGGTTACCTTGGCGATTTCTTCGTGATCGAGGAAGAAGTTGCGCCAGTCGCCGCCACCGATGGATTCGCCGAGCACCAGGGCGACAGTCTGCGAGTTGGCTTTCATGAGATCGTACTGCTTGGCGATGCGGGCCTTGGCGCGGTCGACTTCTTCCTGGGTGGGAGGGGTTGCGGCAAAGTCCTCAATGTTCTTGAGCAGAACTTTTCGCGCTTCGTCGATGGACTGGTCAGGCTTTAGATTGGCATCGGCCTCGACAAAGCCGGGATCGTGCATCTCCTCAACGTCCATGCTGGTGGAGACGGCGAGCTTGGTATCGACGAGAGCCTTGTAAAGGCGGCCTGTCTGGGGTTCGCCAAGAATGGTGGAGAGCACTTCGAGTGGTGCGACATCCGGATGCAGAGCAGCGGGAATGTGATAGACAGCAATCACCTGCTGGGTAGTTCCGACGCGGCGCAGGATCACTTCACGCTCGCCCTCCTGAGTGGGCTCCACGGTGTAGGGCTGGGGGATGACGCGATCGGGCCTGGGAATCTTGCCCAGGGTGTCTGCGATGAGGGCGAGTGCCTTGGACTCGTCGAACTGGCCGGAGATTACGACGTCGGCATTGTCGGGCTGGTAGTACTTCTTGTAGAAAACTGCGAGGTTGGCGATGGGAACACGCTCAACGTCGCTGCGGTTGCCGATGACGCTTTTGCCGTAGTTGTGGAAGTTGAAAGCGGCGGAGAGGACGCGCTCTTCGAGCACGTTTTCGGGCGAGTTCTCGCCCATTTCCATCTCGTTGCGGACGACGGGCATTTCGGTGACAAGATCCTTGCCGAGCATGGTCATGTTGACCATGCGGTCGGCCTCGAGCCCGAGCGCCCAGCGCAGGTTGTCGTCGCCGGAGTTCACGATCTCGAAGTACATGGTCTGGTCGTAGCTGGTTTGGCCGTTGAAGTTGCCGCCGCCTGAATGCTCGGAGAGGTCGCTAAAGAGGACGCGACCGGAGGTAGTGCTCTTGAAGGTCATGTGCTCGAGGAGGTGGGCCATGCCGGTTTCGCCATAGCCCTCGTTGCGCGAGCCAACGCGATAGACCACGTTGACGGTGATCTTGGGCTTGGAGTTGTCAGGGAACAAGAGCGCGTGAAGGCCGTTGGGGAATGCGTACTCGGTGACGCCCTCGATCGAAGTAACTTTTGTGACACCGGGGGGCAGCGTTTGCGCGGAGATGGCAACAGCCAGAAGGAAGACGGAGAAGAAGAGAGCAATCAGCCTGAATCGATGCATGGAAACCTACCTTTGCTTGGGGTGAGGGGCCGGCTAATTAAGATCACATAGCGGCCCATTAGTTTTCAGCTTTTTGTACTTCGCTTGGGTTAGATGGAGAGTGGCCCGAACTTGCGCCTGAAGAGCCTCAAGCCTCTTGTTCTTCACCTCATAACAGCTCATCACGGAGCTAAACACATCCCCGGTATAGGGATCAACTGCATAGTTGTCCACCACCACGCTTCCATTCGGAGTCCCTTCCCAAGTCACTTCGAAGAAGAGGAACCTTGAGGGGCACTGGGGGGATGATGGCTCCGCCCCAAGTCTTGGTAATCGTCTTTGCTGCGCAGTAAGGGATGCCATAACAAGGGCCATAGCTTGGTCGCTGGTGATTCCGTGCCTGGGCAGGTCAACCGCCCCTGCGGTCGTAGCGCCGAGCCAAGTAAGGAAAAATACAAATACTCTCTTCATCTAGACGTCCGTTTGGGAGTTTTGCATTCGGTCCGAATGGAATCCGGGCTCGGATGCAATTCTATTCTGCCGGGCAGCCATTGCATGGAGGTAGAGGCTCGTTATTGGTTCGCAGCGATATTGGCGGGATCAAAGGGGCCTTAATCCAAGCTATTGAGTTCGCAGACTGGGTCCCCAGGGGCTAAAGCCCCATCCATTTTTATTACCGTTATCGGCACGACTAAAGTCGTGCCCTGATACAAAGCCCAACGTCGAGCAAGTCTTTCCGCAGTTTGTAAGGCCTGATCAGTCTTGCTGGCCTTACCGGGTGAGGCATGGCCATGTTGCAAGGTGGGCTTGTGGAGAGGTTCTTTAGGGCTCGTTGAGGATGAGGGCGACGCGTCCGGCGATGAGATCGCCGGGGGATTCTCCGGGGGCAAGGTCGATGAGTTCGACTTGGGAAGTGAGGGCGTGGGGCCGAAGGACGAGTCGGTTGGCGAGGAAGTCGGCATAGCGAACGGTGAGTCGGCCGCCGTTGCGGATGGCGAGGAGATTGGGGCGGTTGGGGCGGTAGGGGTGGAACGAGTTGTAGTGGCGATCGATGAGGGTGATGGCCTCGGGGAGGACGAGGGGGTCCATGGCGAGGGCATCGGCGGCGGGGATGCGGACGGCGACAAATCGCTGCCAGGCGCGGCGAGAGTTGGCGGCGCGGGCACGAATGGTCTGAAGCAGGCCGACGGGAAGATGAATCCAGCCTTGCGCGGCGGCGGTTCGGATGTAGGGCTCGAACAACGCGGAATGATGGGAGACGAGAGGGACGGAGTCGCGTTCTCCTTCGAAGGGCATGGCGAGGGAGGATTGCAAGGCGGGCAAAAGGTCGGCAGCGGTGAGGTGCTGTGCGGCGAGCAGGCGGTCGATGGCTTCAATGGAGAGTTGGCGTCGGCAGTTGAGGAAGTTGGAGAGATGGGACTGCCCAAAACCGGTTTGGCGGGCGAGCAGGGAGACGCTTAGCGTATCCCGCTGAATCCTGCGCAGCAGTTCCAGGCGGAGCTTCTCGTGCATCTGCGAAAAATTCATCTGTGGAAATTCCGCCACGAGAAATGGGTAAGAGATGCTGCCCATTTCTTAGAGAAAACTGACAAGGCTGAATAGCCTTTATTTTCAGCGCATATGTGGGGGTTGAAAAGCACCTGTGGGGAAATGGCCGGAAACAGATTGACGCAGGAGAATCCTCTTTCTAGATTGTGTTTACTCAATCTCGCACTAGCTTGTGGGAAATCTATTCGAAACGCTTCATTGCCGCAAGGCTGAGGCCGGACGGAAGTCTGACCTTACCTTCGGCAAATGAACAAGGAACCGGAACGGAGAAAGGCGATCCGGTATTCCCATTCGAGTCCCGAAGATGCTCAGCAGAGGCATTCCGGGCAGCTCGTTCGAGAAATTCCAGAATCTGCGCGCTAAGGTCATGACAAAAAGAGCAAGAGCACGGAAGGCAGTCCCCCATCAGGACGGAAGAATCCCGAGTTGCCTTTCGCTGTTCCAATCACCCCGCGGACCCAACCGAAGCACAAAAATCCAGCGGGATGCGACAGGACTACGGAGAATGAGTCATGGAATTGCGCGTTCAATTGAAGGTTTGCGAGGGTTGCGGCTGTCTTTGGTACCGCGCCCAAACTCAAGGGAATGTCTACTGCAAGCATTGTGAAGTGAAACTGAAGGCTTTTCCAACAGCGGAGACACGCAAGCTGCGGGGACGGCCCAGCCGGAGGATTTTGAGCCAGGTTTGGGCGGTTGCAGAAGAGACCGGGGGCGCCCTATGAGCGCCTCCGTGGCACCGATGATTTGGGAGGCACGCCGGCAGCAAGTTGCGTGGAAGGAGCACGGAAAGGACGGACCGGTAAAGGCTCATCCGGCGGCCTTAAAACAACGGAAGACCGAGGAGAAGGCGGAGCCGATCGTCAGCCTTGGCTTCTATCGAAAGCATACGGAAAGGATGCTGCGGCGCTATCTGTATGCATCGATGCAAGTGGGGCGGTCGCCTTCGATCCTGGGGGACCCGGTGGCGCGGGGATGGGTTTCAAGTCGTCCTGTGAAGACGTTTGAGGATGCAGTGATCTTTGTATTGGACATTGAGATGTGCCTGGCCAAGCTGGACTCACTGGATTGTCAGATCCTCTCGCGGATCGTGCTACAGGAGTACACACAGGCGGAGACAGCGCAGTTTCTGGGGATGAGTGTCCGCACAATCTCATACAAATTCCCACAGGCGCTCGACCGGCTGACAGAGAAGCTGCTGGAAACGGAGATCCTTGTAATTCCGGAATAATCGAAGATACAAATGCCGTAAGTGCAGCGAGAAGGGGAGCATCCAGTGGGTGCTCCCCTTCTGCCTGGGCGGTTTCTGGTATTGTGGACGGGTTCGGCTGGCGGTGCATTGGCGAGCCGCGAGACTGGGACAACAAATTGCGAGGAATTCATCTATGCAGGCATTGATTCAAATTGCTGCGACGCGGGCGGGGGCGAGGCATTTTGCGGGTGTTTTTTCTGTGGCAGTTCTGGCGATCGCGGCGGGCGTTTCCAGTGGAGCACAGGAAGCGGCGGGTTCCGCGAAGAGCCCGACGACAGCGGCGCAGGCGCCGAATAGCGACACGAGCTTCATCGACGCGCAGGGCACGGCGCATGTGACGCGCGTGGTGCCGGTGCCGGGGACGATCAGCGCGCAGGCGCAGAAATCGCTTGCGCAACCGCTGCCGGACCAGGGGCCAGAGCAGACGCTGGCCGAGCGGCGCAGGCTGACCGATGCCTACACGGCTGGGGCTCGGGTGGCGTGGTCGAAGATTTGCGCGAACGAGCTGGTGGAAGCCAAGATGGCCGGCGTGCCGGTGCGGATTGTGACGCCGGAGGGGATGCCGGAGGGGAANNCGAAGATCAAGGTGGTTGCGGTGCTGTACAGGCTGGCGCCGGAGTATCCATTCCCGGCGGCGGTGGACGATGCGGTTGCGGTGTACAAGGAGCTGCTGAAGAGCTACAAGCCGGATCACATTGCGATCTACGGGACTTCGGCGGGGGCGATTTTAACGGCGGAAGTGGCGGCGAAGCTGAAGCAACTGGGGCTGCCGCTGCCGGCGGCGCTGGGGATATTCAGCGGGATGGGCGACTTTGCGCGGCCCGGGGATTCGCAGTCGCTGTATGCGCTGCGGGGTTTCTCAGGGCATCTTGATCCGCCGGATCCGGGCAGGCATGACTCGCAGTACGCGGCGTCGACGGACGCGAGCGATCCGATACTTTCGCCGATCTACGGCGACCTGCACGGGCTGCCGCCGACGCTGTTTGTGACCAGCGGGCGCGACCTGCTGCTGAGCGGCACGGTGAACCTGCATCGGGCGTATCTGCTTGCGGGGGTGGATGCGCGGCTGGTGGTTTACGACGCGCTGCCGCACGCGTTCTGGTACGATCCGCGGCTGCCGGAGGCGATTGAGGCGAATCATATAATGGCGGAGTTTTTTGTGAGGGAGTTGGGGAAGTAAGCGTCGCTTACTTCCCAAAGAGTTGCGTCTTCCGAGGAAGTTGGAACGAACGTGAATCTGCGTAGCGAGATTTCCGCTTTGGTTGTTGTTGGCGCTTTTGGTGTCTCCATCGGTCTTGTGTACGCGTTCTTCCTCCCTTCCGTTTTCCCGGGTTACCGAACGGGCTGGGTTTCAACATTAGGCATATTGGCCGCGGCTCTGATTGGTGGCTACATCGGATATCACGTACCGACTGCTAAAACGCTTTCAGTTCAGGCCACTCTCGGCATTTGCTACGGCACAGTGGTCGCTATCCTAGTTTCTCTCCTATCGTTATTCATCCTCGCGAACCTTCGTTGGTCCTGACTGTTCTCGCACTGCTGCTCTGGGCGACCTAACGGGTATCCGCGCAATAGTTGTCAGGCTGTGCAGTTATCGAGCTTCACTTCCCTTGCGGCAAGGGCGTGACGGGGATGCGCAGGGCGGTATTGATACGGGGGAAGAACTCGAATGCGGCGGCTACGGCGGTTAGCTCGACGATCTCTTCGGTGGTGAAGTGGGCGGTGAGGTCGGCGAAGGCGGCATCGTTGATAGCGTGGCCTGAGGAGTGGAGCAGATCGGCGTAGCGGAAGCCGGCCTTCTCTCTTTCGGTGAAGGGGCCGGATTCGAAACTGTTTTCCTGGGCGACATTTTCAGCGCTTGCGATCTGTTCCGGGGTCGCGCCGCGCTGGAGGGCGAGGAAGCGATGGGCGCTGACGCAGTATTCGCAATCGTTGAGGGCGGCGACGCGGGTGGCGATGAGCTCCTTGTACCAGCCGGGGAGGGAGGAGTCGGCCATAAGCGGCTTGAGGAGTGCGGCGATGCCGAGGACGAGATCCGGTACGTTGGCGAGGCCCTTGAACATGTTGGGGACGACGCCTCGATCGGTGTAGAGCTTGTCGTAGAGGGCGGCAACGTCGGGGCGGACCTGGGTGCGGTCGAGAAGGGGGATGCGCGAGGCGGATATGGGTGGCGTCAGGGATTCGTTGCTCATGGTTGCTCCGGAGGGCGGATAGGGCCAGTTTACAGGCGGGGCTGGGGGAGTGCGTGTCAATCGGGCTCGTGGCGGAGGCCGCGGACTCGCGAGATTTATGGTCTCCCACCCATTCGCGGTGAGGCTGCGAATGGATGGGGTACGGCGTCATTTTGGGAAGGGGAGATGTGGATACCGGAAGCGCGGGGATTCCCGTTTTAAGCGGCGATTTGAAATGGGAATGGAATGCGGCAGGACTGAAGAATGCGCGCGCGGATGCGTTGTCAGGGACTCGGCAGGGCGGTAGGTTGGGGGGTGAAGCGCGCTGTGGGTGGCAAGTGAATCTGGGCGTGAAGTATCCGAAGCGGAGGGCGGGTGTGTCGGCTTGTCTGCCGGTGCTGGACGAGAGGAGGAGCCTTCGCGAGGTTGCGGAGAGGTATCAGCGGGCGCTCACGGCGAATCCGCGGCATGCGGAGTCGCTGGCGGGGATGTGCGTGGTGGCGCTGGTGAGCGGGCAGAATGAGGCGGCGGTGCGGATGGCCGAGGCGGCGGTAGAGGCGGCGCCGGGGATGGCGATTGCGCATGTGGCACTGGGGCAGGCGCTGAAGGCGTGTGGGCGGAACGAGGAGGCGGAATGCGCGTATGAGAAGGCGCTTGGGCTGGATGGGGATCATGCTCTGGCGAGGCTTGGGCTGGGGGAGCTGAGGCTCGTAGCGGGCAAGACGGAAGAAGCCAGACTGGAGTTTGAACGGGCGCTGCGGAGTGAGTGGAGTTTGGTTTCGGCACATTTGGGGATGGGGAATGCGCTGGCGATGGAGGGCGAGAACGAGGCGGCCCTGGCGAGCTATGAGCATGCGCTGCGGTTGCGGCCAAAGCTGGCGGAGGGGGAGTTTGCGGCAGGGTTTGTGCTGGTGCGGATGGGACGGGAGAAGGAAGCGGAGAGGCGGTATCGGCGAGCGCTGATGCTGCGGCCGGACTTTGCATCTGCGTGGATGAACCTGGGTGTGCTACTGCGCGAACAGGGCAGCGATATTTCTGCAGAGGCCGCGTTGCGGCGGGCGGTGGAGCTGAGGCCGGATCTGATTTCAGGATGGGTGAACCTGGCGCTGGTGGAGCGGGACCGCGACGGCATGGAGGCTGCGGAGAAGTGCCTGCGGAAGGCGTTTGCGCTGAATCTGGAGCAGGTGGAGACGCAGATTGCGTGGTGCCAGTTTTGCGCGAAGCGCGGGGACAGAGGGGGGGCGTGGGGTTGGCTGAGGTGGGCGCTTGCGCGAGACGCGGAGCACGCGGAAGCGTTGAATATGAGGGGCATTCTGCTGCACCAGGAAGGGCGGTTCGGCGAGGCGGTTGAGGCTTTTGAGCGGGCGGAGGCAGTTGGGCACCTGGCGGCATCGTCGAATCGGGGGAACTGCCTGCTGGACATGGGGCGGATGGAGGAGGCGCTGGGAGCACACGCGCTGGCGGTGGCGCGAGATCCGAAGCACCCGGGGGCGCGTTACAACCTGGCGCTGACGCAGATTCGGATGGGCGATTGGGAGCGGGGATGGCGGGGGTATGAGGCGCGGTGG
>PMXB01000011.1 GCA_003165935.1 Acidobacteriaceae bacterium | reverse complement strand
GCGAGGCCGCAGAGGTCTTCGAGGAGGATCTCGGCGGCGAGGCCACTGTGGCGACTGGAGCCGGAGGCGGCGATGAGGACTTCGCCGGCGGGATTGGCCCAGGCGGCGAGGGCGGCGGCTACTTCGGGGTTGAGTTCGCCATTTTGAACGTAGAGCGCGAGGGTGCGGCGGAGAGCGGCGGGCTGCTCGTAGATTTCGCGCAGCATTTCGTGCGGGAAGGACTTTTCTTGGTTTGGCATGGATTGGGTCTCGGGGGACGTGTTCTGGGAGGAGTGGGCCATGTGGTGAAGCCTAGGCGACGGATTGACGGGGTGCGCAGCGTCTGGTGGCGGAGGGCAGGATCGAACTGCTTGAGCACGTTGAAAGCAGACAAGTTATGAAAAATCGCCGACGCTCAAAACGCTACACCATATCGATACGCGGTTTTGAAGTACGCCGGAGGTACACGACCTTTTTCATTTCTCACTCTTCATTATTCACCAGAAGGCCCCGGCTCATCACTGGGGCTTTTCTTAGGACGTCGTATTGCAACGCTCAAAGCGTTGAAGCTCACTCTCCGAAATCCGATCCATATCGGCTCTAGAAGGCCGGCGACAAATAACCGCACTGGGCCGCTTGCCCCCAGCTCGAGGGGCCGACGATGCCAGCGCCTACACAAGTGGCGCCGTGATCGATGACTTGTTGTTGCTTCTGCATCGCCTGTAGATACATTTGGACCTCGGCGGGACTGCCGCCTCCCGCACTGGGCGACGCCGATGCGGGGGCTGTGAAGAGAGCGAACTTTTTCTGCAGCCAGGCAGGAGGTATCTTGAAGCTCTTAATGACGGCTACAATGGTGGGCGCATCCTTGGCCGCTATGGCGGTCGGGGCCGATCCAACCGTCAAAAAGTTTTTGAAAAACTGGAGGCGGTCTTCGGGCAGCGAGCAGAATATGCCCAGAGCATTGCCCGGCGTGGCGGTCCCGGAGACGGCGATCACAAACACACCGCATTGGAACCCNNACCGTTGTGCGCGATAATCCCTTGTCCAAGGTTGATCACCTCGCCTTGTGGCCCTGTCAATTCGATATTTGTTTGCGAGGCTCCTGCGACTTTCCATCCGGCAGGCACACCGGCAGAGGCACTTTGGTCCGGCGCAGTATAGGTCTGCAACTGGACCGGGGGGAGAGCAGGTGCGGCGGGGGCAGTAGAGGGTGTGGCCTGCGCTTGAGCGGAGACAAAAGCTGGAAGCCCGATGATGAGCGAGATCACCGGCACGGCGGCGATCCGCAGAAACTTGATGGCATCGCATCTTTGCATGGTTAAGAGCCTCCCCTTGTTTTCTTGACTTGTTCTTGTTTCGGTGACCCCTTCAAAGAAACATCGGCGTCACTCGACGATCACAGTGGCATTGATATTCTGAGTCGATTCTCCGCTCACCGTGAGCGTGATCGGAATCGTATAGGTACCTGGCGCTGCAAAACTCGACTTCCCCCCGCAGCTACTCAATGCGCCGGCGCCGATCCACAGGAGGATCGCAATCATCCAGAAAACCTGGCGCGAAGTTGAGTGCTTGCCCTTACGGCGTTTAAGTCCGAACATGGCCGCCAATGATCCCGGCAGCCAGAGGAGGGCAGCGAGGAGCACGCTGTCGAACCTCCCGCCCTGGCCCGGAAAGCGGAGTTGGGCCGTCGCCGCAGCATTTGTGCTGACGGTCAGGGTGTCGGTAAACGGCCCTGCGCCACTCAATGTCAAAGTCGGCGGGGCGAATGCGCACGATACGTGGGCCGGCAACGTGCCGCAGGAGAAATCAATGGTCCCTGTGTACCCGCCGATCGGCGTAATCGTGATAACTAATTGTCCCGAACTTCCTGGCTGAATGCTCAAACTTGTGGGGTTCACCGCTGCTGTGATTCCGGGAGTGACCACCGTCTCAGTCAGCGAGTTTGATACGCTGGGCGCGTCGGTCCCGTTCCCGCTGTATGAGGCGGTGATGTTGTACACGCCTGTTGCGGAAAACGATGTCTGGAGGGTGGCATTTCCGTTTGCATCCAACGTCACAGTTCCGAGCGTGGTGGTTCCGTAAGCGAAGAGCACCTGTCCGGTTGGGATGCTGCCGGCGGATTGGGTCACGTTGGCGGTAAGCGTCACGCTTTCGCCGGTTCCCGCGGTGGTGTTGGACGACGTGAGCGTTGTCGTTGTCGGCAACGCTAAAGGCAGGGTCATCAGCGGAACATTCAACTGGGGGGTAGGCGGGAATTGCTCCGAATCCGCAACGGTCAATGTGACCATGTAGTAAAGAGCAGCTGTCGGGAAGTACTGGAGCACATTTCCGTCCACAATCGCGAGATCCAGGTTTGCGCTCGGTGTGGAGCTGACAGACCACTTATAGGGTGGAACACCTCCGGTTGCCATCAGTGGAACGCTCGTCAAAACTCCCACGGTGCCGTCCGGGAGACCCGGGTCGCCGTCCCCCAGAGTAGGAGGCACGATCTGCAATGTGGATTGGACCTGGATTGCCAGTCCAAAGGGTGACGACAACGGAGGATTGGATGAGTCGGACACCATCACGAAGAAGTTGTTGTAACCGCCGGCGGCAGTCGTGTATTGGGTTGGCGTTCCAGAGAGGAGCCCACTGCTCGAGAGGGTCAACCCGGGCGGCACGCTGCCTGCGTTCGTAACAAAGCTATAGAAATACGGCGCTGTCCCTCCGGATGCCGCGAGTTGAACCGAGTAAGGCTGTCCTACTGCGGCATTCGGCGTCAATGGAGACGGGGTCGTAAGCTCAAGTTGTCCGCCGATGACGAGGTTGAAGGATTGCTGGAAGGTGGCTTGCGGGTCTTCTGAATCCGAGACCGTAATCGTAAACGGGTAGCTGCCTTGCGTCGTGGGAGTTCCGGTGATCGCCCCGGTGGTTTGAATCAATTGAAGTCCCGGGGGCAGAGTCCCTTTCGTGAGCGTCCAGGTGTAGGGAGGTAATCCGCCCGTTGTGAGTGGCACAAGAGAGCCCGGGTAGTTTGTCCCAACGACACCATTCGGCAGGCTGTTCAGAAGATTGAGCCCAGACACGACATTAAAGGTGATTGATAGATACTGCGGCGGCAGCGGATTCGGCTTGGAGTCATCTTCCACTTCGACCACGAGTGAGTACTTGCCGAATTGCTGCGGCGTACCTTCGAAGGTGCCGTTCTCGAACGTGAGCCCTGGGGGCACGGTGCCGCCTGGTTCGATCGACCACGTGTACGGTTCCGTTCCGCCGAATGCCGTCAGAGCCATNNCTGTAAGACCGTCGCCTGGAGCGCGGCCTTGCTGGGCGGCTCGATCTGCAACGACGAGTTGTTATTCACAGCCAGCGTGGCGAATCCGCTTTCCTGCCCGCCACAGGTGAGCGCATAGGTAAAATTGCCTTCCGCGGTCGGCGTGATGTCTGCGCTCCCGCTATACACGACGCCGTTCATCAAGCCCGACTGCACACCGGTCCAATCTGCGGCGTCGGCGCCGGCGGGGTTCCCGACAATCGATGCGGAGCACTGCTGCGCGGTCAGCGAAAAGGCATTGACAACCGACCAGTTGAGGGTCGTCGTATCGCCGGGCGCCACCGTTGCGGGGTCGAAGGTGATTTGAATCGGCGCGGGAAGCGGATCCGTCAGCGAGATCTTGAAGACAACTGGAAAGCCGATTGCAGTGGTCTGGATGCCGTAGAAAGAGCCGTCTGAAGTCTGCACCAGTGGCGCCCGTGGACCCGCTCCATTGACTTGCGGGTTCTGCTGGACCGTCGTCGTATCTTCGTTGGGCACGCCGCCTGTAAAGGTATAAAGAGTCGTCAGGGCTCCAGCGGTCGTCAGTTGGAACACCGTCCCGCATCCAAACGGGGCGCAATTGTCAGAGGTGGTATTGCCGCCCGCAATGGTTGTGCCGTAGAGATTTCCGTCGCTTCCCAGAATGAGGACAGGGATGAAAGCTTCCGCGTCAACCATGCCGTCGGCCCCGCCTGTGAAGGAGTGCAAAATCGTATATTTGCCGGCGGTTGTCACTTTGAAAGCCACTCCAGCGCCGGTCTGGTTGTATTTGTTGTTGCTCGACGCCGTCATTCCATAAAAGGCGCCGGTGCTGTCCTGCACCAGCGGGCCACTGGGAGTGTCGCCTTCGCTCCCGTCGGCGGCCAGCGTGTGGATCAGTTGAAACTGCCCGGTAGGACTCACCTGGACGATGGCGCCGGGCTGTTCGCCAATGCCGGCAGATGCAACGTAGCCTGCGACCGCTCCAGGAGCGACGGCGAGCGTCAGGTAGAAATTCCCGTCGCTTCCCTGCATGATCGAGGTCGGGTAACAGCCATTTGTACAGATGTTCGCGGGCGTTTCAATCGGAAAAGTGTAGACGGCAGTCACGTTGCCGTTCGAAGAGTCGAGCTTATACACTCCCACCGCGTTGGTGAAGTAGATGTCGCCGTCATTGCCCTCAACCAGCGACTGCGGTTGGTAGCCGGTGTCGGGAACTCCTTTCGCATTCGCGCCGAAGCTGGCCAGGATTGTTGGGTTCGGCGACGAGCCGTCGAGCGGGATTTTGAAGATCGATCCATTTCCCCCTGTGCCGCCATAAATGCAGGTGCCATAGAGGCCTCCGTCCGTGTCGACGATCAGATCTGTCAGTTGACAGCTGTTGGCGGTATTGGCGAGGTTGTTGTTGGCTTGATCAAACAGGTAGAAGATGGTCGCCACTCCGCCAGGGGTGACCTGATAGATTTTGTCGCACTCTCCTACGTTCGGGACGCACGGGATTTCAATGGACGTAGAAATCCCGTAGAAATTCTGGTCACCCGCCTGAAGCATGCCCACGCCGTAGGCAAAAGCGACGACAGTACTTGTTGCGGAAGGGGCTTGCGCGGAGGCGGCAGCCGTCGTGAGAACGGCGCATGCAATGCCCAGTGATGCTCGCAGATTCAGGGAAAAGGGGAACATGTGAATCACTCCCGGCAGGCCAGCAAGATTGAAGTTGACCGCTATTCACGCACTTGCCCCTTGGCCGCATTCTGAGGCGTGGCTTCCGGCTGAGATCATTTGCAAGCCGGAATCTCGTTTTTTCTGCACCGGTCCCAGAAATTGTATCGTTTCCTGAGGCAGGTCACGAGGCCAAAAGGACGTTTGCCACGAAGAAGCCGGCGTTTGCAGGAGAAAAGCCGAGCGATCTGCTGCTGTCCTAGCCTCGCACGCCTCCTCACGGGGATGCTCGCAATATTTCGAAAGTGTTGCACCACTTCAGGCGAAGCGTTTCGATGGCCCTATTTCAGGATCCGAGCGTATCGTCGCGAATTCGGAAATCACTTTTCGATTAACAGTCCATGATCGCCTTTTCGATGATGCACCTGTACTCTCCAGCAAAAGGCGCGAGCGAAATCTCTCAGATTCTCTAAGTGATTGTAAATAGGAAACTT